>CAZJDV010000165.1:0-2604 GCA_964544865.1 uncultured Dehalococcoidia bacterium | reverse complement strand
CATCGCACTGCAAACGCCCTCGGGCAACGTGGACATCGCCCCTACGGTCCTGCATCTCCTCGGTCTCGACGCCCCCGGCTCCATGGACGGCCGCGCCCTCACGGAGGCGCTGGCGAATGGCCCGGCCCCCGGCTCGGTAGAATCGGAGACGGAGACGCATGCCGCCGAGCTCGCCGTAGCTGGAGGCGTATACCGGCAGAATATCACCGTGACCCGCGTGGGCACCACAGCCTACGTCGATGAGGGCAACGCCAGCCTCGAAACGGAGGATGTCTGAAAAGTCAGATATCGGAGGAGTCCAGAGGGGGATCACCCCCTCTGGTGGGGGTCTGGGGGCATCCCCCAGCTATAAATTCATCCTCTTTTCTCTCGGCGAGGGAGAGGCATATTTTGGGTGAACGGATCTGAGACAGACTCCGCCAGGTAGGGGAGGTACCACGAACATGAGAGAAGGAATCGAGCTGAGTACCGAACGTCTGCTGCTCAGGCCAATCAGACTAACCGACATAGCCGAGGTGCTCGATTACTCGATAGACGACGAATGGAGCCGCCACTTCAACCCCTCCACGGTAGAGGATGTAGAGGATTTCGTCGCACAAAACGTACTCGCGCCATGGGCCGAGAGCCCCCGATTTTCGATAGTGGTGGACTCGAAGGTCATCGGCGGATTAGGCCTTACCATCGACAAAAAACACAAGATCGCCGAGCTCGCCTACTCGATGGCCAAAGAGCACTGGGGAAAGGGCATCATGACGGAGGCGGCGCGAGGGGTCGTCCGCTGGGGTTTCGAAGAGCTTGGCCTGGCAAAGATCTACTCGCACGCGGATGTGCTCAACGTAGGCTCGTGGCGTGTAATGGAGAAGCTGGGGATGACCCGCGAGGGGCTTTTTCGGGGTCACTCCCTGGCGCGAGGCGTTCGGCAGGACGATGTCTACTACGGGCTGCTGCGCGAGGATTGGGAGGCGAACGAGGCTTAAGGTACACCCTCAAACTCCCGGCCCCGATGCGACATCGGGGCACACCCCCTTTTCGGCCGCGCTTCTAGGCGCGGCGGCTCAGGACTCGCTCAACCCGGTCGATGGGAATGCCGTGCCGCGTGTTGCCGTCCCGGCCGGACATCGTCTCGGCACGCAGCACGGAGTTGATGACGGCCTCCTCGGTGGCCTCGACCGCACCCCGGTGTTCAGCGGAATTCCGGCGAATTCGAAATTCTTTGATATCGCCAACGGAACCGCCGGTACCGAGTCGAGCACCGCGACGTCAACGGGTGTGACTGTAGTGTTGACGGCAGCGGGCTATGCCTCGACTTCACCTAGCACCACGCCGTTGACGGGTAACCCGACCGCCACGGTCGGCTCGTCTAGCTCTTTCGTCGTCAGCTCTGATGTGGATGCCAGGACGTTCACCCTCCTCGGGGCCGCTAACGCCACGACGACGGCGACATTCCAGTACCGGTTTTCCTTTCCTGAGGGATCGATCTCTATTACGGATAATGTCATTACGAACGCACAGACTGGGATCACTCTTTCCAACATTGATACGAGCGATGCCGACGTCACTATCCCTACCATCTCTCGCATCGACTTCATTAATAACACGGAGGCCGTCAAGCTGCAGCGCGTAGACAGCAACGTGACCATCCCGGTGTCCGACAGCTACTGGGGGACGACAGATCTCGGAGCCATATCTGACCTGATCTACGACAACCTTGATGACTTCAATCTTGGCACGGTGCAGGTGGTTAGCCCTGTGGCTTCCCCGATCCACCCATAGGCCTTGTTAGCGAGCTACATCCCAATACCAATCCATCCCAGGAGCATCCTGCTTCTGGCGACTGCTAATGTTGCTATCGCCGCAGCGGTGCTTTTGGCCAACGGGGCTATGGGTGCCGGTTCCCCCACAAGATTGCACTCGTTCTCGTTCTCATCGGCCTCTGGGACGATGTCGTCCGGGAGCTACGGGGTAATCACGGAGCTAGGGTCAGTGGGTTTTGTAGGGCGAGCCGCCAGCTCGAACTACACGATCCAGATGGGTACGGGTTCGACGCACACTAGGGCGAGACCTGGATTCCTGAACCACCTTCCAGTCGTCTATTCCCAGACCCTCAGCACCACAGCGGGAACCCCGCTCACCATCACGCTCACTGGCTCAGATGCGGACGGGGACACTCTTGGCTGGGCTATCGTAGAGCCTGTCACCGGAGGGACTGCTGTATACACGTTGAAGCCCGGGACAACGAACAAGATAGATGTCGTCTTCACGCCTAACGCTGGATTTATCGGCACCGCCAGCTTCAAGGTTTTTGCCACCGATGGCTCCGCTGCTGGCAACACCACCACCGTCAACATCAATGTCACGGCAGCAGCCACACCGACTCCTGCACCAGCGTCATTGGCAGAGGCAACCCTTACACCGGTTCCCAATGTATGGAACGTTCCTGGCACATCCGGCTGGGGCTGGCTGCACTCGTAGCTGGGATGCTCGTGGTGATGGTACTAGCGTTGGGGCTGATCTCGGGTACTAGACGGGCGGCTAGGCCGTAGCCCTCCCCCTTGCCCTCTAGGCTATACTGCCCTCAGAGGCAGGGTTGCAGGGTTGTGGGCC
>CAZJDV010000164.1:0-2619 GCA_964544865.1 uncultured Dehalococcoidia bacterium | reverse complement strand
GATCCCATTTCGGATTGCGGACTCACTGAAACCGGGACGACGAAGATTCTCCTTAACGCAGGAGCGTCCCCAACGTTTCGCTTCGCTGAACATCGGGCGTTTGTCCGTCCGTATCGCCGTGTCCCGAACGCCCCGGGATAAGCGCAGCGACTTCCATGGAACTGCGGGCAGTCGATTTCGCTCGCGCACGGCGAGGTGGCGCAGCGACAATCCGGAATCCGAACTCACATATGCCTCAAAAGCGTGATTATTATAAAGTGCTCGGCGTTTCGCGCGGTGCCGGCGCGGAGGAAGTCAAGCGTGCGTATCGCAAAGGGGCGCTGAAGTACCACCCGGACAACTTCAAGGGCGACAAGGTCGAAGGGGAACAGAAGTTCAAGGAACTCGCCGAAGCCTACGAGGTGCTGGCCGATCCGGTCAATCGCAAGCGATACGACCAGTTCGGTCACGTGGGCCTGCGAGGATCGGGGGTGCATGACTTTCGCAATATGGGCTCTGGCGACATCTTCACAATGTTCGAGGATATCTTCGCGGGAATGGGCGCCCCCTCGCAAACCGATCGGGCGGTCAGTCGCGGGGATGACCTGGAAACCCAGGTTGAACTGTCGCTGGAGCAGGTAGCCACCGGGGTGGACCAGACACTGGAATTCGAGCGGATAGACCTGTGCGACCAGTGCATCGGCAGCGGGGCCAAGAAGGGCACCCAACCCCAGCGCTGCGATACCTGCGGCGGCTACGGGCAGGTGCAGCAGCAGGTCAGCGGTTTTTTCGGCATGAGCGTGCGGATCACCGCCTGTCCCCGCTGCAAGGGTAAGGGAACAGTGGTGACCGATCCGTGCCACCACTGCCGCGGCTCAGGGCGGACCAAGAAAAAGCGAGTGCTTACGGTACACATTCCCGCCGGCGTCCACGACGGACAGGTAATCCGCGTGCGCGGCGAGGGCGTGCCGGGGCAGGACGGCACCTCGCGAGGCGACCTGCACTGCTATGTTCGTATCCGCCGGCACCCCCTGCTGGAACGAAACGGAAACGACCTGATCTGCCAGGTGCCCATCGCTTTCTCGCAGGCCGCCCTGGGCGCAAAGATCCAGGTTCCCACGCTAACCGGCTCCGACGAGGTCAACATTCCACCCGGTTCCCAGAACGGCGACATGATCACCATGAAGGGACGTGGGCTACCGTCGCCGCGCACCAGGCGCAGCGGCGACCAGCACGTCCAGGTATTCATCGAAGTCCCACAGAAACTCACTAAAAGGCAGCGGGAACTCCTCAAGGAATTCGCTGAAACCGAGGAGGCGGCTGTTACGCCACAGAGAAAAGGGTTCTTGAACAAACTCAAGGAATGCTTTTCGTAGGACATTATTGAAGTTCTCGTCCCGTGCGCGGCGATCCTCTGGGAATGACCGCCCAGAAGTTCGGCCCACCGGACGACCAAACCACAAAGCGGTGGAATCTAACCATGACCAAAGCCAGGAAACACAAAACCAAAGGCCGGAACACCGAGCAGCCCCAGGCCGCCGGGGTCGATCAGGACCGACCGGAGTCACAAGAAGTCCGAGAAAGTCCTGCCGAGCAACTTCAGGCCCAGCGCGATGACCTGCTGGCACGCCTCCAGCGGACGGCGGCCGACTACCTCAACTACCAGAAGCGCGTCGGGCGGGAGATCGCAGAGGCCCGCGAGTTCGCCAACGCGAAACTGATCGAACAGTTGCTGCCGGTTCTGGACGACATGGAGCGGGCGATGGAGGCCGGCCGCAAGAACCACGGCCAGAACGACCCGCTTTTCGAGGGCATGCAACTGGTCCACGACAAGGCCCTGGAAACCCTCGCGCAGTTCGGCGTGTCCGTGATCGATGCCGCCGGTCATCCGTTCGACCCCGACAAACACTCGGCCGTGATGCAGCAGCCCTCCGACGATCATCCGGCCCAGACGGTACTGCAAGAGGTTCGAAAAGGCTACGAAATGAAAGGACGCACGCTCCGACCGGCGGCGGTAATCGTCTCCAAAGAGCCCGCGGGGGACGACCAGGACGGCGACAGCGAAGGGACCGCCAACGGAGAGTAATCGATGCCCACCTACGACTACCAATGCGGCGCATGCGGGCACCGGTTCGAGTTGTTTCAGTCCATCACGGCCGGCGCGGTCCGCAAGTGTCCCCAATGCGGCAAGCGGACGCTCAAACGTCTGATCGGTGCCGGGGCGGGGATCATCTTCAAGGGCAGCGGATTCTACCAGACCGACTACCGCAGCGACGCCTACCACAAAGCCGCCGAGAAAGACAAGGCGGCCGACAAAGACGCGTCGGGAGTAAAAGACAAACCGGCTTCCAAGGACACAAGTGAGCAGGCCGATACCTCCAAGAAGGACCAGAAAGGCAAAGGGAACTCGCGGTAGTGGGCGCCGGCGGCTCGCCTTCCGCGCCGCACCAGGCCCCCGGCAGGGACACATTTTAGCCCTGTCTTTTCGGGGAAATAATTTGCAGCCACACAGGACGGAAGTATAATTTCACCGGAATTGCGGTTTTCAATCAATTGCAGAGAAAGGGACAGATCATGAGCAACGGCAACAACGAACTCAACAGTATCTGGATGCTCTAAACATTGTGTCAATTCTTCTTC
>CAZJDV010000163.1:2015-2637 GCA_964544865.1 uncultured Dehalococcoidia bacterium | reverse complement strand
GCACGAACAACGAGTTCGGCTTCGACTACCTGCGAGACAACATGGTCCTGGAGCACGCCCAGCGGGTCCAGCGCCGCCTGAGCTACGCCATCGTAGACGAGGTGGACAACATCCTCATCGACGAGGCCCGGACCCCCCTTATCATCAGCGGCCCCGCCGAGCAGTCGCCCAAGGAGTACCAGACGTTTTCCCGGCTGGTCCCCAACCTCGGACACGAAGATGACTACACCGTCGATGAGAAACATCGCGCCGTCTCCTTGACGACCGAGGGCATCGCAAAGCTGGAGAAGATGCTCAAGGTGGACAACCTCTACGCGCCGGAGAATTTCAGTATCGTCCACTTCGTCGAAAACGCACTCAAGGCCAACGTCATCTTCCAGCGCGACCGCGAGTACATCGTCAAGGACGGCGAGGTCGTCATCGTGGACGAGTTCACCGGCCGCCTCATGCCCGGACGCCGCTACTCAGACGGCCTTCACCAGGCCATCGAAGCCAAAGAGCGGCTCAACATCCAGCGCGAGACAATCACCTACGCCACCATCACCCTCCAGAACTACTTCCGCATGTACGAGAAGCTCGCCGGCATGACCGGTACCGCCGCCACCGAGGCAGAGGAGTTCTG
>CAZJDV010000163.1:0-2005 GCA_964544865.1 uncultured Dehalococcoidia bacterium | reverse complement strand
AAGATCTACAAGCTGGAAGTGGTCGAGATCCCCACCAACCAGCCCATGATCAGGGAGGATGACACCGACCTGGTCTACCGCAACCAGAAGGCCCGTAACGAGGCCGTAATCAAAGAGATCGAGGAGCGCCACCGCACCGGCCAACCCGTCCTGGTGGGCACCACGGACATCGACAAGTCCGAGCACCTCAGCGAGATGCTCAAGCGCCGCGGCATCCCCCACGAGGTCCTCAACGCCAAGCAACACGAGCGCGAGGCGGCCATCGTCGCCCAGGCGGGACGCCCCGGCGCCATCACCGTCGCCACCAGCATGGCCGGTCGCGGCACCGATATCGTTCTCGGCGGCAACCCCGCTACCCTCGACATCACCCAGGACGAGTGGGAGGCCGACCATAACAAGGTCGTCGAGCTGGGCGGACTACACATCGTCGGCACCGAGCGCCACGACGCCCGGCGGATCGACAACCAGCTCCGCGGACGCTCGGGACGGCAGGGCGACCCCGGCCGCTCCACATTCTACGTCGCCCTCGACGACGACCTCATGCGACGCTTCGGCGGAGACCGCATCAGGTCCATCATGGACTTCGCCGGCTTCGAAGACGAGATGGCCCTGGAGAACAAGATGATCAGCAGGTCCATCGAAAGCGCCCAGGTCAAGGTCGAGGGCTACCACTTCGACATGCGCAAGCACCTGGTCGAGTACGACGACGTCGTCAACACCCACCGCGACGTCATATACGGCGAGCGCGAAAAAGTCCTCAGCGGCGCAGACCTCAAGGCCAACATCCAGTCCATGGTCGAGGAAGAGATCGGCGACATCTTAAGTCAGTACCTGGCCGACATCGCGCCAGAGCAGTGGGACACCGACGCGATGCTCAGGGAACTCGCCGGCATCTTGCTGCCGCCTCCGGAAATGACCGACCCCGACGAGGTCGCGCAGATGGCGCAAGAGGAGATCGAGGACCGCTTCCTCGCCCACGCCCGGGCGCTCTACGAAGAACACGAGAAGGCGCTGACGCCGGAAAACATGCGGACCGTAGAGCGTCAGCTAATGCTCCGCGCCATCGACATCAACTGGGTCCAGCACCTCACCGGCATGGAGCACTTGCGGCAGGGCATCGGCCTGTACGCCTACGGACAGCGCGACCCTCTGGTCATGTACAAAAAAGAGGGCCACGAGATGTTCCAAAACCTCCAGGGCCGCATCCGCCACGACATCGTCCACACGATCTTCCACCTGGGCATGGAACAGAACGCTCGACCCACCGACGGCAGGCGCGGGGGCAGGGCCAGGATCGCCGCCAAAAGCGCGTCCCCCATGAGCCAGGTCATCGGCAAACGAGGGAGAGAGGCCGTCACCGCCGGTAACCGCAAAATCGGGCGCAACGAGCCCTGCCACTGCGGCAGCGGCAAAAAATACAAAAAGTGCCACGGCGCCTGACCGCCAAACCCCCAACCCCATACCCTGACCCCTTTACACGCTCTCCCTGCTTGTCCCGACCCCTCGGGGAGCCTGTCGGAGTGCGAGCCTACCGAAGGTTCGGGCAGCCCACCGAAGGCTCACCTAAACTCCTTACCCCTAACCCTCACCCCATCTGTGACTCAATGGGGTCCCGCCGTGCAAACCCTCATGTCATTCTGAGGCGTCCCACCAGGACGCCGAAGAACCTGGGGTGGGGAATACCTTGCCCACGCGCAGCGTGGGCCGGGCCGGGTGGGCACAACCCCGGGGTGGGGCTCCCCTTATGACCACGCGAAGTCCAGTGTTGGCCGGTGACTCACCCCATACCTCTCACCCTAAACCCTACACCCGTTCACTCTGACCCCGTCGAAGGGTCACTCCAAACCCAACACCCTGAATCTTTAGTAATTATCTCAACATCCCCGCCGGGGGAGAGCAGAGGGGGACAGGCTTTGCACACAAAGTCGGCCGGAACGTCTGACCCCCAAATGGGGTGTGCAGAGGGACGAAGCCCCTTTGCCGGGGGCACGGGGGTGTCCCCCGA
>CAZJDV010000162.1:0-2644 GCA_964544865.1 uncultured Dehalococcoidia bacterium | reverse complement strand
GGCGGCGATTTCGGACCGAACACTCCCGGGACAAGAACGAGCGGCATCCAAGAGGCGTTGGACTATGCGCATGAGCACTGCCGCGATGTCTACATCTTCGGAGGGCGGGGGGGCATACATGACGGCAAGCTAGTCGAGCCTGGGAACGTCTATGAGCTTCACGAGACTCTGCGAGTTCCGTGGAGCCAGTTCGTCAAGCTGGACGGCGGGAACTACGTCCTGTACTACGCGCAGCCGACTGGGGATGCCGTCGTTATCGACAGCCAGATGAACTGCCGGTACAAGTTCGGCTTGATCGTCTCCAACTCCGACGGGGCGGCAGTCCGGATCAAGCCGACGACATCCGGACCGGACGACTTCACCGTCGTCACCGCCTCGGTCTTTGACTTCTCGGCGATTTGCTGCTTCAACGCCTCGGGCACCGGGTTGGTGCTCGACTCGTCCCAAGGCATCATCTCGAACAACTACCTCTTCGCGGAGGAGACGAACACCCAGAAGATGGGCGTGCACATCAGCGACCACGGTGGTACCGGACACCCCATCGCAAACAACAACATCACGGTCATGTTTGGGAATCAGATGCATTCCCGCGGCGACTGCACGGGTCTGAGGCTCGGTGATCCGGGCTCGAAGCGCATCTTCGGCAACCGATTTGAGGGCTCCTTCCATGCACCGCGGGGCGTCTACCTCGACGAAGAGACCGGTCGATACGTGACACCCGAAGCGTTTGTACCCGAGAACGCCATCGGCGCAGACGTCTTCGCTCAGCGGAACGAGCTGCATCTGTCGTTCTATGGCGTGCGCGAAGAGGGCCACGATATCCTTTTCGAGCCCGATTCCCGCGACAACACGATCTACGCCATGAACCTGCCGAGCGGCGTCACGAACAGGGCGGAGTATCCGACGAACCGCATCGTGCCGAACTGGTCCGTGGGCTTCGGGCTCCCGACGCCGGACTTGCCGGAATCGGGTCGGCCAATCGTGAACCGGAACCCGTACACGACGGAGATCTTCATCCTCGATCCAGGGGAAGTGACCGACTGGACACTCACGGACGCGGGAAGCATGCCGCAGCGGCTGTCGCGCAATCTGAGCCTTGCGGACAGCCTGAACCGCCCGCCGATGGAGCCGCTGCCGGACCGCGCGCCCGTGTCGCACACGGTCCAGGGTGGGCTGGCAGCCGGACAATCGATCACACTCGAGCCGGGCGATTCGATCACACTGACGTACGCCGTGGCGCCCGAGTGGGCATGGCGGGCACTGAGATAGTGGATCACGGCTTGCAGTAGATTGAGGTTGGAGGCGTCGAACGCAACTTGAAGCCCATTGTCCGGCAGACAAGGAGTTCGCCGATGCACGCCAGACTGACGCTCACTGTCTGTGCAGCCTTCACCGGCCTTCTCTTTGCGATGCTGGGTCAGGCCGAGATTGATGCCCAAAGCTTCGTGGGCGTGTGGCTCCTAGACGCGGGGCACGGCGACAGGGCCCACGATTCCTCCGGACGCGACCACCAAGGCGTGATCGAAGGAAACGGCTATGAGTGGATCGACGGCCCGTACGGGAGAGCCGTAGCCCTCAGCGGTGCGGGCGACTATATCGCCGTCGAGCGATTCGGCGAGGTCGTGCCGACCGAGGACATCACCGTCCTCATATGGGCACGGATCGACGACGCCGGGCGCAACCAGCCGCTGCTCAGTCTGGATCCCTTCGACGTGAACGAGGGGGGCGTATGGGCCCTGGGTCGGCTCACGGTGCTGATGCCCTGGGATGGAAGGGCCCAGTGGCACTACGGCACTCCGTTCCAGTTCGCCACGATCCCCTTCCCGGACGCTGCCCTCGGGGAGTGGTGGCATTGGGCGTTCGTTTCCAGCACCTCAGCAGGCCTTATCACCGTCTACATGAATGGTGTCGAGGCCGAGAACCAGCACGTGGGTGGTGCGCCGGCGGAGCTCCAGCGACGTCCGGATCCGTTCCATATCGGCGGGGGATTGGGCGATACGTTCTTGGGCGCCGTCGACGAGGTCGCGGTCTATGATGGAGTGCTTGAGGTGGCGGACATTCTCGCCATCATGGACGACGGGCTCGGCAGGTACGCGGTCGGTTTCGCGGTCGAGCCGAAGGACAAGCTCGCCTCGGCGTGGGGCCGCATCAAGTCGGCGAAATAGCACGGCGGTCACGGTAGACATCCATCGTCCGGACACCGAATCCCCATACGCGCTTCCGATAATGGCCATTATGACATGACTGGTGCAGCCCATTCTCAGGCTGCTGGCGGCGGATGAGCGGGCGCGCGCCGAAGTGGTACCCGGCGGCGATGCCGTTACTTGATGCAAGACACGACTCCTACTGGTAGTACGTACGTGAGAGCCGCAAGCTCGAAGGCGGACCACGATCTTCACGACGTCGGCGCCGTACTACGACACTATTTGCGCGGCTGTTGCTGGGTTGATGGACACCAGTCGCCGGAAGGAGAGGAACCATGCATCGACAGCGACTCGTGGCCGCAGTCTCCGCGTCGCTGCTCGGGCTGTGCCTCGTCGCGGCCGCAGAGGAAGGGACCGGGGACATGGCAATTCTAGACGGTCTCGAACACGGTGACCGACTGGCGACGTAACGGTGACCGACTGGCGACGTAACGGTGACC
>CAZJDV010000161.1:0-2665 GCA_964544865.1 uncultured Dehalococcoidia bacterium | reverse complement strand
GATTTGCTGGCCCGCGCGCGGCGCGAGTCTCTGGCGGCGATGCTGGGCGGAGTGCGCGAGCGCGTGCCGGTCGGAGTGAGCGTAGGCATCGAGGCGACAGTCGATGAATTGCTCGACCGGGTTGCGCTGCGCGTTGATGAGGGCTACGAGCGCGTCAAACTAAAAATCAAACCGGGCTGGGATATTGAAGTGGTGCGCGCGGTGCGCGAATGCTGGCCGAATCTAGCCCTGCAGGTGGACGCCAACTCGGCTTATCAACTGGCGGATGCGGCGATATTCCACGAGCTGGATGAATTCGACCTGCTGCTGATTGAGCAGCCGCTGCATCACGAGGACATCGTGGACCACGCTAAGCTGCAGGCGCAGTTGCGTACGCCGGTCTGCCTAGATGAGAGCATCCACTCGCCCGAGCACGCGCGCTGGGCGCTCGACATCGAGGCCTGCAAGGTCATCAACATCAAGGTCGGGCGGGTAGGCGGCCTGACGGCCGCGCGCCAGATTCACGACCTGTGCGCACAGCGCGGCGTGCCGATCTGGTGCGGAGGAATGATGGAAACTAACGTGGGGCGGGCGGTGAACGTGGCCCTGGCGACTTTGCCCAATTTCACGCTGCCGGGGGATATTTCCGCCTCGGCACGATACTTTGATGAAGATATCGCCGCGCCCGATTTTGTACTCAACCGCGATTCCACGCTGACCGCGGCGGGCGGCGTGGGGCACGGAGTGACAGTTGACCTTGAGCGTGTTGCCGCCGCGCGCTCGGCGCTGCGCGTCTTTTCGGCTTGAAGGGTTGTGGGCGCCCGAATGGCCGCGGCACATTGTGAAAAACGCAACTTAATTGCAAGATGGCGGCAGGTCGAACGCGTTGGAGGAGAGAGGCACACATGGTTGTAAAACCGTTTCAAATCCGCAGCGCTGCCGTCGTCGGTTCGGGCACCATGGGTGGGGGCATCGCAGCGTTGCTGGCTGGGGTAGGCATCCCGGTCATGCTGCTCGATATCGCCCCGCGTGAGCTTAGCGAAAAGGAAGCCGCGCGCGGGCTGAAGCTGGAAGAGCCGTCGGTGCGCAACCGCATTGTGCGCGAGAATCTGGCCCGGCTGCAGAAAGCGCGCCCGCCTGCCTTTTACTCGCGCGCCGACATGGAGCTGATTTCGCCCGGAAATCTGGAAGATGACTTCGACAGACTCGCCGCAGCCGACTGGGTCATCGAGGTGATTGTCGAGAAACTGGAAGTTAAGCGCGGCTTCTTCGAGCGGTTGGATGCCATCCGGCCGCTGGGACAGATCGCGAGCAGCAACACCTCCGGGCTGCCTATCAGCGAGCTGGCAGCTGGCCGCTCGGCGGATTTCAGGCGTCATTTTCTGGGCACGCATTTTTTCAATCCGCCACGTTATCTCAAATTGCTGGAGCTCATCCCCACTGCTGACACCGATGCCGGCCTAGTCGATTTCTTGCGCGAGTTCGCACCGCAAAGACTGGGCAAAGGCGTGGTGCTGTGTAAGGATACGCCCAATTTCATCGCCAACCGCGTTGGCGGCGCCAACAATGGCTTCCGCATGAGCTATGGCCTCGAGAACGGTTACACGGTGGAAGAGGTGGATTCGATAGCCGGGCCGCTGATGGGGTATCCGAAGACGGCGGTGTTTCGGCTGATGGATCTGGTGGGGCTGGACGTGGCCGCGCTGGTGAGCGCCAACATTGCCGCCGCGCTGCCCGGCGATGCTGCCGGCGGCCGGGCGGACGGCAAAATCGGCGCGGTGATGGAGAGCATGCTGCAGCGCGAGTGGCTGGGCAACAAGAGTGGTATCGGCTTCTACAAACGCGTGGAGGCAGCTGGGGGCGGCAAGGAGTTCTGGCCGCTGGATGCCGAAAAGATGGAGCATGTGCCGCCGACGAAGGTGCGCTTTGATTCAATCGGTGCGGTGCGCAAGATTGAAGACCTTGGCGAGCGGCTGCGCGCCTGGGTGCAGCACGAGGACCGCGCGGCGCAATACGTCTGGCACACTCTGGCTGCCCTTTTCGACTACGCCGCGCAGCGCGTGCCGGAAATCGCCGATGATTTGATATCGATTGACGACGCCATGCGCTGGGGCTTCATGATGGCCGCTGGGCCATTCGAGTACTGGGATATGCTCGGCGTGACCGACACGGCGGCGCGCATGCAAAAGGATGGGTACGCGGTCGCGCCGTGGGTCAGCGATATGCTTGCGGCGGGGCACAACTCATTCTATCGCGAGGCGGACGGCGCGAAGGAACAGTACAACCCTGAACTGGGCGCGTACGCCCCGGTCGCCGCGCCGCGGGCCGCGCTGCGCGTCTCCAGCCTACGGCAGGCCGGGCGCGAACTGGAGAGTAACGCCGAGGCCAGCCTGTTCGACATGGGCGACGGCGTGCTGCTCCTCGAGTTCCACGGAAAGGCGAACACGCTGGGCGTGGGCGTGGTCGAGCTGGCGCAGGCGGCGGTACAGCGGCTGGAAGCGAGCGCCGAGACGGTGGGGATGGTAATTGGTAATCAGGGGCGTTTGTTCAGCGCCGGCGCGAACATCGACCCGCAGGCGCTGCTGGCCGGAGGCGAGACGCCCGCCGTTGCTGTCGAACGCATGGGGCGCACCTTTCAGGATTTGCTGCAGGGGATGCGCTATTGCCCCAAGCCGGTGGTGGCGGC
>CAZJDV010000160.1:0-2667 GCA_964544865.1 uncultured Dehalococcoidia bacterium | reverse complement strand
ACGTTCTGCCTGATCCTCTCGTTGACCATTAGCTGGACCTGCTCGATCTCCTGGGCCGTCAGCGCCTCGACATGGCTGAAGTCGAAGCGGAGGCGATCCGGGGCGACCAGCGACCCTGCCTGGCGAACGTGGGATCCCAGCGTCTGGCGGAGCGCAGCATGGAGAAGGTGGGTCGCCGTGTGATTACGGGCGGTGTCCTCGCGCCGGACGCCGCTGACCCGCGAATCGACGGAGTCGCCCAGCTTGATCTTCCCCCGGGCCACCTTGCCGAAGTGCATGATCAGCCCCTGCATGACCGTCTGGGTATCGCCGACATCGAGACCGCCCTCGGGCCCGTCGATGTTCCCGGCGTCGCCCACTTGGCCGCCACCCTCCGGATAGAAGGGTGTCTCGACCAGTGCTACCTCCACCTCGTCGCCCTCCACCGCCTCGCTTACCGCCTCCCCGTTGACGATGAGACCCACGACAACGGATGTGGCCGCCAGCTCCTCGTACCCCAGGAACCTGGTCGCGCCGACCCCAAGGCCCTCGTACACGCGGATCTTCGCCTGGTCGCCACCGAACTTGCCGGCGGCGCGGGCCCGCTCCCGCTGCACCGCCATCTCCTCCTGGAAGCCAGCCAGGTCCACGTCGACTCCGGCCTCGCCGGCGATCTCCTCGGTCATCTCAGGCGGGAAGCCGTAGGTGTCCCAGAGGCGGAACACATCATGGCCCGTCAGCGTCGCGCCCTGCTTCAAGGCATCGCCGAGCATCGCGTAGCCGTTGTCATAGACCCGCTGGAACTTCTCCTCCTCCAGTTTGAGCACCGTAAGGATGAACTCCCGATGATTTCGCAGCTCCGGGTACACCTCACCCATGCTGTCGACGGTCACCGACGCGATCCGGCCCAGAAATGGGTCCTCCAGGCCCAGCATGCGGCCGTGGCGGATGGCCCGCCGGATGATCCGCCGCAGGACGTAGCCGCGCCCCTCGTTGCCCGGCACGACGCCGTCGGCCAGCAGGAACGCCGAGCTTCGGCCGTGCTCCGCAACCACGCGCATCGCGTTGCTGGCCTCGGGGTCGCCGCCGTAGCGCACACCCGAGACTTCCTCGAGTCTCTTTACCAGCGGCACGAATAGGTCCGTCTCGTATATCGACGAGACGCCCTGCAAGACCGTCACCAGCCGCTCGAACCCCATGCCCGTGTCGACACCCGTCGACGGCAGCGGTGTCCGGGTGCCGTCCAGGTGGTGGTAGAACTGCATGAACACCAGGTTCCACAGCTCTATGTACCTATCGCAGGCCTGGCCAGAACCGCCCATGACGTTCTCGCAGTTAGGGCCGCAGTCGGGCCGGCCGCAGCCCTCCCGGTCCGCTCCAAAATCGTAGTGAAGCTCGGAGCACGGGCCGCAGGGCCCCTCCGCTCCCGCGGGACCCCACCAGTTGTCTTCGTCACCGAACCGGAAGATGCGCTCCGCCGGGATGCCGGCGTTCTTCCAGAGCTCGATGGCCTCGTCGTCAGTGTCGTGGACCGTCGCCGCGAATCGCTCCTTCGGCAGCCCCATGACAGAGTCGAGGCACCCCAGGGCCAGCTCGATCGCGCCCTCCTTGAAGTAGTCGCCAATGCTGAAGTTGCCCAGCATCTCGAACAGCGTTATGTGGGTGGCGTCGCCCACCTCGTCGATATCGACGACACGGAAGGCCTTTTGTGAGGATGTCAGCCGTCTGTTGGGTGGCTCCGTCTCCCCGGCGAAGTAGGACTTGAACTGCACCATCCCCGCGGTGGTAAGCAGCAGGGTCGGGTCGCCCACGGGAATCAGCGACGAGCTGGCCACCCTCAGGTGGCCCTTCGACTCGAAGTAGCTGAGGAATGCCTCACGTATTTCGTCACTTGTCATAATTTGCTCCGCGCTCCGCACCGCCCAAGAATCGGGGGAATCGCCCCTGCCGCCCATCGGCAAACGACGCCGTCCGCCGCAAGAACCAGCTACGAATTTCGGACGCTGTCTGTCCTGAGATTCTAGTGGACGGCCTCCAGGGGTGTCAATGAACTTGCCATGGGTTATAATGGCACCAGGTATCCGATGGACCACGAAAATGAAAGCCAAAGCCTGGACCTGCGCGGCGATCGACCCGACGCCCCTACCCCCGTCACGCGCCCTTCCGGCGGTCCTTCGACGGGCTCAGGACGACAGTCTGCGATGGCGCTGGGCCCCCAGACAACACTGCGGTCATGGCTCATCCTCGTGGCCAGCCTGGGACTGGCCCCCGCCCTCTACTACGGATTCCTCAGCAGCAGCTGGGTCGATCACATTGCCGCGTGGACGTCGGAATGGACCAGCGGCGGCCTGAACCTGCTCGCTAGCGCCACCACCGTTTCGGGCACTCTGCTCGTGTCCGACAGCTCGGCCGGGGACTCCGTGTCCTTCGTATTGCGCCTATCCGCCATCTTCTGGGGCTTGGTCCCCGCCCTGGCGGGTGGCGCTTGGGCGTTCCTTTACTGGCTGCCCCGGATGTCGGTACAGCCCTCGGCCGAGGCCGCCAACGCGGCACAGCCACCGTAATCCGCAGCCCAGAGGATCTTGAGGAGCACGACCTTGCGCCAATCACGACATCAGGAGGCCGCAGTGGTTAGCGAACGAGCCCGCAAACTACATTTTTCTTCGATCGTCGTCGACACGCACTCGG
>CAZJDV010000159.1:0-2688 GCA_964544865.1 uncultured Dehalococcoidia bacterium | reverse complement strand
GTCGCCGGACTCGAACAGGCCGGTATTCTGTATCATGACGACCGGTCTCTCGCCTCCCGCCCATAGCCCGGCGGCCACGGCCATGCTCTCGCCCTCCCTGCAGATGGGCACGATTTGAATGCCCCGGTCGGCCACCATACGCTCGTACATGAAGTTGGTCTCGCTATCGGGCAGCCAGACGACGTGTGTAACTGTGTTCCCGTGCAGTTGGTCGATGATGGCGCGGGGCGTCAAGCGTGCTTCATCCATGTTTGATCCTGCCTTTCGTGTGCGGAGAGAATCGAGGCGGCGGTTGTCATTCTAGAACGGCGCATGGTGCGGGTCAATCCGAGGTGGAATCGGGGCCCGGCACGGCGGCGTGCTCGAAGAGATCGACAAGGGGACCTCTACGGTCGACACCGTTAGCCCCAAGGCCCCAATACCGGAGTCGGCTGCTATGTTGTCCGGTCAAAGACGCTCCATAACCTGCCCCAGGTGCGGCACCGGGAATCGCAGGGATGTCCGCTTCTGCAGCAGGTGCGAGACGCCTCTCGGCGGAGGAGTCGACCTTCCTCAAGCTGAGCTCGTGTGGGCAAGCCGGAGTTCGCGGCTCTTGGCGAAGACCGTCGACGCCCCTTTTACGATGGCCTCCCTCCTGGTCGCGGGCTTCGTGCCCGGCGCCATTCCCGCGTCGGCGGTCATCCAGATCGTGCTGATAGTGTCCGGCGCATTCGGAATGATCGTGCAGCTCGTGCTTTTGTCATCGGACGGGCAGACCATCGGCAAGAGGTTGCTGAAGATCAAGGTGGTCAGGGTCGACAGCGGGCGGAACGGCGGCTTCGTGTCGAACGTGCTCCTGCGGGCCGTCGTTAACGGGTTGCTGTCGTTGACTGTCGTCTACTTAGTGGTGGACGTCCTGTTCATTTTCTTCGGCAACCGCCTGTGCCTGCACGACTACATCGCCGGTACCAGGGTAGTCAGGGCCTTCGATGCTCGTGCACCCGTGCGGACCGGGCGGGAGACCCAGCGGCGGACCCGCTAGTCCGGCGCCGTCGTATCTTTGCCGATGGACGCCTCCTCAAGCTGAATGGACGGCTGCCGACGGAGCAGTCCGGCCTCCTCGACTATCTCCTGCACCAACTCTTCCTGGCGGAAGGCCATGAGGTGGACGCCGCTTATTCCCGGTATCTCCCTAACCTGCTGGACGATCTCGACGCAAATGCGGGCTCCCTCCCTGCGCTGTCTACCCTTTGGAGCGGCCTTGATGCGGTCGATGACCTCGTCTGGGATCACGACGCCGGGAACGTTGTCGCGCATGAATTCGGCGGCCCTGGCCGAGCGCAAGGGCCCGACGCCCGCAAGGATGAACACGCGCTTGTCCAGGCCCGCGTCCCGCACCGCTGACATGAACTGACGCAGCCTCGGGACGTCGTAGCAGTACTGGGTCTGTATGAAGTCCGCGCCGGCCTCCACCTTCTTGGCCAGCCTCAGAGGACGAAAGTCCAGCGGAGGGGCGAACGGGTTGCTGGCGGCGCCCAGGAACAGCTTCGGGCGTGAATCCAGCGCTCGGCCGCTGAGGAACCGGCCCTTGTCTCGCAAGATGCGGGCCGTGCGCAGCAAGGTGATTGAGTCCAGGTCGAGCACAGGCCGTGCGTCGGGGTGGTCGCCCGCCTGGACACCGTCGCCGGTCAGGCAGAGGACGTTGCGGATGCCCAGCGCCGCGGCGCCCAGCAGGTCGCCCTGGATCGCGATGCGGTTTCGGTCGCGGCACGTCATTTGCATTACAGGGTCGTAGCCGCTGCCGACCAGTAGCGCGGACACGGCCACGCTCGACATATGCGCCATGGCGCTGGAGGCGTCCGTGGCGTTGATCGAGTCGCAGACCGTCGATAGGACAAGCGCGCGGGAGTAGACCTCCTGGGGATCGGCGCCGTCGGGAGGATTAAGCTCCGCGGTGACCGCGAAGCGCCCTGACCGCAGGACACGCTCCAGACGGGACCCCGATTTCACTCTGCCCATCCCTCTGACGCCTTTCGGACGTCGCCGCTCAGTTCGTTGATCCAGGCGGACGTCCCTTGCAGATCCCTGTCCAGGGGGTGCAGGATGCTGAGTATCCCCGCGCCGTAGTCCGGCATCTTTTTGGAGCGCTCCCACGCCAGCACCCAGACGCACGGCTTGGTAGGAAAGACCTCGCAATTACCGTCCGGGCGCACCCCGCCGCACGGTCCGTTGCGCAGGTTTTTGGGGCAGGTCATCGGGCAGGTCATGCCTGTCGCGTGGAGCACGCAGTCACCGCACATGCGGCAGTCGAAGATACCGCCCTTGGTGATCCTCTCGCCGACCACGAATAGCCTCTCCATCTTCCCTCCGGGCCTGAGCCAGCGGCGGAGGGGTCTCAGGCCGCGGATGGTGGCTGTGTAGGTCGCCTCCAGCAGATGGGGATGGCTTTGAAGGAGCGGCATGGACCCTCCACATGTTCCGGCATTGTGTCCGTCGTCAAAAGAAGCAACGCCATGCAATTCGCCAATAATATGCAGCATTCGTGCGGCGGAGGCACTATACGTGCGATATCATTTTATGCTCGTTGTTGCGCTTGTGGAGTCACGGGATGGCCATGAGCCCTACGGGCCGATAGCGGCCTCCATGACGCGGAGCACGTTTTCGCCCAGAATCTTCTTTATGTCGCCGTCGGCATAGCCGCGGCGGATC
>CAZJDV010000158.1:0-2729 GCA_964544865.1 uncultured Dehalococcoidia bacterium | reverse complement strand
TAGCTTCTGTATCTGCCAGCCGAGGCTCGGGTGGGGGACGCCGGGTTGCCAGTGGGCGTAGAACAGCTCCGGATACTGCATGTCGTAGAAGTGGACGTGTGCGTCGACGAAATCAAGTTTGGCCATATGTGCCTCCCGAGCACGGGATGTGATGGTGGATCGCCCACCATCCAGCGCCGAACACGCCCATCCTCGCTCTTGCGACTGCGGGGCCACCCACGTGGAATGATCAGAAACGAGTTTAATTGGGGCGGTCAGCGTATGTCAACGGTGCCTTCGCGACGCACGGTAGCTAGACAGGGTTGCGGGGCTTAGGGTTCGGGGTTCCGCGTTGGGAAGCGACGAGGCTGAGGGTGGCATCGGCGACTGGTACTCTAGGCTGCGGTGGAGTCGTCAACTAGCCGGACTAGTCCGGCTAGTTCTTTCTTAGCCGAATCGACTCCACCTTCCAGCCGCCAAGGTCGAATGGGTCACCTCGATCTGCGGCGCGGAACCCGATCGAGGAGATGAACGCCCGCTACGGGCTGGACGTGCGCACGTGGCTCAAGGAGGGCCTGATTGACTACGTCGCGCCTCTAGTTCTACGGCTATATGGTGCTAGACCCCGATCTGCCAATCGAGTGACTTGTGGAGGCGGCTCACGAGGCGGATGCGTCGATCTACGCCATGCTGAATCTCTCCGCCGTTTACTGTTCCGGCAGCCGCCATCTCACGGCCTGGGCACTCCAAGGGCCGATGGGTCTTACGCGATCGTCAAGTTGGGTGTTCCCCGTAACCGTGACGATAGTACCGTCATCCAGGGCCACGCTGGCGGGGTACCCCATCCCCGTGGCTACCTGGTACGCCTCGGGGCTCCAGGTCCGCCCGTCGTCGTCGCTGACGCGTCCCCTGACGTCGTTGTCTGCGTGAAGAGGAAAGGGATAGCGCCGGTCGTTCACCAGCACGACTCTGCCATCCGGGAGTTGCGTAAGCTGCCCGTGGCACTCGCCCAATAGCAGCAGGGGCCGACCCTCCGGATCGAGCACCGGCCTAAGGTCCGTCCACGTGCGCCCACCATCGTCCGAGTCGCCGAGGAAGACGTGCTTGAAGAGGCGTCCTGTGACATCTCCCTTGGGATCGCCGCCCCACTCCTTGACCTTCTCGCGGTGCCAAGGCTGCTGAAACCCGGAGTAGCGGAAGGCGGCCAGCACCTTTCCGGAGGCCAGCTCCAGCAGATGCGTTTCCAGGCAACCGGGGAACGTGCCACCCATTCCGGGCCAGCGCCGCTCCGGCCCCTGTCCGACGGCCTCTACCCCGGCGTCGGCAAGGTCGCCGCCCCCGTGCCACGTCCGGCCACCGTCGTCCGAGCGGAAGACATACTGAGGGCTTTCGTTGGGGACGCCCTCGGGCTTTCTGTCGTACCGGGCAACCGGAAACAGCACGGTGCCATCCCTTAGCTGTGTCAGTGACAGAAATCCTTCCCCGATCGTCTCGAAGGGGTCCGGGGGTATGGTCGCCGGTGGGTCCCAGCTCCGGCCCAGGTCGGTCGAGCGGTACATCTTCACGTCCCCCATGCCCGAAACGGCGAGCAGCAGCGTATCGTCGGTGAGCACCGTGAACCCGCACATGCGCTCGTCACCGGTAGGCGCGAGAAACCGGCCGGTCCAGGTCCGGCCGCCGTCGGTCGAGTGGTAGAGCCGCTCCGGGTTGGCGCCGGTTCCAGGCCGGCCGCCGGCGATGTTGAAGCCCACGGCCGCCCAGATGTCTCCGTTGCGCGTGCGGCCCATGCAGGCCTCGGCCCTACCTTCAAGCCCCGGATAATCTAGCGGTATGCGCTCGACAGGGACCTCGCGCACCATCTTTCCGTCCCTTGTCACCTTCATCATCTCGGCGGCCATGACATCCTCCTGCCTGCTGGGTCTCCAATCAGCGAGTCGCGGCTGGAGATGTTGGCCATAATGTTCGCTCCGGCCAGCTTGCGCCATCCCAGCCGATGGTAGATCCTGTCGGCGTTGGGGTTTCCTCCACCCAGGAACAGCGCCTGTCCGCCACCCTTGCGGAATTCATCGACTGCCTGCCGGGATAGGTTGGTCGCGATCCCGGAGCGCCGGACTCAGGGCTCGTGGCCACCGCGCTGATGCCGCCGAGAACCGGTACTCTCTTCGAGACCATAAGCACGCACGTGCCAGCCAGCTTTTCCCCTCGCCTGTCCAGGTGGACCGTGGTGCGGTTGTGCTCATCTTCCTCTCCGAGGAGCACTTCGGGAGGTAGGTCGCTGTCTGCGCCGAATATCGCCGTCCAAAATGCGAACAGCTCATCGACAAGCTCTACGGGTAGTGGCGGCTCAAACCTCATCGATGGGCCTTCATCCTCGCTCAAGACGTTTCGTGCACCATGCTGTTCTCCGTTAAGCACGAGGCAGATCGAATACGGGCAGTCGAATGCTACAACAAAATGCGTGGAACAGCACCCAGCCGGGGCAAGTCGAGGTCTGCCGCGGTATGCCGATACCAGCAACCTGAGGGCCGCTGCCGGGCGGTTTGGCGTGAAGATGCCGGATGATACGTGAGGCGGAAGCGTGATTAGCGCGAAGGGAGACCCACTGCTATAGTTGGCGTAGCGCTTACCAGAGGAGGGCCCAGCAATGAGACGACGACGGACGATCTACTTCAACGACGCCCGGCACTACTACCTTTTCGTATTCGAGCCGCCGATGAAGTTGGAGGACGCTTGGCGACCAATCGACGAGG
>CAZJDV010000157.1:0-2751 GCA_964544865.1 uncultured Dehalococcoidia bacterium | reverse complement strand
CTGCCCCGTCCAAAGTGGCGCTGCACCGCAGCCCCGGATTGTCTAAGCGCAAAAAGATGCGGCCATTGTAGTCGTCGCTCATGCTGGCCGCAAGCCAGGCTTTGACAACCGCGAAGACGGCTCACTATAGTGCAGGATGTCTCGCACGTTTACGGCATTCCATCTGCCCTTGATAAAAGGGACACGTGATTGAAGACTGCTCCAGGTTAACCCCCTCTCTAACTCTCTCCCCAGATGCGGGGGAGAGATCATTCCCTCTCCCTGTCGGAGAGGGTCAAGGAGAGGCTTATCCCTCCCCCCTCGATGGGGGAAGGTCAAGATGGGGGTGATTGACCCCCACCTCAGTCCTCCCTGACGAAGGAGGGAGGAAGCTGCATAGGACGCGGTTTCTCAAGAAACGGCACCAAGGAGGACAAGAACATGAGCGGGATGTACGCCGGCCTTACCCCTTACGAAGGCTACGAGGACATGACGGTCAAGAAGAACGACGACGGCGTCGTCCTCGTCACCCTGAACGTCCCGGAGAAACTGAACGCTCTCACGACAGGCATTCGGTTTGGCATTCTCAGGGTGCTGGCTGAGGTCAACGACGATGACGAGGCCAAGGTGATGGTCCTGACCGGCGAAGGCAGGGGGTTCAGCTCAGGGGCGGACCTGGCGAGTGGCGCCGCTCGGCAGCGTGAGATCGGTCGCCAGGAGTTGGAGACGTCCCGCTTCGCAATGGTCTCCAGGATGCGAGAGGTCAACAAGCCCATAATTGCGGCCATAAACGGCGTTGCCGCGGGCGGCGGCCTTTCCATCGCGATGGCATGCGACCTGCGTATCGCGTCGGACCAGGCGCGGTTCGTCACCGCGTTTATTCGCAGGGCCATATTGCCGGATATGGGGTCCACCTGGCTCCTCCCAAGGCTAGTCGGCACCTCAAAGGCGTTGCTCATGCTACTGCTAAGCGACGAGATCCGTGCGGAGGAGGCGGAGCGCACAGGCCTGGTCGACATGGTGGTACCCCATGAGCAGCTCATGGAGCGGACCATGGAATTGGCGACCCGTCTTGCCAAAGGGCCATCCGTGACCATGGAGCTCGCCAAGAAAGCGATCTACCACGGCCTGAACGTTGGACTGGCAACGCAGGTGGAATACGAAGACGCCCTGCAAGCTATCGTCGGCAGGACCGAAGACAACCAGGAGGGCCGGCTTGCCTTCCGGGAGAAACGCCAGCCAGATTTCAAGGGACGATAGGCTCATCACAAGTGCGCCATAATGACGGGCTTCTTCGCAACCAAGCCTAGCCGGGTGAAAGGGGGAGTTCAGATCCCGACGTGTCGGGATTGTCGGGAGTCTGAGGGTGTCCCTCAAGTACAATAACTCCCCCCTTCCTGGCTAGGAAGGGGGTCAGAGGGGTGGTCGTCCCGACTGGTCGGGATTCATCACCCCGCCTACCCGTCTCCGTCCACGGCTGACGACGCGACGACGGTGCTTGGACTCGTCTCCTGGACGGCCTCAGGCGCGGAGCCAACCGGCTGCGGCGGTCTGGCCAAGAAGACGCAAAGGGCAGCGGCTAGCGTCAGCACTCCAAACACCGCAAAGATGGGGATGTAGGAGTCCGTGGAGTCGAAGACAAGCGCCACGCTCAGAGGACCCATGGAGTTGCTGCCCATCTGCACCGGCCAGATCACTCCGCGAATGGCGCCCAGGGAGTTCCGCCCGTAGTAGTCGGCGAAGATCACCTGGTACAGCACCATCATCCCGCCCATTGTCAGACCCAGAAAGAACCCCCAGACCAGGCCAACGGGCAGCGACTGTATGAACAGCAGCCAGAAGATGCACAGCGCCATCAGGAAGAAGTCCGCGGCCAGCACCAGGCGAGCGCCGAACCGCTCTGTCAGCAAACCGAACATCAGGGAGCCCAGCGAGCCGCTGGCAGACCACATGGCCACGATCCATACCGCCTGCCCCGCCTCCAGACCCCGGTCCGTGAAGTATGGGATCATGTGCAGGATAAGGCCCGGGCCAACCATAAACGCCAGAGTGAACGCGGTGGCCAGCAGGTAGAAGGACGGGAGACGCAGGACCTGCCGGACCCCGTAGGAGATTTCCCCGCTCTGCTCCGCTGCATCAGCGACGCCGCCGTCTGGCGTGTCGAGGCTGTCTGCCGCATGTGGCTGCCTGCCATCGGGGAGCAGACCCATGTCCTCCGGCTGACGCCTCAGGAAGACCGCGCACGGGATCAGAGACACCGCCCAGATCACGCTTCCCGCCACCGCCGCGGCCACACGCCAGTTGCTAATGTCAACGAAGAGCTGGACGTACAGCGGCGTAACCGTGTTCCCCGCCATTATTCCCAGCCCCGCAAGCGCCACCGCCCTGCCACGCTTGACCACGAACCACTTGGGAATGATCACTTGCAGCGTTAGCCCTATGATCCCCATGGTCATGATCCGACCGAATATCTGTAGCACGTAGAACTGCCACAGCGACTGGACGAAGGCAAGAAGCACGAACGTCCCGCCCAGAATAGCCATGGACGCAACCAGGATCCAACGTCCTCCGAACCGGTCCAACAAGGGGCCAATGAAGATGGCGACGACCCCTCCTGCAATGGTGCCAACCGTGGTGGCGCCGATGAAGACGGTGTGACTCCAGCCGAACTCGTCCGTGATGGGGCCAAGCAGGACGCCCAGCACTGGAAACGTGCCGGCGCTCTGGGTGAAGCTGGCCAGCGCAACCGTGGCCACTATCACCCAGCCGTAG
>CAZJDV010000156.1:0-2813 GCA_964544865.1 uncultured Dehalococcoidia bacterium | reverse complement strand
GTAAATGGCGTGGCCTGCTTCACCGTCACTCCGCCTACCTCCACCGGCTGCAGCACGGCATACGGGGTGAGCACACCGGTGCGGCCGACGTTTATGCCGACCTCGCACAGCCTGGTAGTGACCTGACGCGCCGGGAATTTGAATGCGACCGCGCCGCGCGGGTCCTTTCCCACCACGCCAAGCGCGGAGTGCAGCTGCAGCTCGTCAATCTTTATCACCATGCCGTCGATTTCATAATCGAGCGCATCGCGCCGCTCGACCCAGTGCTCGCAATAAGAGATTGCCTCATCCAGACCGCCGAACCGCCGCGAGATGGCCGACACCGCGAAGCCCATCGCGCGCAAGTATTCCAGAGCTTGCCACTGGCTGCCGGCAGCGACGCCCTCGGCCGCCACTACCTCGTAGCACAGCAGCGCAATCGGCCGGCAGGCGGTCAGTTGTGGGTCGAGCTGGCGCAGCGCGCCAGAAGCAGCGTTGCGCGGGTTGACGTAGGTGCGCTCGCCCTGCTCCGCCAGCCGTTCATTCCATTGCGCAAAAGCTCGCCGGGGCATGTAGGCCTCGCCGCGCACCACCAGCATGCTCGGGGCGGCCGGCGCGGCGGCCGCAGCGGCGGGAATGCGCAGCGGCAGCGTGCGCAACGTGCGCAGGTTGGGGGTTATGTCCTCGCCGATCTCGCCATCGCCGCGCGTCGCGCCGCGTACGAAGACGCCATCGCGATAGTGCAGCACAACCGTCAGGCCGTCGATCTTCGGCTCGACCACGAAAGCGGCCGGCGCGACGCGCTCGTCAAGGCGCGCGATGCGCTCGAACCAAGCGCGTGTCTCCTCCGCTCCGTTGGCGTTGCCAAGGCTTAGAATCGCCGCCGGATGACGAGCTTTCTCGAACTTCTCGGAGGGTTGCCCGCCGACGCGCTGCGTGGGCGAGTCGGATGTAATCAGCTCGGGGTGCTGCTCCTCCAGTCGCCGCAATTTGCGCAGCAGGGCATCGAACTCCCCGTCTGATATTATCGCGTACTGCAGCACGTAATAGCGGTGATTGTGAGCGTGGATTTCAGCGCGCAGCGCCTGCGCGCGTTCTCTAATATTCGCCGATGTCATGCAGGCTCGCCGCAGGGTCATCTGCCAGCAACCCGCGCGTCATTTCGCCCTTTCCCGGTGGCTCGACCTTGATCGTCTCCGCACCCATGTCCGCGAGCAGCAGCCCGGCGTAAGGGCCGCTGACCATATGGGTGAGTTCGAGCAAACGGATGCCCGTGAGCGCTTTCAATTCCTTTCCGTGCCTCTCAATATGAGCGTGGCATCCCGAGTACATTGTGCCCCAGATAAGCCAGCACCAGATTATTGGTCACCGGCACGACTTTGTATAGTCGGCTCTCGCGGAACTTGCGCTCGATGTCATATTCCGCCGCCATACCATAGCCGCCAAAAACATCCATGCAAACATTGGCAGCATTCCAGTCCGCTTCAGAAGCAAGATTTTTCGCCATATTGGCCTCCGGGCCGATTACTCCTCCGGCGTCGAAGCGCACGGCGGCTTTGCAGCGCATCATATCGGCGGCCTCGATCTGGGCATAGGCAGCGGCAATCGGAAATTGCCCTTATCGTTCCCGCGCAACTATAATCGAGTGGCGCGCCGTGGGCAAGCACCCGGGAGGTTGATCCATTATGTTACAATCCCGAAATCCGGCGTGCCATGCGCAATCGCGGCGCTGCGAACTGGATTGCCTCGAACGGAGAATAACTCACTTGAACACAGATAGCTTCCCTTTTGCCCACAATTTGGAAGTCATCTTTCGCGACGTGGACTCGATGGGCCATGTCAACAACGCCGTTTATTTCACCTATCTGGAGACCGCGCGCATAAAGTATTTCCGCGAGCTGACATCTCGCCCCGACCTGGAGCACATGAACATGATTGTGGCCCGGGCCACCTGTGACTACAAGGCGCCCGCTTTTCTGGGTGAGCACCTGAATGTTGGCGTGGCTGTCACGCGCTTCGGCACCAAGAGCTTTGATTTCACATACCACATTGTTGCCGGGGACGGCAGGCTGATTGCGATCGCGAAGACAGTGCAGGTCGCCTACGATTATCAGGCAGATCGGCCCATGGCATTGCCGGCGGCGTTCAAAGCTGCAGTGTTGGATTATCAGGGGGGATTAGAGTTCCCGAGCGCGCCCGACAGCAGCACGTGAGCCAGTTTTGCAGCGAGGGCACGGAATGCGTTTTCGACCCCTGACCTACTGCGTGATAGCCGTGCTGCTGTCGGGCGCCTGCGGCGGAACCGGCGCACAATCGGCGGAGCAGCCCCCCGCGTCCGTGCAGACACTCATCGCGCAACAGCCGACCGAGGCACTCACACTGACCCCCCGGTTGGAGGCATGTCTCCGGGAAGTCCTATCGCCGGAGGCTTTCAGTGCCATATTTGAGACCGGTGACCGCCCGGAATCGGCGGAAGAGGCTCCACTGGTAGGCAAATGCTTTGAAGCAGAGGGCCCTGGTGGGTCTGGTGGCCAGCAGGGAACGCCGCCAGTAGGTCAACCGCAGGCACAAGGGTCTGGTGGCCAGCAGGGAACGCCGCCAGTAGGTCAACCGCAGGCACAAGGGTCTGGTGGCCAGCAGGGAACGCCGCCAGTAGGTCAACCGCAGGCACAAGGGTCTGGTGGCCAGCAGGGAACGCCGCCAGTAGGTCAACCGCAGGCACAAGGGTCTGGTGGCCAGCAGGGAACGCCGCCAGTAGGTCAACCGCAGGCACAAGGGTCTGGTGGCCAGCAGGGAACGCCGCCAGTAGGTCAACCGCAGGCACAAGGGTCTGG
>CAZJDV010000155.1:0-2904 GCA_964544865.1 uncultured Dehalococcoidia bacterium | reverse complement strand
TCGAACTCGAACTCCAGCGCCTTGGTGGTGGTCACCGATACCGGCCGGTCCTTGAAAGAAAAGGTTGGGTTGACACTGTCGTTCTTGATGTAAAGATGGTCCAACCCTAGCATGCGGCCCAGGTTGTCGGCCTTCAGCAGGGGCGTGTAACCCGCGCCCAGGTCCACCGGCGCCTGGGCATCGACCGGCAGGAAGTCGAGGTAACGCCACATCGTAAGCGGGCCCTTGGCGATGCTCTCTCTGGTGACGTTCCTGGCGATGGCGTCGTAGTCGTAGCTGACCTCCAGGGGCCCGAAGCAGAACTCGCACGCGTTCAGCGGTTCGATAGGGTACTCCCTGGCGCACTCACGGCATTGCAGGGACTTGACGTAAGACAATGAAAGGGTCCTCCAAGGCGAATGGCGAGAATCCGAATTACGCGCTGCGCCGCAACTCCGACATGAGCGGCGAACACAACAAGTGGCAGCAATCCGCAAATGAGTATATCAAGAAATGGCCGCAGGCGCGTCACGGCTTCCCAAGGCAAACTTGTGGGCTGAGATAGCAGCCGATATACTCACAGCAAGCTCCGACCCACGGAAAGGTCCGCCCATGCCGGTCGAGAACCGTGTACTCCCGTTGTTTCCGCTTGATCTCGTACTGTTCCCGAATGCCGTGATTCCGCTGACGATCTTTGAGGAGCGTTACAAGCTCATGATCCGGAGGTGCCTCGACGGCGACTCCGAGTTCGGCGTGGTCCTTATCAAGACGGGATCGGAGGTCGGCGAGCCGGCCGAGCCCCACTCGGTCGGCACAGTGGCCCGCATAATCGACGTGCAGCACCTGGGCGACGAGCGAATGCGGATCGCCGTCGCCGGGCGCGACCGGTTTTGCATCGAGGCCGTCACGAGGGTGGAGCCCTACCTCGAAGGCCGCGTCGAGGTCCTTCAGGATGATCCCTCGGCCGGGCTTGGAGAGCAAGACATGGCCGCTCTCCGAACGGCCGCCACTCAGCATGTCCGCCTTCTGCACGGGCTGCGGGGAGGCTGGGTCAACGAGCCGAGGCTCCCGGTCGAGCCCGTCGAACTGTCCTATTTCGTGGCGGTACAGCTTCAGTCGGCGAACCCCGAGAAGCAGGCGCTGCTCGAGGAAGGTTCCACGGCGGCGCGCCTCAGGGCGGAGCTTCAGCTAATGCGGGACGAGGCAGAGGGGCTCAGGGAGCGTGTCGCCAGGCGGCTTCTCGGCGAGGGCCGCGGCGGACCGTGAGCACGGCCCGCCGGGGGGCCTCGGACCTGTTATCCGGGAGTATGAACGTCCGTTCAATCGTGCTGCTTGTGATCGTTGCCGTGGGGACTCTCCTGGGATGCGCAGGAGATGCGCCCTCGGAGCTGGACAGATACGTGGCCGAGGACGACGGCGCGTATGCGTGGGAGGAGGTCTCCCGGAGCGACCTCCCCGGTGGCGCTGCCGCGTACCGCCTGAGGCTTACCTCGCAGCGGTGGCACGAGACGACGTGGCGGCACACCCTCTACGTCGTCGCACCGGAGCGAATCGAGACCCATCCCACATTGGTGCTCCTCGTCGTGGCGGGCGACTCCAGCGGTGGCGACGCCCTGCTTTACGGGGCGGCGATAGCCGGCGGGATCGGCGCGCCCGTTGTCGTATTGCACGATATCCCGAACCAGCCGCTGCTGGGCGGGCTCAGAGAAGACGCGCTGATCGCCGAGACGTTCGCCAGGTACATGGAGGAAGGGGGCGCCGACTGGCCGCTGCTCCTCCCGATGGTCAAGAGCGCGGTCCGGGCGATGGACGCGGTCGAGGAGTTCGTGGAGGCCGAGCTGAACGTTCCGGTCTCCGGGTTCGTCGTGACCGGCGGCTCCAAGCGCGGCTGGACCACCTGGCTGACGGCGGCCGTGGACGGCAGAGTCCAGGCCATCGCCCCGCTTGCCTACGACAACCTCAACCTGGCGAAACAGATGGAGCACCAGCTCGACGCCTGGGGCGGCTTCAGCGACGAGGTCTCGGATTACACACAGATAGACATCCCGCAGCGCCTTGTTTCCGGCGACGAAGCGGCAACTGGACTAGAGGCCGTCGTAGACCCCTTCGCGTACCGTGAGCGGATCACCGTGCCGAAGCTGATGATTTCCGGGACGAACGACAAGTACCGGCCATTGAGTGCCCTGGACATCTAGCCTGCCAGTGCGCAATGGCCCTCATCTTGTCCGTAGGGCGTCGGTAGGGGACATATTGGCAGCGTCCATAGCGGGATAGAATCCAGCTATTCCTCCTATCAAAACCGAAGACACCATGCCACCCACTACCACATATCCAGATACGACCAGGGACCAGTCTTGCAGGGCAGCATAGATAGCAGTGGCCAATATTCCCAGGACAATTCCTGTGATCCCCCCGACACTGGACAGCAATAGCGACTCAGACAGGATTTGAGTGGCGATGGGAAACGTGTGGCCCTAACGCTCGCCGCAGACCAATCTTGTTGCATCGTTCCATGACGGCAATGACCATGACGTTGGCGATCCCAATACCGCCGACCAGCAGCGCGGCCGCCCCAAGACCGACGAAAAGATTTGTGAATGTGCTTCTGGCCGCAACTCTTGCCTCCAAGACATCCGACGCGCGGCTCACAAGCACCTCATCCGGCTTTCCTGGACTTACGGTTGCGGCCATGACGGAACGAACGTCATGAATATGTTCAGGATAAGCGCGCACGTAGATCACATCGGAGACACCGTCATGGTTCAGATACTCCTGGGCCCCTTCGTAACCGATAATCGCGCCTCTGTCCAGGTCTGCCGCCATAGGCAGCGGATTGAGTATGCCGATAACTGCAAACCACTCCTCCCCCAGCTGTTGTCAATCAGCAAAAGAGGGACAGTTGTGGAGCCGAGAAGATTTGTTGTG
>CAZJDV010000154.1:0-2918 GCA_964544865.1 uncultured Dehalococcoidia bacterium | reverse complement strand
CCGGCTTTTTGCCCACGTCCACCATGCGCGCCTGGCCATGTTCGTCCAGATGGCTGAGCGCCTTGCTGTCATTCATGCTGCGGTGGTCTCTTCCTGCTTTTGCGCATGCGCAGCAGCGCTCTGCCGCCGAAGAATAGCGGTGTCATCATAATCAGGGCTATGGGCAGCACGGTCACAATCGCGAAAATGAGGATGTCTCCCAGCGCACGCAGCCCGCGCAGCAACGTTTCCGTGGCGCGTTTGAGGGTGGCTATAGGTTTCCATCCGCGCACGCTTATGGGCTGTGCGCCCGCATCCGGCAGCAACTGCACGCTGAGGGCGGAGAGGCGTGCCGACTGCTCATAGTACTGCATCTGTCCGCGCAGCACTTCAATCTGCTCGCGCAGGCGCACGAGTTCACGGAAGACCTCCAGCACGTCCTCGCTTCTGCGCGCGGCTTCCATTATCTCGAGCAGCTGCGCCTCAGCTGCCTCCATGTTGTGCAGTCGGCTGGAAAGATCGGTGTATTCCTGCGTGACGTCATGCCCCCGGCGCGAGAGACTGCGCACACCCACCGCCATTTCGGAAAGCTGTGTGATGGCCTCATCGAGCTTCTCCGCGCGCACCCGGATGGTGATGTGCGCCTCGGGGGCGCTGGTGGCCTGTGTCCCGCGCTCGGCCGCGAGGGACTCGGCGTGGTAGATATCTGACTGCACCACAAAGCCACCCAGTTCGGTGGCCATCGCGGAGATGCTTTTAAGGCTGGTGAGCGGATCGGCTACCACCAGCGTCATTTCTGCCGTGTAAATCACCATGCGCTTGGCGGCGGACGATTGCGTTCCCAGCGACTCGGCCTCGGCGCTGAGCGCAATGTCCTCCGTCAGCGCAAAGGAGGTTTTCGCCGCGGGAGCGGACTCCAATTGGACGGGCGCCTGCTGCAGCGCGCCGCAGGCTGCCAGCGCGAAGACCGTTGTGGCGAGCAGCGTTGAAATCCGCAGTGCTGTCTGCATTCTCATTGTTATATCCCGAAAGCCAGCCGCGCAATCAGCGCTTCCGGCAGCCCGTGCGCCTGCATACGGCGCTGCGTTTCCGCGATGTCGTATGCCACGCGCCGCTGTTCCCAACTGGCGCTGTCCGGGTCGAAGAGCGCGTACGCCGCCATCGGATTGCGGTCGCGTGGTTGGCCCACGCCGCCGGGGTTAAGTATATACCTTCCGGTGTTCAGACTGAATGGCTTTCCGACAAGTGCAATTTTCTCGTGACAGAGATTGCCGTCGTGGTGGTAAACGCGTGCCGCGTGTGTGTGCCCCACAAGGCAAACGGCTCCGCTGAAGTGGGCAAAATTCTCTGCTGCCAATCCCACGTCAGAAATGTACTCCCACACCGGGTGGCGCGGGCTGCCATGCGCAAGCGTGGTTTCATTGATTACCTGCATGGAGGGCAGAGAGTCGAGATAATCGCGCGAGGATGCCTGCAGCGCGTTCGCGGTCCAGCGCAGAGCGGTTGCCGCCAGTGGGTTGAAGGCATCTAGGTCGATTCTCCCGATAGCCGCGTGGTCGTGGTTTCCGGAAAGGCACACCATCCCTTTCAACGCGCGCACGCGCTGCACGCATTCGTTCGGGTCCGGACCATAACCCACGAGGTCGCCCAGACACCAGACCATGTTGAAGGCGCCCTGCGCGTGCGCGAGCACCGCTTCGAGCGCGGTCTGGTTCGCATGGATGTCGGCGATTACCAGGGTGCGCATCAATGATTCTGCCAGCCAGGTAATCATAACACGGAGCGGGCAGCGCCTACTTGCTCCGGTGTCAAGTGGCGGCTATAATGCCTCTGTCATGCCTATACTGGATGCGCACGTGCTGGATTTCATCAGTTATAACTATGACCAGACACTGCGTTACGGCGTGAAACTGGGGCTATTGCTGCAACCCCGCGACCTTGTCTGCCTCAGCGGCCAGCTGGGCGCCGGGAAAACTGCGCTGGCAATCGGCATCGGGCGTGGCTGGGGGGCGCTGCAACCGGTCACCAGCCCCTCGTATGTGCTCGCGAATGAATACTTTCGCGCGGACGGAGCGCAGTTGCACCATCTGGATTGTTTCCGCTTGGCGGATGTCAATGATGCCGAACACATTTGTCTTGACGAGCGACTGGCAGCCGGCGCAAGCCTGATGGTGGAGTGGCCGAATAACATCGCAGCGGCGCTGCCGAGGGAGAGATTGTGGGTTGGATTAAGCTACCACGAGGAGGAGAAACGCAGTCTGGAAATGAGCGCAGCCGGTGAGCGCTACGATAGACTATTGGCTGGCTTTCGGAAAACCGCTTTTCAACACGAGAACGCCTGATGCTGCTGGCTATCGACACCGCGACTAAGCACGCCAGTCTGGCGCTTGACGACGGCGCTGATATTTTGGCTGAACACAGCTGGCGCAGCGCGAATAACCACACCGTGGAACTGGCGCCACAGGTAGAACACATGCTGCGCAATGCCGGCGTACGGGCGGATGCGCTCGAGGCGCTTGCGGTTGCGCTCGGGCCGGGTTCATTCACCGGGCTGCGTATCGGCTTGGCTTTCGCAAAAGGGTTCGCTCTTGCGCATGCGCTGCCGCTGCTGGGTGTGGCCACTCTTGATATCGTCGCCTACGCCCAGCCGCCTCTGGATGGCGTTTTACTGGCAGTGCTCTCGGCGGGCAGGGGCCGCATTGCGGCGGGAGCGTACCACTGGAGTGAGGCCGGCTGGCAGGCCGATGGCCCGGCGCGTATCACCACATGGGATGAGCTGCTACGAGACGGGGAAGCCGGTGATGTACACGTGTGCGGTGAAATCAACGCCGCTGCCCGCGAGACGCTGGGAGAAAAAGTGAGCTTCGCCACGCCTCCCCTGAACGTGCGCCGGGCAGCCTGCCTGATTGCGATTGCCCGACAGCGACTGGCTTCCGGCC
>CAZJDV010000153.1:0-2976 GCA_964544865.1 uncultured Dehalococcoidia bacterium | reverse complement strand
GAGTACGTCGGCTCAAAGCACGCCGTGGCGACGGTCAGCGGCACGGCGGCGCTCCACATCGCCCTGCTGGTCGCGGGCGTCGAGCCCGACGACGAGGTCCTCCTCCCTGCCCTGACGTTCATTGCGCCCGCGAACGCCGTTCGTTATTGCCAGGCATGGCCGGTCTTCGTCGACGTGGAGCCGCGTTTCTGGCAGTTGGACATCGACAGGGCGGCACGGTTTCTCGAAGATGAATGCGTAGTGCGTGAGGGGGCGCTCCACAACCGCGCCAGCGGTCGCCGGGTCAAGGCCGTGCTCCCCGTGCATGTCCTCGGGCATCCCGTCGATATGGACCCGCTTTTGGACCTGGCTAGGCGCTACGGCCTGGCCGTCGTCGAGGACGCCACCGAGAGCCTCGGGGCCAGGTACAAAGATCGCATGGTGGGGAATCTGGGCGACATCGCCGTCTTCAGCTTCAACGGCAACAAGCTCATCACCACCGGGGGTGGCGGCATGATCGTCACCGACAACCGGGAGTGGGCGGACAGGGCCCGCTACCTCACGACTCAGGCGAAGGACGACCCGATCGAGTATGTCCATGATGAGGTCGGCTTCAACTACCGGCTCACGAACGTCCAGGCGGCGATGGGCTGCGCCCAGCTCGAGGACATCGAAGACAGGCTCGCCGCCAAGCGCGCCATCGCCGAGGCCTATAGCGAGGGTCTGGCGGATGTGGAGGGCGTTACCCTCCCCGAAGAGGCTGGGTGGGCGTCCAGCGCCTGGTGGCTCTACACCGTCCTTGTGGACAGGGCGGCATTTGGGTTGGACAGCCGAGCGGTGCTCCGCTCTCTCGGCGATGCCGGAATACAGACGCGGCCGCTGTGGCAGCCGCTGCACCTGTCCAGCGCCCACGCCGACTCCCAGGGTCGCCGGTGCGAGGTCGCGGAGCGGCTGCACCGAGACGCATTGAGTCTGCCGTCGTCAGTGGGTCTGACACCAGGTGAGCAGCAGCGTGTAATCGAAGAACTGAAGCGGTCCAAAGCAAAGGCTGTTTCGGCCGTGGGCGCACAGGCGTTGCAGTGAGGTATCGACCCGATTCGAGAAGGGAGAGGATCTGAGATGCCCGAGTCGCCGCTCAAGGTCGTCGCCGTAATTCCGGCCCGCATGGGCTCGTCCCGGTTCCCGGGCAAGCCCCTGGCGCCGATCCTGGGGCTGCCCATGGTAGAGCACGTGCGCCTTCGCGTGGCGATGTGCGAGAGCCTGGACGGCGTTTACGTAGCCACCTGCGACAGGGAGATATACGACGCCATCGAAGCCCACGGCGGCCAGGCAGTCATGACCTCTACGGTCCATCAGCGGGCCAGCGATCGCATGGCCGAGGTCGCCGAGAGCATGGACGCCGACATATTCGTCCTCGTCCAGGGTGACGAGCCGATGACCATCCCGGACATGATCGACCGCGCGGTGGCGCCGAAGCTGGAGGACCCTGAGATCCAGTGTATCAACCTGACCAAGCGCATCGACTCGCTCGAGTCGTGGCAGGACCCGAACACGATCAAGGTTGTAATCGACCTGAACGGCGACGCCCTTTACTTCTCGCGACAGCCCATACCGACCGACAGAATCCTCGGCCGGGAGAGCATCCCACTGTTCAAACAGGTCTGCATCATACCTTTTCGCAGAGACACTCTGCTCAAATACGCGTCGCTGGCGCCCACCCCTCTGGAGGAATCGGAGTCCATCGACATGATGCGGTTCCTGGAGCACGGCTACAAGGTCAGGATGGTGGAGACGGAGTTCGACACCCACTCCGTGGACACGCCGGACGACCTGGCGCGGGTCCAGGAGATGATGCGCACCGACGAGCTGACCCTTTCCTACCTGGGAGACCAGGCTTAGGCACGCCATGACCGTCCGTGTCATCCCCCGCCTGGACATCAAGGGCCCCAACCTCGTCAAGGGGATCCACATGGAAGGACTGCGCGTGCTGGGCAAGCCGGAGTGGTTTGCCCGCCACTACTACGAGAGCGGCGCGGACGAGCTGATCTACATGGACGTCGTGGCGAGTCTCTACGGCCGCAACAGTCTGGTGGAGATCGTCGAGCGCACGTCGCGGCAGATATTCACTCCTCTGACCGTCGGCGGCGGGCTCAGGAGCCTGGAGGACATCGCGACGATCCTGCGGGCGGGCGCCGACAAGGTGTCGCTCAACACCGCCGCGATAGGGCGACCCGTGCTCATCTCTGAGGCAGCCAGACGTTTCGGCTCCTCCACCATTGTCATCTCTATCGAAGCGAAGAAGAAGCCCGACGGCACCTACGAGGCGTACACGGATAACGGACGGCAGCGGACCGGCGTCGACGCGTTTGAATGGGCGATCGAGGTAGCCACGCTGGGCGCCGGGGAGATCATCATAACCTCTATCGACCGAGAGGGCACCGGAAGGGGATTTGATCTGGAAATGACCCGCGAGATCGCCCAGTCGGTGTCCATCCCTGTGATAGCAAGTGGAGGCGCCGGAGAGTTGACGCATGTTTCCGAGGGGATAGTCCGAGGCAAGGCGGACGCGGTCAGCCTGGCGTCCCTCCTCCACTACGACGGCGTGACGCGCTTTGCGCACGAGGACGGCTATTATACCGAGGAAGGGAACATTGAGTTCCTCAGGGGCCAAAGAGGATCGACCATTGCCAAACGGGCCTCGATCCAGGATGTCAAAAGGCATCTGATGGACGTTGGCATCGATTGCCGTCCGGCTGCCCTGGTGTCGACCAATGGCTGAGTCCCAGCGGATTACAGTTGCCATTGTGGACTATGGGATGGGCAATCTCTTCAGCGTCAGGCATGCCCTCGAGAGCGTCGGCGTGCCCGCCAAGGTAACGGCGTCGAAGACGGACATAATGGGCGCCGATGTCGTCGTGCTGCCCGGCGTGGGCGCCTTTGGGGATGCTATGGCCGCTCTGCGAAAGCTCGACCTGGTTGGCCCGCTTGGCGAGGTGG
>CAZJDV010000152.1:0-2976 GCA_964544865.1 uncultured Dehalococcoidia bacterium | reverse complement strand
GCGAGGCCGTGGCCGCCGGGGTACCGGCCCGTTGTCATGGTGACCGAGTTGACGCGCGTCACGGTGGGGAAGACCGGGTGGTGGGCCTCGAAGCGGACGCCCCCGGCGGCGAAGGCGGCCAGGTTTGGCATGAGATCGGGGGTCACCTGCGACATCTGAAGGCCATCGAAGACGAAAACTAACACGCGCTTCATTCAGACCTCCGGAGTCGGCAAACCTTTCGATTGAGCTTCACGCGCCCCTTCAAGGCTTTCATTATCGATGAGGCGCCGGATACCCTTTGACAGGCTCAAGCCGGTGGGACGGCCAGGCAACATCACAGGACGGCAGAGCCTCTCGCCGCTCACCGCTCAAGTTGAGTCGAGCCCCTCGATAAGCCCGTTACGTACGTCGTCATCACTAACGAACGAACGGGCGGTGAGCACGCACCAGCGCAACCACCCATTTCCCTGTCTCGTTTTGACCGTGGGTATGGACTCCCGAAGAGCCATGGTTGCCATGCTCCCCTTCATCGTGGGCATGTGAAACATCCACATTGTGAACATTTAACTCGATCTCAATTAGTTCGGCCTTCTCCACCGTCAGGTCTCCCAGGTAACGAACGATCTCATCCTAGGACACGAGCTCCGCCGGATCCCACCCTCAGATGTTCGAAGTGCCACACCTGTTGTCATCCAACACAGTTGAGCGCATGGTCGGTCCTGGTACAAGGATTCAGCTCAGTAGCCCAATGCTTGGCCGTCGCGGCGAGGGTCGGCCCCGCCCTGGAACACGCCCTGGCCGGCGTCGAACTGTATCCCCTGGGAGCCGCCGACAGCCGTGGACCAGGCCTTGAGCACATCGACCTCGTGGCCCCGGTTCTCCAGCGCCCTCCTGACGTGCAGGGGAAAGCGCTCTTCCATCTGGACGTGGCGGCCCGTGAAGTACCGGAAGCGCGGCGCCTCGATCGCCTGCTGGACGTTCATTCCGTAGTCCAGCACGTTGGTCAGGAACTGCGGTGTCGTCTGGAGTATACCCCAGCTCCCCGGCGTGCCGATACTCAGGTGGAAGCGGCCGTCGCGGAATGTCTGAGTGGGCGCTACTACGAAGTCCACCCGCTTGCCGGGTCCGATCCGGTTTGGGCTCCCTTCCTCAAGCTCGAAGTAGCTGGCCATGTTGTTCAAGAATATGCCGGTGCCTCCGACCGCCGCGCCAGATCCGAAGCCCCCACCGAGGGTCTGGGTCACGGAGACGACGTTGCCGTCGCGGTCCGCCACGGCGTAGTGGGTCGTCATCCCCAGGTCGAACGCATCCGGGCTTCCGGGCTTGAGGGCGCCCTCGGGCCGTTCCGTCGCGTAGCGCTCGCCGGAGACGACGGAGGCGCTCTCACGGTCGATGCGCCGGCTTTGGCTCGCCGCGTATTCGTCGGAGAGAAGGGCCTTCAGGGGCGCGGCTACGTAGTCGGGGTCGCCCGCGTACTTGATGCGGTCTGTGACACACAGCTTCACCGCCTCCAGGAACATGTGCAGCGTGCCGGCGCCTTGAAACACTCGATCCGCGTCGTCGAAGGTCTCCAGGAGTTTCAGGGTCTGAAGCACCTGGAAGGCGCTGCAGTTCGGGGGCGTGGTAAAGACCTCGTAGCCTTTGTACTTGACGCTGATGGGATCGTGCCATGCGGCCTTGTACCCAGCGAGGTCTTCTTCACTGTAGAGGCCCCCCAGCTCACGGTTTCCCTCCACGATTCGGCGGGCCAGCTCGCCTCGGTAGAAGACGTCCTGGCCGCCCGCGGCGATCTGGCGCAACGACTCCGCGAGCTGCGGCATTTTGAGTCGCGTCCCGGGGGATGGTGCGTGTCCGTCCGGCCCGAGTATTATCGATGCGGAGTCTGGGAACCGCGCCAGTAGATGAGCGCTCGACTGCATGATGGAGTTGGCGAAATAGGTGACGGGAGCGCCGTTTTCGGCGTAGTCGATGGCGGGTTGGAACAGCCTCTCGCGTTCCATGGAGCCGTAGGTCTCATGGAGGGTAAGCCATCCGGAGAGGTTGCCGGGGACCATCGCGGCCATGATCCCATCGTCCTTCGCCTCGTCGGTAAAGGCCGAGGGCACGGCCGAACCGGGCGCCCGGCCTGAGAAGTCGAGGGCCCGCACCCGTCCCTCGGCGGCGACGTAGGCCAGCGCCGTCCCGATGCCGCCCACCCCGGACATGTAAGGCTCCACGACGTTGAGGGTCGACGCCGTCGTTGCGACGGCGTCGAAGGCGTTGCCTCCGTCCTGGAGCACCCGCAGCCCGGCCAGCGATGCGAGGGGATGGGCTGTGGAGACCATGCCGTTGACTCCCATGGCCACGGGCCTGCTTGCTGCCGGATAGTTGAGTGAGCGTAGCATATGAGGCTCCTGCACTGGTGATAAGGCGGACCGGGGTGCGGGCACGGCCCGAGCCTGCACCCAAGCTAGTGTCTGCGAATCGAGATGTCAAGGGGAGAAAAGTATTGACGCCCGTCCGTCGATTGGCTATCATTGACTGAGCGACCGAGAGATATGGCAATTCCAAGAACGGGCAGCCTTGACAGGAGGCCCGTCCGGGGTTACCATTGTCCGCGTCGCTCCTGCACCTTAACAACTGGATAGTGGAAGGAAACCGAACAAACAACTAGAGTTTGATCCTGGCTCAGGACGAACGCTGGCGGTGCGCTTAATGCATGCAAGTCGAACGATCCTGGTTCGCTTCGGCTTACCAGGGAAGTGGCAGACGGCTGAGTAACACGTAAGTGATCTGCCCCGAAGTGGGGGATAAACCGGAGAAATCCGGTCTAATACCCCGTACGTTTCCCGGACTGCGGTGCGGGAAGGAAAGATTCTCTCCGATTCGTTGGGGGGCGTCGCTTTGGGAGGAGCTTGCGGCCTATCAGGCAGTTGGTGGGGTAATGGCCTACCAAACCTAAGACGGGTATCCGGTGTGAGAGCACGAACGGACAGAGGGGGACTGAGACACGGC
>CAZJDV010000151.1:0-2994 GCA_964544865.1 uncultured Dehalococcoidia bacterium | reverse complement strand
AGCTGTCAGAGAGATCGCTTTCTACTCTTCATCACAACAAATCTTCTCGGCTCCACAACTGTCCCTCTATTGCTGATTGACAACAAAGCTCGGGGCGCATATACACCTTCCGTTCGCGGTGAGCATGTCGAACCACACGCGGCGAGGGTAGACACCGGATGGCGAAACGGCCCGGCCTGACGGGCGCCTCCGCGCCGGCCGGCCTCGCGGGCGCCGGAGTCAGCCGTCTGTCAGCGGCACGTCATGCGAGCCGTCGTCCGCCGCCTTCTGTATTATCAAGGCCGTACGGGCAGCGCTGATCACGGCGCCGGTATCCAGGTCTTCGTCGCCGGCCTCGCCCTGAATGTCTCTCAGGAAACCCTCGAAGTACCCACCGGACGTGACCTCGGGTACCGGCCTGCCCTCCACCCGTCCGTTCAGCGCGACCATGATCTCGGTCGATACCAGCGCCGCCTCCAAAATTCCCTTTTCGCCGAAAACGGTCGTCCGCCAGTAGAGCGGGAGGAAGTAGCCTCCATCGGACGGCATGAAATAGGACACGTCTCCCAGCACCCCGCTCCCGTTGTCCATCGTCAGCATCATCTGCGCACCATCTCTGAAATCGGGATATTGCGGCACATTGGCGTTCCAGCATCGGGCCGCATTGACCGACTGGAACCCGAGCCCCGTCATCCAAGGAATCGAATCGGTGGCGTGCATGCCGATGTCGTTGATCGTCCCGCCGTGCTTGCCCGGCTCGAAGTACCATGCCGGCCGCGAATCCAATCTCATCGGATGCTGTCCCCCGAAGGAGATCGCATTCACCTTCCCGATAGTGCCGTTCCGGACCAGGTCTCGGAGCGCGTTCATTGGCCGCGAGTCCCTCATCGTCAGCATGCAGCCCACCTTCAGGGCGGTCTCGCCGGACAGCCGTTCGATCTCGTCCAGCTCCGCCAGGTCCGTGCATATCGGCTTGTCGACTATCGCGTGCTTGCCGGCCCTTAGCGCCTTCAGAGCCAGCGCCCCACGCCGGGAAAAGTAGTCACCAATCGCGATCACGTCACAATCGTCGCCATCGATCAGGTCCTCCGCCAGCCGGTGCGTTATCGTCACGCCGTGCGCGGCGGCCTCCGCCCGCGTCGCCTCGTCCTCCTCGCATGCGGCCACCACCTCCATTCCATCCGTTTCCGCGGCTTTCTTGTGGAGCTCGTAGATATGCGAGTGCCGGAATCCGACGAAACCTATTCTGAGTGGCATTTGCCGACCTCATCCTCCTGTTTCTTGCCCAGGGTCGTTCGCACGGCGCTCTGAAGTGAAGCGCACAGAATGGCAGGACATACGCGAAAGTGACGCGGGCCCAATGCTGCTCCGCCGCACTCGCTAGCGGTTGGTCAGCCTGATTCGCGGGTCGACTACGGCCAGGAGGACGTCCGAGATTAAGGTCCCGATCACGGTGAGCAACCCGAGCATCAAGATTATGAAGCCAGCGGTAGTGGTGTCCTCATTCAATATGGCGTTCAGGAGAACGGGCCCCAGCGTAGGCAGGCTCAGCACCACGGACACGATGACACTGCCGCCAACCAGGGCGGGAAGCAGGTATCCTATCGTGCTGATGAATGGATTGATCGCCACCCGCAACGGGTACTTGAGGATCACCCTCCAGGAACCCAGTCCCTTGGCCCTGGCCGTTACCACGTAGGGCTTGCCCAGCTCGTCCAGCAGGTTGTTGCGCATTACGCGGATCAGGCCCGCGGTCCCCGATGTTCCGAGCACTATAGCCGGTATCCAGAGATGGTTCAGCAGGTCCCGGACCTTGGCAAGGTTCCACGGGGCGCTCATATAGTCGGCCGAGAACAGCCCGCCAACACTCTGGTCAAAGTACGCGAACGCGAGGTACATCAGCAACAGGCCCAGCAGAAAATCGGGCACGGCGAGTCCCGTGAACCCCGCAAATGTGAAGACGTAGTCGCCCACGGAGTGCTGGCGGACGGCCGAGTATATCCCAATAGGGATGGCGAACGACCACGTGACCACAATGGTGAAGCCTGAGAGGGCGATTGTCGTCCATAGCCGGTCCCCGATGATCTTTTTCAACGCGCGCTGGCCCTCGAATCCAGTCGTGGGCATCATTGTCTGGCCCAGGTCTCCATGCATCAAGCGCCAGATCCACTTGCTGTACCGGACGTATTTGGGCTGGTCTAGCCCGAGACGAAGGCGCAGGTTCTCCATCATCTCAAGGGCCACCGCCTCGTTGGAGCCGGCAGTCCTGGCAAATATTCTATCGATGGCGTCGCCCTGGGGCAGCTCGATAATGACGAAGGACAGGACTGAAATCACCCACACCGAAAGGAAGGCTAACAGAATTCGCTTTGAAATATATGCCGCCACGGCTGGCTACTCCCCGAGACGCTGGTCATGGACCGGCCCACGCCGTGCCATCCGTCCTTCCCGAACCCGAGTCCTCATTCTACGGCCCTCTTGGCTTCGATGCAAACCGCAATTGGGAAGTTCCGAGGGAGACCCCTGGGTCTTGTCAGATCACATAGATAGGTGGTAAAAACACTGGCACGGATGGACTATCAGATAAGTCTCGGAAAGTCGCACTACGGCCTCCGCCATGGATCGCAAGACAGTTCTGTAGTAACTATGGAAAAGGAGACACTCCAATGCACCTGCTAGAAGTCCTGAATCCCGTAGCCACGCAAAGAGGAACGGTGAACATCACGCCCACAAATCCCAGGCCGCCGACCCTGGAGGGCAAGACCGTCGCCCTGGTGTGGAGCGGCACCCACGGCGGAGACGTGGCCCTCAACCGGGTTGGGGAGATGCTTCGTGAGAGGTTCAGCGACCTCAAGACCAGGTTCTACAATGGCCGGGGCTACCCCGCGCCGCCAGAGGTCTTGAAACAGGCGGCGGAGGAATGCGACGTCGTCGTCGGCGCCACTGCCGATTGAGGGACGTGCGCGTCGTGGATGGTCCACGACATGATCGAGGTCGAGAAGATGGGCAAGCCCG
>CAZJDV010000150.1:0-2998 GCA_964544865.1 uncultured Dehalococcoidia bacterium | reverse complement strand
CCTACGGTCCAGGTTACTAACATTACACTTGGACCAGTTTTGGAGGGGCAGGTCAGATGCTTGATATGGGGATTCCGGACTAGATTCCATCGTGACCCTCGGCCTGTCTGGCGAGGGAGCCAAGATCCAGCCCTACTGCCGCGTCGTCATCGCGGCGGTGGGCGTCTCTGTGAGCTGGTCGAGGCGGAAGAAGACCGCGGCGTAGAGGCCGTGCCGAGCACACGCCACTACCCCAGGTCACGTCAACGGGTGTGTAACAGGATTCGCCGGTGAGGGAGAACCGAAAGGTCCTGTGCCCAGCGGCGGCCCGCGTGCAAAGCTGGCGATATTGGGGTATTCTACGCCCGCCTGCATGCAGCACGAGATCAGCGAGGAGCAAGATGTATGACTGATGAGAGCTCGTTCAGCTTCGATGACTTATTTTCCGATAGGGCGCCGGAGCCGGCGCCCCGTCAGGGCGCAGCGAATCGCCGCAAGTACGACTTCGCCGTGGCCTACCCCGACCCAGCCACGCTGCCCCTCACCGAGCTGGCAGATTCCCTGATGGACGCCCTGGACGAGGAGGGCGGGGATCTGGCCATCTACCCCCACCCCCAGGGCTATCCCCCGCTGCGCGGATACGTTTCCGAAAAGTTGAAGCGCGATAGAGGAATCCAGGCCGCGCCCGACGACATCATCCTGGCGGACGGCTCCAGCCAGCCGCTGCACATGCTGATCGAGGCCTTGATAAACCCCGGCGACGTGGTGCTGACGGAGCATTTCGTGTACAGCGGTACTCTGGGCATCCTGCGAAGGTTTCGGGCGGACGTGCGCGGTGTCGAGTGCGACCAGGATGGGATGCTGCCCGACGCCCTGGAAAACGTCATCCAGAGAGCGGTCGCCGAGGGCAAGAGACCCAAGATGGTGTACACGATCCCCAGCTTCCAGAACCCCCAGGGGTGGACGATGTCCCTGGAGCGGCGAGAGGCGCTGCTGAGGCAGGCCCGACGCCACGGCATACCTATCCTGGAGGACGACTGCTACGTCGATCTGAGGTTCGAAGGGGAGCCGGTCGCGTCCATCCACTCTCTGGATGACAGCGGACTGGTCATGTACGTCGGCTCCTTCTCCAAGATCATCGCCCCCGGCATGCGCCTGGGCTACCTGACCGCGCCACCGCAGGTCATGGACGTGGTGAGGCCAATCAAGAGCGGGGGCGGCGTCAACCAGTTCACCGCCTTCGCCGTGCACCGGTACGCGAAGTCAGGGCTTCAGGACCACATCGCAGACATCAACCAGGTGCTCCGGGTCAAACGGGACGCCATGCTTGCCGCCCTGGGCGAGAGCATGGGCTCTGCGGCCTCGTGGAGCAGGCCCGAGGGCGCGCTGTACGTTTGGCTTCAAATGCACAAGGCTTCGGATCTGACTGCGACGCACCAGACGGCCCTGGACGCCGACGTGGGCTATCACCCGGGAGTGAACTTCTCGCCCGACGGGGCCTCCGGCAAGAACTACGCGCGGCTCTGCTACGGCTACAACACCCCCGAGGAGATCCACGAGGGCATTGCCAGGCTGGCGGAGGTCTTCGACAAAGCGGGGTACCTGAAAGGCTAGAGCGCCTCGCCCAGCCGCCAGTCGCGAATCTTTGTTCCGGTTTCGGCCGTCTCAAGGTTTATAATATGTAGAGACGATACCGGAGAGTGCAGTCGTTGGACTAACCTTGGATAAGTTGGTTTCAGTGGCGCCATGGACGGGCGTGTGAAAATCGGTCGATCATACGGGCTGGCTAAGTTTCGCTGTGCCGAACCTTGCCGGCCTTTTTGGTGAACATATGTCATCGACCATACGATCAATCCTCGCCTTGGTTGGCTGGCTAGTGCTGCTGGTGCTACTGGGTGTCTCGGCAAGTTGTGGTTCCGGGCAATCCGGCTCCAATGTCGCCCAGATCGATGATTCCCAGGAACTCGAGATCTCGGTTGGATCGGCTGTCCAGTCCGGCACGTCTGCGCCATCGACCTCGGAAGCTGGCAAGTCAGGTACTTCCAGATTGACGGACGAAGAGATTACAACCGTTTTAACAACCTGCCTGTGAGATCATGGACTGAATGCTCCTGATCCGGAGTTGAACGCCGATGGAACCATCGATTGGGTCACTCTCAAGGGGAGCATGGCCCAGGACCCCAGGTACGACGAAAAAGCGAGCGCGGAGGCGTTTGACGATTGCCTGCCTTTGCTCGAAAGGGCTACCTTTTCCAGTAAGGAGTCACCAGAAGACGAAATAGAGCTGCAGAACGACCTGTTGAGATTTGCTCAGTGCCTTAGAGACGAAGAGATTGATGTCCCGGACCCCGATTTCTCCGGAGACTCACGAGACGGCATGGGGTCGATCAAATGTGTTCTAAAGTGGGCTGACTCTAGAGTGGAACGAAGTTTCGATAAGTGCAACGAGTTCGTCTTCGGCCCTGGGAAATCTGAAAAGTGACGAGATCGTTCGATTATGGTGGATGGCTCGGGGCGTCCACCCCCGATCCAAGACTGAAGCCGATGGCACGGTTGACCTAGTTACTCTCAGACAGGATTTGGCGCAGGACCCCACCTATGCGACCAAAGGCGTGGAGGCACTTGGAGCATGCTTGCCATCGTTAGAAGCGGCAACCTCTACGGAGGAAAGTTCGTCAGAGGACGAAATAGAGCTCCAGGATAGCGTCTTGAGGTTTGTCCGGTGTCTTGGAGACGAAGGATTCCAAGTGCTGGACCTTGATCTTTCAGGCGGAGACGCGCGAGCCAATGCGATACCGATTGTCGCGGACCTCAAAGACCCTGCCAGTGGAGAGTAAGAAATCGTAGACGAATCGAGCGCTATTTCGGCTCTGGGAATTCGTCTGGACAGAGATGAGACTGTTCGTCCGCAGTTGTCGTACATGGATTCTAGGTCACTTTCATGTTGAGGTATCGGGGAATTAGTGTAGAAGGTCAGCGAAAAAGGGACACATCCGAGGGCTGAAGGACCCGAGAGAAG
>CAZJDV010000149.1:0-3030 GCA_964544865.1 uncultured Dehalococcoidia bacterium | reverse complement strand
CAGGACTGCGAGTATCTGCTGGCTTGTCTCTGCGAGTGGCTGAACGATCCGAGCTTCGCTGACGAAGAGCGATTAGGGTCGGGGGGCGGCGATTCTCAAGGCGATCATCGCCCACCTGTACATTGCGTTCATCCACCCATTTGGCCATGGCAACGGCAGGACCGCCCGGCTCATCGAATTCCAGATTCTTGTCGTCTCCGGCATCCCGAGCCCGGCGGCGCACTTGCTCAGCGACTACTACAACGAGATGCGTACGGATTACTACCGGCAGCTCGACATGGCCAAGAAGGGACCGGTGGCGTTTATCCTGTATGCGCTCCAGGGATTTGTTGATGCGCTGCGTGATCAGCTCAAGGTGATCCACGAGCAGCAGATCGACGTCGCCTTGGAGAACTTCGTGCATCAGACTTTTCATGACCGCACCAGCACCGCGAGCGTTCGTCAACGCTGGCTGGTCCTAGACCTTTCCAGAAACGCCGAGCCCGTACCTCGGTCCAAGCTTCGTCGGCTAACCCCCAGGCTTGCCGAAGCGTATGCGGGCAAGACGGACAAGACTCACACACGGGATGTCAATGCACTGCGTGATCTGGATCTGATAACGAGCGTGCCTGGAGGTTGGGTTGCTAAGAAGGGAAGGATACTGGCGTTCCTGCCGAATGCCACGCCCGAGGAGGGCGGTGATACGCAGCCGGACTCTCAACTTCCGTTGGTTCCGGACGAAGGGTAGGCTGGCCCCCTCTTCATGAGAGGCATCGATCGGCCCCGACAAGCGGCGGGCGTGGCCATGCCGACCCTCTCCGACCGATTCGGTGACGGTCTCGTGCGACCCGCTAGTTGTTGCGTTCAGTGAGCTCGATGGTGGTGCTCAGGAACTGGTCCTCGCTGACGTATTCGACCAGGATCATGTCGCCGACCTTGTAGGACCAGAGCAGGCTGAGCAGACGGGCCATATCCTGGGTGGGGATGCCGTCGATCTTGGTGATGATGTCGCCGACCCTGATGCCGCCCACGTATGCGGGCCCTTCCCCGGACAACCTTGTGACCAGAACGCCCTCGGACAGCGCAAGCCTGAACTGGCTGGCCCTAGCCGGGGTTACGTCGATTCCCCTGAATCCGAGCGTTGGCCGGACCACGCGGCCGTGGTCGATAAGGCTCTGGATGATGGGCTCGGCGGTGGCGGCGTTGATGGCGAAGCTGATGCCCTGAGCCTGTCTCAGCGTCGCCTGGTTGATCCCCACAACCCAGCCCTGTAGGTCGACCAGCGGGCCGCCGCTGTTGCCGGTGTTGATCGCGGCGTCCGTCTGGATCAGGTCGTAGAAGATATTCGGGAACTGGTCGGTTTGTATGGTCCGCCCAAGGCCGCTGACGATGCCGAGTGTCACCGTGGGCCCACCCATGAGGTCGAGGGCGTTTCCCATGGTCATCACCCAGTCGCCCACCCTCGGCTCCGACGGTGCGAACTCCGCGAAGGGCAGGCCGGTTGCGTCGATCTTCAGCACCGCGATGTCCCGGACGTCGTCGCGCCCGATCACCAGGGCGTCGTAAGTGTCGCCGCCAGGCAGATGGACCTGCACCTCGCTCGCGCCCTGGACCACGTGGTTATTGGTTACCACATAGCCGTCCGGCCGAACGACGAAGCCCGATCCGGCGCCCTCCTCGTCGAAGGTGGTGAAAAACCCTCTGATCTGGGTCTCGACCGTGATGGAGGCCACCCAGGGCCTGATCTGGTCTACGACGTCGGCGATGGACGGCAGCGATTCGAGGGCGGGGGATGGACGCGATTGGCCGCCGGCCGCCGGAGTCGGCGTCACGACCACTTCCTTGACAATGACTATCGGGGTGGACGTGGGCTCGGGGGGCGGCGTGGGATCCAGTGTCGAGCCGCAGGCCAGGGTGAAGGCGGCCAGAAGAATGGAGAGCAGACCGGCGCCGGCGGAACGGGCGTGACCCTCAGCCCGCCCTCGCAGGCTCGACGACGCGCAATCTGACCCTCGAGAACCCTGTCCAAAGAATCTTGAGGCTATGCTGCTGACTCCCCAGGCTGGCTGCGTATGAGGCGTAGCGCGATGTCAAAACGGCGCCGAACAGTAAAATGATAGCCGAGAGGTACACCCAGGTCAACAGAGCGATTACCGCGCCCACGGAGCCGTAGACGACGTTGTAAACAAAAGGATAGGTCCTCACATACCATACGAAGCCAAGGTTGGCGCTCGTGAACGCCATAGATGCCAGAAGCGCTCCCGGCCAGACATCGGCTATGCGGACCTCCGTGTTGGGAAGGTAGCGATAGAGGAGCAGGAAGGTCAGAAACGCCATGCTGGGGAACAATAGCGCAGCCATCAGGTCCCAGATGAACCGCGTGAAATACTCCGAATCCGGGGCTCCCAGAACCGTGATGTCCCTGAGGAGCCCCAGGGCCGGTGCGCTGAACAGAAAGGCCAGCATGAGCACCCCAGCGCCCAGGACCAGCGCGAAATCTATTAGGCGCTCCTTGAGGAACGGGCGTGTTTTCCGGATGCCCCAGGCGGCGTTGATGCCTTTTCTGATCGCACCGAAGACCGCGGTGGCGGCCCAGAGCAGGCCGAAGACGCTCGCGATCCCGGTGATGGCCCTGGCGGAGACGACGCCCTGGATCGTCTGGCTCACGTATTCGCTGGAAACGGGCAAGACATCGGCGATGTCCCTGGCGAGCTGCTCCTCCTCTGCGCGGGGCCCGAGGACGAAGCCGAGCACTGAAATGATCGCGAGGAACAGCGGAAAGATCGAGAACAGGGTATAGAAGGATATCGCACCCGAGAGGTGCGGGCAGTTCTTGGACAGAAAATCGTTGACCGCGTCGGCAAGGAACAGGACTAACCTGACCAGGGCCATGTCACGACTCCATTAGTGAGTATGGAGGGCCGACTCTATTGACCGAGATTACCGAATGCGCGGTCTCTGTGTCAAGTATGGCGGGGGCGTCACCTATGGGCGTTGACTGTAGAAGGTCAGCGAAAAAGGACACATCTGAGGGTTAAAGAACCCGAGAGA
>CAZJDV010000148.1:0-3205 GCA_964544865.1 uncultured Dehalococcoidia bacterium | reverse complement strand
CCGCTCGTCCGTCGTATCGGAATTCAGCCAGCGTTTCTACACAGCCTGGGTCAAACTCGGGCTCCAAATATGCCGGTCGGGAACCACTGCAATAAAATCCAAAGCAGATATTCGAAGACCAGCCCTGGCAATGCCGAGCCCTGACTTGGGCGGAAGTAACCACTCCGCTCCGCCGGGGAGAAGGGGCTTGGCGCTTCACCTTCCCAACACATCGCGGGCGATAATTTCCTTCATGACTTCCGAGGTGCCGCCATAAATCCGCTGCACCCGGGCGTCGACAAATGCGCGGGCGATGGGGAACTCCCGCATATAGCCGTAGCCGCCGAAGAATTGCAGGCAGCCATCGATGATCTCACCCTGCAATTCGGTCGATTTAAGCTTGGCCATGCTGGCCGTTACGGTGTCGAGATCGTTCATCGCCAGCTTCAGCGTGCATTCGTCGATGAAGGCGCGCAGCGCGCGCAGCTCGGTCATCATCTCGGCGATTTTAAATCGCGTGTTCTGGAATTCGGCGACCGGCTTGCCGAAGACCTGGCGTTCGCGGACATAGTCGATGGTCCATTGCAAGGCGCCCTCGGCGGCGGCGAGCCCGCTTATGGCGAGCGTCAGGCGCTCGCGCGGCAATTCCTCCATGAGCACCGCAAAGCCGCCATGCTCGGCGCCGAGGACCGCGTCGCCATCGACCCGGACATCGTCGAAAAAAAGTTCCGACGTATCGGCGGAGTGGAGGCCGATCTTGTCGAGGTTGCGGCCGCGGGCGAACCCGGCGGCCTCTTTTTCGACGAACAGAAGGCTGATGCACTTGGCGCCGGCGACCGTATTGTCGGTCTTGGCGACGGTGATGACGAAATCGCATTGTTGACCGTTCGAAATGAAGGTCTTGGAGCCGTTGAGGACATAGCCGTTGCCGTTGCGCACCGCCACCGTCCGGATGCCCTGCAGGTCGGACCCGGCGGCGGGTTCCGTCATGGCGATGGCGGCGACCATGTCACCCGATGCCATGGCCGGCAGATAGCGCCGTTTCTGTTCTTCGCTGCCATGGTTCAAAATATAATGGTTCACGATGGCGGAATGGACGCCGATCATGCTGCCGGCGAAGGTGGCGAAGCCGAGGCGGGCAAACTCGGCGATGATCAGCGCCAGATGCTGGTAGGATCCGCCGGCGCCGCCATATTGTTCGGGCATGTCGGGCGCGAGCAGGCCGTGCTCGCCGAGCTTGTTCCAGATTTCACGCGGCACGATGCCCGCCTCTTCCCACGCTTCGTAATGGGGTTCGATCTCGGCGGCGATGAATTTACGCACCGAGTCGCGGAGGATTTCATACTCCTCGTTCATCCATGAAGGCTCACCCAATTGCATTTTCCGCTTCCTCTATGAACTGCCGGTGCCGGGCCGATCAGCGCGCCTTGAGGCCGGTGATGAGAAATGTGAGGAACTGGCCGGCGATTTCATCATAGGCCTCTTTGCTGCGTTCGGGATGCCAATGCAGTACCCAATTGAAGGCGCCGAAAATCGCCGCTGTCGCGATCTTGGGCTCACAGGGCGCGATCGAGCCATCATCGATGCCTTCCCGGATGAGTCCGCGCAAGGCGAAATCGAACTTGCGCCGCCCGTCCAACAGAATCTCGCGGTTTTCCTGGCGCAGCGAATCGGGCCTGGTCAAGATTAGGCAGGCGCCGAGATCATCGGCGGCCAGGCTCATATAGCGGCGCAGTAGCGCTTCGATTCGCCGCAATGGGGTCTGGCCCGAGGCAGCGATATCCCGCACCGCCCGGTCGAGCTGCCGCAAGGCCAATTGCGTGCATTCGGAGAGGATATCGTTCTTGCTCTTCACATAATAATAGAGCGTGCGTTTGGAGACGTTCAGCTCGGCCGCGATATCGTCCAGCGTCGTGCGCTCGAAGCCGAATTGGGTGAACAGCCGGGCGCTGGTCTGCAACACCGCCATACGTTTTTGCCGGCGTTGTTCGTCGCGGCTCGGAGCCAACCGGTTCCATTCTTCGCGCGCCATTTTTCATGCCTTTCTGAGATCAACCGGTCGCGGCTGGTTTCAATCGAGTATATATGAAATTATTTGACATGTAACTGAATAGTGTAATATGTAACCTATTGGAGGAAACAGCGCTGGGCGAAATTGATCATGTATCTCACGCAGAGCATCAAGACCAACGCGCAGACCAACCGCCATGGCATCGCGACGATATGCGGCGAGCGCCGCCAAAGCTGGGGCAGCTTCGCCGAGCGCATCGCCAGACTGGCCGGGGGTTTGCGCGATCTCGGCATTGAGGTGGGCGACCGCGTTGCCATCCTGGCGCTCAATTCCGATCGCTATCTTGAATATTGCTATGCCTGTTTCTGGAGCGGATCGGTCACCGTACCGATGAATTTGCGCTGGTCGGCGGCGGAAAACGCCTATTCGCTGAACGATTCCGGCGCCCGGACCATTTTCGTCGATGACGCCTTCCAGCCCGTCATGGCGAGCATTCTGGAACAAGCAAAGGGTGTCAAGAATCTGATTTACATGGGCGACGGCGAGGCGCCGGAGGGCTGGCTGGATTACGAAGAGTTGATCGCGATGAGCGGTCCGGCCGAGGACGCCGGTCTTGGCGGCGAGGATTTGGCCGGCATCTTCTATACCGGCGGCACCACCGGATATCCGAAAGGCGTCATGCTGCCGCATCGCGGATTATGGTCGAGCTCGGTCGGCGTCGCGTATGGCTTTAAATTCGATAGCGGTACCAAATATCTGCACGCCACGCCGATGTTCCATCTCGCCGAAGGCGCCTCTTCGATGGGGGTGGTGATCGCCGGCGGTTCGCATTGCTTCATTCCGGCGTTCGATGCGGCCAAGACCATTGCCGCGATCGATGCGCATGGCGTTACGGATACCCTGTTGGTGCCGACCATGGTCAAGATGATCCTCGATGACCCGGCGCTGGAGGGCAGCGGGTTGGCGTCGCTCAAGCAGATCATCTATGGCGGCTCGCCGATGCCGGAAGGGGTTATCCGCGAGTGCCTGGAGCGCCTGCCGCATATCGGATTTACGCAAGCCTATGGGCAGACCGAGCTATCGCCTCTATGCACCCTCAATCCGCCGGAATATCACACATTCGACGGGCCCAAGGCGGGCAAGCTGCGTTCGGTGGGGCCGGCCGCTCGGTGCGCCATGTTTCGGCGCCCTCGACGCCGTGCCACTCGCCCCACA
>CAZJDV010000147.1:0-3308 GCA_964544865.1 uncultured Dehalococcoidia bacterium | reverse complement strand
GAATTCGGGCGTTCCCATGAAGACAATGCGAGCCATTCCGGCATTGTAACGCGCGCGGGAATAAACTACAATGCGCGCGGGCCCCGATGGCGATGATAGAGAAAAGGTGGGAGGTAAAACCGGCCATGCCGGAGGCGGCGCGCGAGCAGCTTTCGCGCTGGCAGAATGAGCCGCTGCTGCAGCAGCTTTTCTGGAATCGCGAGTTGCGCAGCGAGCCGCAGGCGCTGGCCTTTGTGCGCCGCGAGATGCCGCCCGAGACTGACCCTTTTCAGTTGGCCGGCATGGATGCCGTGGTGGAGCGCGTTCTGGCGGCGCTGGACGAAGGGGAGCGCATCGCCGTTTACGGGGATTATGACGTAGACGGGGTGACGGCCACTCTGTTGTTGCTCGAGTTGATGCGGGCGTTTGGAGCGGATGTGCGCGCGCGTATTCCCCGGCGCGACAAGCATGGATACGGTTTGCACTACGACGTGCTCGAGAGTCTGGCGGCTCAGGGCGTGCGCCTTGTGATTACGGTTGATTGCGGCGTGCGCGCCGTCGAGCAAGCCGAGCACGCGCGCGGACTCGGGCTTGACCTGGTTATCAGCGACCACCATCATGTAGGCGACGTGTTGCCCCCGGCGGTCGCGGTGATAGACCCCAAGCGCGCCGATTGTTCCTATCCCGAGCAGATGCTCTCGGGCGTGGGACTCGCGTACAAGATGGCGACCGCGTTGCTGGCGCGGCGTCAGCCCGCGCAGGCGGGAATCTCGGCGTGCAAGTTCCTCGATCTTGTGGCACTGGGAACGGTGGCCGACCTCGCCCCGCTGCGCGGCGAAAACCGCGCTCTGGTGCACGCGGGCCTGGAATGTCTCAATAATGCCAAGGAGCAAAGGCCGGGCGTCAGGGAGCTGCTGCGCGCTGCCCGTAGCAGCGGGCGTGTTACGGCGCGCACGATTGGCTTTCAGCTTGGGCCGCGCCTGAACGCTGCCGGGAGACTGGGCGACGCGATGGACGCGTTACAGCTTCTGGAAACGGAAGACAATGCGGATGCAACCCGCCTCGCGCGCAAGCTCGAAGAGTGCAATCGCGAGCGGCAGAGACTGACGCGTGACATTTCTGAGCAGGCGCTGCAACTTGCGCTCGAACAGGCCGGAGAGGATGACCCACTCATTTTGTTCGCTGAACATGAGGACTTCCACAGCGGCATTGCGGGGCTGGCGGCAGCGCGCCTGTGTGAGCAACGCAATCGTCCGGCGTTGGTCGCACAGCGTAAAGATGGGATGATAACCGGTTCGGCGCGCAGCGTGGCCGCGTTTCACATCGCCGAGGCCTTGCATCAATGCGCTGACCTCCTTGATCGCCAAGGGGGACACGCGGCAGCGGCCGGTTTTACATTGCCGCAACAAAAATGGCCGCTGCTTGTGGGTCGGTTGGGAGAAATCGCGAGGGAACAACTCAGCAAGAAGGATTTACGCCCGACGTTATCAATTGACGCGGAGGTGCGCCCGGACGAACTTACCGAGCGGCTGGCGGAGCAGTTAGATTATTTCGAGCCGGCCGGGCACGGCAATGTGACCCCGCTTTTTCAGTGGAACGGCGCGCAGGTTGTGGAACGGCGCGCGGTGGGGAAAGGCAACGCGCATCTGAAATTGAAGGTGCGCGCGGAAAACGGAGAGCCCTTGGATGCAATCGGCTTCTGGCTCGGTGACAGGCTGGAGCAGCTGCCCGGGCGGGTGGACCTCGTCTTTGCCTTTGAGGAAAATGAATGGCGGGGCCGGCAACGCCGGCAGCTTAATCTGAAGGACGTACGGCGCGCCGTCGCGTGAGCTGCCATCCCCAAATCCACAGCAACAACGCGATCGCGCTAATCCATAATCCGCAGCGCCAGCTCATTGGCTGATAATCGAAAACCACCTCGTGGCTCCCCGCCGGCACAACCACTGAGCGGAAGAACCCGTTTGCCGGACTGATATCTGTGTGCTTCCCGTCCACGGTTGCGCGCCACCCGGGATAATGGGCGTCGGCCAGCACAAGCGTCGCGGTCGTATCGGACTCGGTTTCAATGACAATGCGGTTGGGGGTGTGCGCGCGCAACACGGTGCGTCCGATGGGGTGAGTGTCAGCCGTGAGGGGAAGTGCGCGCACAAGGTATGCGCGCGGGAAGACGCTTAAGTTTTCGTATATTTTCACGTCGCCGGAATGCGCCATGCGGTACGGGCCCAGCGTGAGCGTGATGAACGCGCCGGTACGGGCGTCTATCACCGCGGCCCCGCGCAGCTGCAACCCCGTGACCGCGCTCTGCAGCGTGACTGCTGTAAGATCCATCGGCTCTCCCAGCGGTACGCGGCCACCATCCGCAGGCAGCGCCGCCGGGATGGAGACAGTGCGGCTTGAGCCGTCGGCAAGCGTGAGGTGAAACTGCCCGAGCGGGGCGCTGGCTGCGGACGGCGCGGAAAAAACCAGCCCGACCGCCGTAGCCTGGAAAGTGGGCTTCACCGCCATTGTGGTGGCGGCCCCGCGTGGCAGCGCAACTTGGAACTGCAGGTCGTAAAAGACATCATCGCGCCAGATATCGTCCACTTTGTCGGTCAGCAGCCAGCGCGTGTTGGTGATGTTGAGTAGCCAATTTGCGGGCGTGTCGGTGACTCTCTCGCGCAGGCGTCCGTCCTCGGGCAACGTATTATTGGGCGTGAATTGCCGCGTAAACTGCGCATAGGCACGTAGTGGTAGCAAGCCGCCGCCGTAACCATCCACGGCGGGCACGCGCCAGACAAGCGGAAGATTGGGGGAGAGCACTTCTTTGGCTTTCGCCGCGTCCACTGCGGTGATCACGGCTGCTTCCGGCAACACCATGCGCAATCTAGCGCGCATGTCGGCCAGGTCACCCGGGTCGAAGCGCAGCGCGGACATGGAAAACGTCCGGCCCGGCACCGGCCGGTCTTCGCGGTGAAGCAGCATCTGGGTCATCGGCGCGCGCACGCTCGCGTAGGCGTCTGATGTGGTCAGGTTGTTTAGTGGGAGCTGCGACGAAGCCATCCCGAGTTCGAGTGCGAGCACGGCGACCAAAGCAATGCGTGTGCGTGTAGGCAGCAGCAGCGCCGCCAACGAAAACGATAACGCGAGAAACCATGCGGCCATGTCTGCGGTTGCCGGTGCAGGCAGCGGGCCGGTTTCGCCGGCAGGCGTCGTGCCGGTGCTGGCGAAAGCGAGAAGGACTAGGGTCACCGTGCCGGCGGAGAACGCTAGCGCCAGACGGCGGCGGGCGTGCCTTGACAGTGTGGAGATCCGCTCGAATCCCAGCCCGGCCAGCAGGGCCGCCCCTAGCG
>CAZJDV010000146.1:260-3434 GCA_964544865.1 uncultured Dehalococcoidia bacterium | reverse complement strand
GCATCTGTCCAGTTATGACAGAGAGACTGGCGATTCATTCACAGGCTCTCAGAGATGTTCGCCAATCGTGCTCGATAGCAGTCTGTTTTTCGTTGACGAATCCCTGCCCCGCGGGTAGAATCATAGATAGTCGCGTGAAGCTTTCCGCCGCGTGCAGGCGGCGGTGTTGGCGGAGTTGGCGCGCGAAGTGGTCACATTGGAGCGCATTGAATGGCTCGCGGAAACGGCCAAAATCCGCCTGGCGTCTCTGGGCTATGACAACGTCATCGTCCGCCCAGCCGAGGATGCGCTCGGGTCGCCGGACGACCCGCCGTTCAACGCCATCGTGGTCGCGGCGGCAGCGCCCAGAATTCCGAATGAACTCGTCGCTCAATTGGAAATCGGAGGTCGGATGGTCGTCCCCGTGGGCAGCCGATCGGAGCAGGAACTGATGAAGCTGACGCGCACCGAGCACGGATACTCGATGAAGACTTTGGGCGCGTGCAGGTTCGTTCCTTTGATCGGTGAGGGAGCCTGGTCTGAGCACGATGACGACGATCCGTGAACCCCATGGGCGTTGTAATAAACTAATCCCAATACTATACTGAATCTGCCTACGCACGAACTGCCAACGAGGCCACATGAAAAGATCGGGCGGGCGATGGAATACGAGGTAGTAATTGGGCTTGAAGTTCACGCCCAGTTGCTGACACACAGCAAGATGTTCTGTGGTTGCAGTTCAGACTATCAAGGATCGAGTCCCAACGCGGTAGTCTGTCCTGTTTGCATGGGCATGCCGGGCGTGTTGCCGGTCATCAATCGCAAAGCCGTGGAGCACGTCATTCGCACCGGTCTCGCACTTGGCTGCGACATCGCCAACAACACCAAGTTCGACCGCAAGAACTACCCGTACCCGGACCTGATGAAGGGCTACCAGATCTCCCAATTCGACATGCCGATTGCGTCGGGCGGCAGCCTGACCGTCGAAGTCGACGGGGAGCAGCGGCCCATCGGCATCACGCGAGTCCACCTCGAAGAAGATACGGCGAAGCTGATCCACCGCACCGAGGACTACGGCGAAGGCTACAGCCTGATGGACGTCAACCGAGCCGGAGTGCCGTTGATGGAGATCGTCGGCGAGCCGGACATCCGCAGCGCGGCGGAAGCGAGGCAGTACCTGGTCGACTTACACTCCGTAATCCAGTACATCGGAGTGAGCATTGCAAACATGGAAGAGGGCAACTTCCGCTGCGACGCCAACATCAGCATCCGGCCCATCGGCGACACTGAGCTCGGCTCTAAGGTCGAAGTCAAGAACATGAACAGCTTCAGGTCCGTTTTCCGGGCGCTTGAGTTCGAGGCTAAACGGCAGGTCGAGACGCTGGAGGCCGGAGGACGCATCGCCCAGGAAACCCGCGGCTGGGTCGACGACAGCGAAATCACCGTGTCTCAGCGCACCAAAGAGTACGCATCCGACTACCGGTACTTCCCGGAGCCCGACCTGCCGCCACTTGTGATCCAACCCGAGTGGGTGGACTCGATCCGAGAATCGCTCCCTGAGTTGCCCCGGCAGCGGATGGCCCGGTTCGTCTCCGAGTTCGGGTTATCCGAATACGACGCCGAGTTGCTCACGACGACCAAAGCCAGTGCCGACTACTTCGAGCGCGCGGTCGAATCCGGAAACGCTGAAGGCCAGGACGAACGGGACTTGGCGAAATCGGTGAGCAACTGGCTTCTGGGCGAAATGGCACGCCTGCTCAACCAAACCGAGCTTACGATCGATGACGTCAAGATCGCGCCGGACCAGATCGTCGAACTCCAGAATCTGGTCAAGGCGGGGACACTGAATTCGAACATGGCCAAAGACGTCTTCGAGAGGATGTTCGAGTCCGGCGGATCTCCGGCGGCAATCGCGGAGGCGGAAGGTCTCGTTCAGATATCGGACACCGACGCCGTCAACGCCGCCGTGGCCGAGGCGATCGCCGCGAACCCCCAACCCGTGCAGGACTATCTCGACGGCAAAGAGACCGCAATCCGGTTCTTGGTCGGTCAGGTGATGAAAGCCACTCGCGGCAAAGCGAACCCTCAGATTGCGACGGAGATGCTCAACGACAAACTGGAGGCATTGAGGTGACGCGTCGCGAGCCCAATGGCGACGGCGCTCGGGCCTTTGAAGCCGGAACCTGGCAAAGGCGCTGGCGTACATTCGTTCACCTACTCCACCCCGGCATCGGGGTGAAAAGATGGGCGGCAGCCGGCGCTCTTGGCGTAGCCGTGTGCTCGGTCGGTTTCGCTTTCCTGCTCCGCAAATTCTTCGATTTGACCTTCCCCGATTTCTTGCCGTGGCACTTGGAGGGCTTCCTGCTCCTCGGGGCTGGCGGGATCGTCATACTGTTTTCGTTGTACGGCGCCTACAAGACTATGAGTCCGGTATTGCTAGCGTCCAGGCCGATTGAAAATCTGGCTGAGACGATTTTCAATCGTTGGTCTCGTGGGCGCGGACCAAGGGTTGTTGCCATCGGCGGCGGAACCGGTTTGTCGGTGCTGTTGAGAGGTCTCAAAGCCCACACCGACAACCTGACCGCAATCATTACCGTGGCCGATGACGGCGGCAGCTCGGGCAGATTGCGTCGTGAGCTCGGAGTTTTGCCCCCTGGAGATTTTCGGGCGTGTTTGGTTGCGATGTCGGAGGACGAATCGCTGCTGACCGATCTGTTCCAGTATCGTTTCGATCAAGGGAGCGGACTCAAAGGGCACAGCTTCGGCAATCTGTTCATCGCCGCCATGACCGACATCACGCAGAACTTCGAAGAAGCATTGCTCGAATCCAGCCGCGTGTTGGCTGTTCGCGGTCGGGTGGCCCCAGCGACGTTGGAGCCCATGAATCTTCGAGCTACCTTCTCTGACGGAACGGTAATCGACGGAGAATCGAGGATCACCCATCTCGGCGGCCAGATAGAGCGCCTCGGGATTGTGCCTGAAAACGCCGCGGCGTTCCCTCTATCGGTTCAGGCCATCGAAGAAGCCGAGTTGATCGTGATCGGTCCAGGCAGCCTCTACACCAGCATCTTGCCGAACTTGATGGTCAAAGGCGTTGCCGAAGCCCTACGCCAGACCGCCGCGACGAAGGTCTACGTTTGCAACGTGGCGACCGAGGTGGGCGAGACCCAAGGCTACACCATCGCCGAACACCTG
>CAZJDV010000146.1:0-250 GCA_964544865.1 uncultured Dehalococcoidia bacterium | reverse complement strand
TTGTTGCAAACGACGAACCGCTCGATCTTGTCGCCTACATCGGCGAGCCCGTGATCAGCGACGGACGCGATCTCGATGACGTGCAATTGAAATTGACGGACCTTACGAATCCCGACCATCCGATTCGACATGATTCACTGAAACTAGCGTTGGCTGTCATGGACCTGAGCCGCAATGTTCGCCGACGCGAAGCCGTGGCGTAATTTGCGCTACAATGTATCGCGACAGTCCAATTAGACGGAGTTCCGAG
>CAZJDV010000145.1:0-3611 GCA_964544865.1 uncultured Dehalococcoidia bacterium | reverse complement strand
CCGCCGTCAGCACGCCGGTCAGGCCCGATGAACGGGTCCACGTCACCCTTGCACGAAATCGCTTCACTTGCGGACACCTTTGGGCGGCCGGACAATCCCCTTGTCCACCTGAATCACCTTTTCGGGCGGGATATCCCCGGGCAGGTTTTCCTTGAATCGGCACTGGGACACGTCCCACGTTTCGACTGCGGTCATTTCCGACAGCCACAGATGAACCTTGCTGGTCTTGCGGTCCTGGTCATCGAACCACGCGATCTCGATGTCGGTGGGCATGATAGGTGGATGTTGGGGTGGGTCCTCCATGGTGGAAACGTCGATGGGCCTGTAGTCACCCACATTCGCGGCCATCACCCGCCGGCCGCGAGAGTCGAAGAAATTTATCCGAAACAACCGCCGGGGCTTTTCGTCGTGCCAGACGAAGTGCAACTCGCGGCGAAAGCCGATTTGCCGAGAGATCGGCCGGCGGTCAACGTACGTCAGCACGTAGGCGTATTGCTCGGACGGGCGGGTGTTCATGGTCAACGCGACGGTGGGCAGGTGGGTGAAGTCGCCGGGTAATTGGCAGACGGCCAGAACGGCCAGCAGGCCGAGCGGGTCGATCGGCAGTTGGGGGATGTTCGGCGCCCCGGCAAGTTCTACCCGCCCCCACTGCGCCTCCTTTTCCCACATTCTCTGCCACATGTAATAGACGCCTTCGTCCCGGCTGACCCCCACGCGGGCCAGTTCGTGGGCCAAGGTCTCGCGCACGATCAGGACAAAGTTGTGGGTGCCCAGCGGATTTTTGCCCTTGCTCAGCAGCAGCAGGCCGTTGGGGGGCAGAAGCCGCGAGCCGTGTGAACGGGTCTCCAGGCCGGTGAGCGGGTCGTATTTGGCCGCGCGGACCTTGACGCGGGCCCACAGCCTCGGCACGGCGGCGGCGTTGGCGTTGTATTCGCCCACCAGCGTATCCAGGGAGACCTGCGTCTTGGGCAGCGGCCGCGGGCAGCCGGACAGTCCGATGGCCAAAGCGGCCAACAGAGCCAGCCACATTGTTCGGTGCGAAGCGGTCAAAACTCGCCCTCCATAATCTCGCCCAGATTTGCGATGACCTCGGCGATTTGATCCACGGTCAACTTCGGATCGATCACGCGGTGTTTTGCCTCCTGTCTCTTCAGATGCATTGTCCAGATGTCCCGGCCGGCGTCGTCCGTATCCATGCGGTCGTACACCAGCAGTTTTTTGCGCATCAGCGCCAGGGCGAGCACGTAGCGAAAATTGATCCTGGAATCCCGGTCGTCGCCGCCCAGCCGCTCAAACAGATTGACGAGTAACTCGTCGTCGATGAACAGTTTTTTCTTTTCCGCCGGCTGGGGCACGCGGGTGCGCCAGACGCACAGGACGTCCTTGTCTTCCCCCCCCGACGCCTGGGACCAGCATTCGTCGCAGAAGTCCTGGCGAAGAAGTTCCTGCCCGTCTTCCGTTACCGTGGCCGTGAGCTCCGTGCCGGGCTCGAGGCACTTCCGGCAGGCGGAGCACTGGCCAGTGGCTTTACGGATGTTGTATTCCTTTGTCATCGTCAAACAATTCGTTTGTGAATTACGCGAATTTCATGGACCGATCGAGGATATCGGCGGTTTTTCACAGCAGATATTGTTTTGCGGCCTCTTCGATTTCCGCGTGGATCCTTTTCGCACACTTCAGATCGTCCGCAGAGGATTGTTTGATGTCCCGCCCGGCGGCCTTGTCGGTCACGCTGGGGATATTGATGCGGACGTTGTAGTCGCTGAGGGTGACGGTGGCAACGGCCAGGGCAGCCGAGGCCAGAAGATCGGTGATGAGCCATGTGTTGCACTTGGCGCTCAGTTCCCGTATGTCGTCCAGCAGGGCCAGGGCGAGTTTGGTGGCCTGTCGCGGCACGTTGATCGCCGCGGCGGTGGCCAGCTGGACGGCCTGTTCCTTTTCGGGTCCGTCGGCCCGGCGGTTGGCCTGCTGGTAGAGTTGATAGGCGGCGATGTCGTCGTCAACCAGGTCATAGAACATGCTGCGGGCCTTTTCAAGCCGACCGGACAGGTGGGCGTAATATTCTTCATGCTCGGCGAGTTTCTTTTTGCCCCTTGAAAAGTTCAACGCCATCTCTCCCAGGGCCACCGCCAGGGCTCCAACCACTCCGGCCACGCTGCCGCCGCCCGGGGTGGGGGTCTTGGCGGCTGCTGCGGCGGCAAAGTCTCGTGCCGACATGCTTAGAACGTCTTGTTTCGCGGACATCTACAGAATCTCCAATCCCCGGTGGGGGCTACTATCGGCTTGTCGCGGCTTGGAACAGTTCCGGTTTTGGCGTGGTAACAGTAACCACGTATCCGCCGGTAAGGTATTTTTTGGCCACGCGGGCGACCTCTGCCGGGGTGACCTTGCGATAGTGCGTCTCGAGTTTGGCGCAGAAATCGTAGCCGAAGCCGTAAAGTTCATCCAGCCCCGCCCTCAGCGCCTTTTGTGACATCGACTGGTTGTCCAGCATTTCAGCGGTCAGGATGCTGTTGACGGCAAGGTCAATTTCCTTCTGCGAAGGCCTGTACGCGGCGGCTTTGCGGAGAGTTTTTTTGATAATCTCGACCACCTCGGGCGCCTTGCCCGGCTGGCAGCCGGCATAAACAAGAAAGGCCCCGGGTCGCAGGGGCGCCCAGTTGTAGGCGTGGACGACGTAGACCAGTTTTTTTCCGCGGAGTTCGGCGTGCAGCCACCCGGAAGGCAGATGATAGCCGCTGATGATCGCATCGAGCACCGTCATGGCGAAGCGGTCTTCAAGGTTGGTTATTTCCATGCCCGGGGCGGCTACCATGATGCCCGCCTGCCTGTTGTCGGTCTTCATCACGTACAGTTCGCCTTCGGGCCCGACGCGTCGCGGCGGAGGTTCCGCGCCGGGGAATCGCACACCTTTCATGGGACAGGCAAAGACCTCCTCAATTTTCTTGCGGACCTCGCGGGGATCAAAGTGGCCGTAGATCGTCAGGACGGCCGGTTCGGTAACAAGCCCCCGGATGTTCAGTTCGTGGAACTGGCGGAGGTGGTTGGCGGCGGCCCTTTCAACCACTTCCTCTCGCCCCCCCGGCAGCATGCCGTAGGGCGAATTGATAAAGAACTTCGACCGGTGGTACTTCTTGAGTTGGCCGAACCAGTGCTCCTGTGTCTGCTTGATGCCTGCCAGTATCTTGGGTCGCAGTATCTCCAGTTCTTGCGGGTCGAACCTCGGCCGGCGTATCACGTGGGCGAAGATTTCCAGAGCCTGATCAAAGGAGTCGTCCAGCACCGTCGCCTGCCAGTAAAAGGTGCTATTCCCGCAGTTGGCCGTAATGCTTCCGCCGGCGGCGTCGAAGAATTCGGCTATCTGCCTTGCCGACCGCCTGCCTGCCCCGCGGGTGCTCAAGGCCGTCATCAACGTGCCCAGGCCGTTGGTTTCCCTAATTTCGGCCAGCAGGCCGCCCTTGACGGTATACGCCATGGAGACCAAGGCGACCGTGTCAACAGGATATAATACCACTCGCAGCCGCAGGCCCTCGGACATCGAGAAGAGCTGCGGCGAGGCGACGATTGCAGGCGCAGCGCGCCGAAGGTACAATCCCTGCAGATCACCCCAC
>CAZJDV010000144.1:0-3640 GCA_964544865.1 uncultured Dehalococcoidia bacterium | reverse complement strand
CCGGTCAAACTAGGGGCCGCCGGTGTCGAGGAGATAATCGAGTTCGACCTTACCGCCGACGAGATGGCAGCCCTGAAGAGCTCGGCATTGGCTGTGAGCGAGTTGCTCGAAGTCATGGCCAAGGCGGGGTAGGAGGAGGTACGGGGGTATGGGGTACGGGGTGCAGGGTACTCCCTCCGCTAGCCTGGCTAGAAGGCTCTTCCAGAAGTCTATGCCTTTGGCATACAGCGACGCCTTTAGTTCGGGGCTCCGCGCATGGCCTCGGACCAAGACTGGACGTTCATTCGCAGCATCTCGACCGACTTTGGGCCGTCCATCCCGGCGAAGGTAAGTTCGACGAGAGTGCCGAGGCCCCCACAGGTTTGGCCGTGAGATCGATCTGATCCAGGCTCGATAGATCGCTCTGCTGGCACTGGTCGCAGCATTCCTGGATGATCTCTTCTTTTCCGGCGAAGTGCCCGTACACCGCCCCCCGGACTGAAGGCGGCCTCCCGGCAGATGTCCTGCATAGTGGTCTGGTGGAACCCCTGCCGTGCGAAGCAGGCCATCGCTGCGTCCAGGATCTGGGCCCGGCGCGATTCCCTATGGGCTTCGGTCACCTTCGGCAATTGAAATTCTCCTTTGAGCAGAACCCGACCCACACAAAACGAACATTCCCTTTGCATCATGGCGCTGCGCCCGTGTCAATGGGTGGCGGATGGACGCGGAGTCGCTGCTCGACTGCCTGTTCACGGTGGATCGGCCGGGCCGTGGACCGTTGGGGTCTGCTAATCAAAACGCCAAAACCTGGCCTGGGCCCGGGTTTCCGGTGTGGCGCGGGTGTGCGGAGAAGGCGGAGAGCGGCAAGAACAGTTTACTGCGGCTACGGCGTGAGGGCCACCTCAGTGAGCAGCTTCTGCGTGGAGATTATGTGCTTGTTCAGGCGCATGGCCTTCGGGTCGATACCGAGGGCGAGGCCGAGCATCTGGGGCAGGTGCAGTATAGGCATATCGATGGGCTGCCGGCTCATCGACGATGCCTGAGGCTGGTATCCGTCGAGGTTGAGCTGGCACAGAGGGCAAGGTGTCACCATCGCGACCGCTCCACGGCTCTTGGCGTCGAGGGTGTGGTTGGCGACCATTTTCACGGCGTTCGTCTCGTTGATGGTCAGGATGGGGAAGCCGCAGCACAGCGTCTTGCCGGGGTAGTCCACCACCTCGGCGCCGACGGCCTCGATGATCCGCTCGAGGGAGTCCTCCCGCTCCGGGTTCTCGTCGAATCCCAGCGCGGAGGTCGGCCGAACGATGTAGCAGCCGTAGAACGGCGCGGCCTTGAAGCCCGTCAGGGGCCGCACGACCGCGGCCCTGAGCTTGTCCAGGCCGACGTCTTCGATTAGCACCCACATCAAGTGCCTGGGGTCGGCGGTGCCCTTGTACTCCAGCCCTTCCTCGGCGAGGTCCTCGTTTATGCTCACCAGATAGGCGGGATCCGCCCTGAGCCGCTGGTTAGCCTGGGACATGACGCCCTGGCACGTGCTGCATATGGTCAGCAACGGCAGCCCGGTGTTCTCCGCCATGGCGAAGGTGCGGGCGTTGAGCGTGTCGCCGAGCCGCAGGTTCTTTTCCTGAAGTATGCCGGTGCCCGTACAGGACGCGCCTCGCATGGACTCGAAGTCCAACTCGATACCAAGTTTTTCGCATACCGCGACCGTGGACTTGAGCAGCTCGGGCGCCGCCCCGCGGGATACGCACCCCGGATAGAAGGCATACTTCATTCTCTGCTCTCGACTTTCTTGAAGATGCGGCGCACCTTCTCCTGGCCCGGATTCTTCTTGTGAATGATCGGCGGGACCTTGCCGTTTCGCTGGGCCCGCAAGCCTACGGGGATGAGCTTGAGCATCTCGGGTATGTTGAAGATACCCTTGGTCTTGATGGGCAGCCTGAGCTCATCGACCCGGCCGCTGTGCTCCACCATCTGCGTCAGAGCGTTGGCGTGGCGGGCGCCGTAGGTCTTGGTGTAGCCCGCCTCCATCGCTTCGCTCCTCAGCGCCATGATCCGCCCCATGGGGTCAACACCCTTGGGGCATACCTCCACGCACTGCAAGCAGCGGGTGCAGTCCCAGATCCCGCCGTCCCCGTTGAGCTCGCCGAGCCTCGCATGGCCGGCGTCGTCGCGTGGGTCGCCCACGAAGCGATACGCCTTCGCCAGCGCCGCCGGTCCAAGGAAGTTCCTGTCGACCGCGAGCACGGTGCAGTCCGAGACACATGCTCCGCACATGATGCAGGACATGACGCCCGCCATGTCCAGCATGTCCTCGTTCGGAGCGGTGTACTCGCGGTCCGGGCCGGGTTCTGGCCCCTCCGGCTTCAGCCAGGGCTCGACCGCCCTGACCTTGTCCCAGAACGGCTTGAAGTCGACCACCAGGTCTTTCACGACCTGCATGTTGCCCACCGGCTCCACGAGGATGACGCCATCGCTCTTCGACGCCGCGTCGGCCACTTTCGTATTGCAGGCGAGAGTGGCCTGGCCGTTGACTCTCATGGCGCAAGACCCGCAGATAGCGCTCCGGCAGGAGCAGCGCAGCGCCAAGGTGCCGTCGACCTCCTCGCGGACCTTGATTAGGAGATCCAGCACCATCGCAGTATCGTCAACCTCCAACTCGTAGTCCTGGAGGTACGACTCCGGCTCGTCGACGTCCGGATTGAATCGCCTGACGCTGAGCGTTACATTCATGGGCCGTGTCCTTCTAGAGACATCTGAGGATGGCTGGGTTTGAGAGCTCAGACCGGACCAGAATCGAGTTGTTCAATAGGTCCTCGCCTGGGGCTGCCACTGGGTGATGACGACGGGCTGGTAGTCTACCTGCGGACCCTCGGGCCCAAAAGACAGTAGGATGTGCTTGAGCCAGCGCTCGTCGTCCCGGTCGGGCATGTCCGTCCTGAAGTGGGCCCCCCTGCTCTCCTTGCGCTCCAACGCGCCCACGGCTATCGTCTCGGCGCAGTCCAGCATGAAGCCGAGCTCCAACGTGAAGATCAGATTGGTGTTGAACGTCTTGCCCTTATCGGCGACGGTGACCCGGCCGAAACGGTCCTTGAGCTCCGCCAGCTTGGCTCTGGCCTCCGCCATGCCCTGTTGGTCTCGAAACACCGCCAGCCCCCTGTTCATGGTCTGCCCCATCTCCAGCCTCACCTGGCCGTAGGACTCCGCATCGCCGTCGCGGTCGAGCATCTCCTGAATCTCGTTCTTGTCCGGGTCGGCCGCCGAGTCGGTGACGTTCATATGGGAGATGTTCCTGGACCACTCAGAGGCGTGCTGGCCGGAGCGCCTGCCAAACACCAGGGTATCTAGGAGGGAGTTGGCACCGAGGCGGTTCCCTCCGTGGACGCTGACGCACGCGGTCTCGCCGGCGGCGTACAGGCCGGGAACGGCGGTCCGGCCGTCTACGTCAGTCTTGATGCCGCCCATCTGGTAATGCATGCCGGGCCTGATGGGCACGGGGGCCGTGACCATATCCACGCTGGCGAAGTCACGGCCCAGCTCCCTGATCTGGGAGAGCTTTTCGTTGATCTGCTTCTCGCCCAAGTGTCTGCAATCCAAGTAGACGCAGCCGTCCTCTCCCCGGCCCTCGTTGATCTCGGTCTGCTCGGACCTGGACACCACG
>CAZJDV010000143.1:0-4002 GCA_964544865.1 uncultured Dehalococcoidia bacterium | reverse complement strand
TTCTTAAGGTCCAGGACTAACATTACTCCTGGACCAGTTTTCGGGGGGCAGGTCACGTGGGCAACGGAGGTTCGACAAGCCTCACCAGGAATGGAAAAAGGCGCAAGACCGTTCGTCATGAGCACCCTGATATCCGCAATGCGGACCGAACATAGGAAAGTAATTGGCGGGATTCCGTGCGTAGGGGCAGTGCCCCCGTGCCTGCCCCGGCACTGCAAGCAAAGCCCCTCAAACGGAAGCAGTTGCTTGAGAGCTCAAGGACCCCGCCGCCGACTTTGAAACGGCCTTGACGCGCCTAAGGCCCCCCTTGTTGCTCCCTGACCCGGCCGAGATAAAACAGCGCGTCGTGCTGCTCGAAGATGATCGCCGCTCGGTCCAGAAGCTCTGCAACCTTATCCGTCTTACCGCGATGCTGGGCAACGCGTGCGAGGCCGTGCAGGCAGCGTCCGGCCTCTACGGGACACCGCTCGCGTTCCGCCCAGTCCAGACCGTTCTGATAGTGGCCCTCCGCCTCTTCGGTGAGTCCGAGGTGGAGGGCGAGGGTCCCACGGACACGATCGAGAGAAGGGTATAAACCGGGGACATGGGTAACACATGCCGAGGGCTCGGGACGGAGACCGCGGTTTTGGAGAACAAGAAGGGACAGGGCTCGGTCCTGAGAGGAGTAGAAGAGTCCCTTCAACGCAGGCACCATGCGGGGGAGGAGCTGTGGAAAGTGTGGGCAGTCTCGGAGAGCTGTCCACACTTTCCACTGCCTTATTACTACTGCGATCGCTGCCGCTTCAGCCTCAAAAAGCGTTACCGATGTGCTCAGTCAAAGTGTTACGCCCCGGTCGTACAGAGATGGGGGTGCTAGAAGGGCAGCTCTGGATGTTAGTCACACTTGATCCGATGCGAGGACCCCTTCCTAGCCATCCCCCTAGGGGGATGGGACAAGACTTGCACCCGCAACGTGGTTTTTTTCTTGTCTCCTCCTCCCTCGGGGGAGGATTAAGGAGGGGGGGCTTCAATGCGATTCACACGTGACCTGCAGTTAGGACCGCCTTCCATATCCGAATGTTGCGTAGTATCCTTACGCCCGGACAGCGGAAACGACTGGCGGCAGCGGAGCATGCAGTGACATCGAAAACGCAGGAAGAAGTTACGGCGCTAGGCGAAGCCGTCGCAGAAGCGGAGCGTCTCCGGCTGAGGCTCGATGCCGGAGAGGTCGCGGAATTCACCGCAAACCTGGGGAAGGACGAGGCGCTGCGCCGCTTCCGCAGGCTGGCGGAGTGGCTGGCCGGCGTGAATGCTTTCAACAACGTCGGCGTTCTGGTGACTCCCGTCATTGTGCGACATCTAGCCCAGGAGGGCGACTTCGAATCGCTGCTCAGCGAGCTGGATGGCCTCCGGGCGCAAACCTTGAACGGCCATTTCAGCACCGACAACTCGCTACAGCGCGACCTGGAGTTCTTGCGTTTCAGGAATGAGGACCAGAAGGTCAACGGGCCACGCCCGAAGCACGAGATATATAAGGCCTTCTCCGGACTCGCTGCCCTGCCTCCTGCCGAGGAGGTGGCACTGGACCCAGGCGAGGAGTTTGCCGCCGACGTGCAGCGTGCCGCTTACGAGGCGGTCGGGCTGCTGACTTTTTTGCGGGAGTTCCGGTCCGCGACAGATAGACCGATTATCGTAGTCGGCAACGACAAATCGCAGCTCGCCGGCGGTGGCTACGGCAGGCAGTGGGTCGTCGAACCGCTGGAGGACCATCTGAGGGGCGACTTCGAGGTGATGTTCAACCGCGTGCCGTCCCATGGGACGCACCGGCTCGTCGTGCCCTGCGCCTTCCCGAAAGAGGTAGTGCGCCGGATGAGCGACGAGGTCCCTCACCTGGTGATCGTCGATGGGGCTAGCCCTGGAAAGACCGCGGAGACCGTGCGGTTCTCCAAGGCGACCCGAAGCTACGCCAACTGGTTCGCGGCGTTCAACGACCTGCGGGCCGAAGGCGATGAGAGCCCGTATATTGGCGACGGTCTGCTCCTCGCGGAGCATTACCATGAGCTGAAGAGGTGGCACGAATATACGAGCGTCAGGGAGCAGATCGAGACGTGGGTGACGCCCGGGCCGGGCTACAAGCTGGCCCTGTGGGGCCCGGGTCCCACGCCGACCGCACTGCTCGGCGACGTTTACGCAGATTGGCCCGAGGTGCAATTCCGCGGCGACCGCCCTCTCGCCATCCTGGCGAACCCGATCGTATACCGTACCGACGTGACAACAGACGACCGAAAAATATCGCCGGCCGAGGAGGCCCTCTCCCCCTTCCTGCGAGACAGCAGGCCCTACTACCTGGACTCCGTCGATCGAGTGCACAGGCGGCTACTGGAGCAGAGCGCTCCGGACTGGGCGACATTCACGCACTGGGGCGCTGTCGACGACAACCCGGTCGGCCCGGCGGGAGCGCTCAACCCCGCCTTCACGATGTTCGGCTTCGGCCCCTACGGCTTCGAGCGACGGGTATGCGGCCCGACGAACGAGCGCTTCGTCGCCCAGGTACAGAAGCAGATCAAAGCGGAGATCGGGAGGATATTGAGTAAAGCGTAAAGAGTTAATTACCCTCTTCTTACGTTTTACGCTTTACGAACAGGAGGCTTACCTTGGAACCTGAGATGATCGTCGATTACAAGAACTCCGTCGGCGAGGGCCCGCAGTGGAACCCCTTCGACCGGCATCTATATTGGCTGGACATCGAGCAGGGGCGGATATACCGGTACGAGCCCTCGATGGGCAGTCACGGGCTGTTCTTCGAGACGGACGCGATGATCGGGGGCATGACACTGCAGGCCGATGGCACCTGGGTGCTCTTCATGAGCAAGGGCGCCATAGCAGTGTTGCGGGACGGAAAGCTCGACCACATCTTCGATGGACTGCCCGGTCAGGAGCGAAACCGGTTCAACGACGTGATCGCCGACCCGGTGGGGCGGGTCTTCTGCGGCACGATGGGGCAGGCCTCGACTCGGGCCGTAACAGGCGAGCTGCGGGGCAACTTCTACCGACTGGACACCGACGGCTCGATCCACACGGTGCACGAGGGCACGAGGATCCCCAACGGGATGGGCTTCACTGCGGACCGCAAGGCGATGTACTACACAGAGTCGATGGACTACAAGATATACAAGTACGACTACGACGAGGCGACCGGCGCCCTCAGCAATCGCCGGACCTTCGCCGAGGTTCCCACGGACGGTGGCTTGCCCGACGGGATGACCGTCGATTCAGAAGGCTACGTGTGGTCGGCCAGCGCCGGTGGCTCCGCGCTCAAACGGTTCACGCCGGACGGGGCCCAAGAGAGGACGATCGAGTTCCCCGCCAAGATGGTCTCCAGCGTCACGTTCGCCGGAGACGGCCTCGACGAGATGTACGCCACGACCATCGGTGGCAACAAGAAGGACGAGATGGGTACGGGGGCTGGTGCGCTGTTCAGGCTGAAGCTCGGAATCCGCGGAGTGCCCGAGTACTACTCGCGTATCGGGCTGGCGTAGGGGCGCACTGCGAATCAAATCCCCCCCCCCTTTTGCAAAGGGGGGGGGGGCAGGCCCGCCCTTGCGAAAGGCGGGGACAGGATCCCGCACCACACCGAAAGGAACAGCTTTATTCCGGCTCCTGGGCGGGCGCGTCGATTGACGCCGCCAGGGGGGGAAGATAGAGCGCTTCTTCGTCGAGGAAGACCTGGTCAAGATCAAGGGGCCTGGTCCCTAGGACCAGAGAGACGGCGACTCCAGGTGCTTCCATGCAGGTCCTGAAGGGAGATTCAAATGGCAGAAGGGTTGATGACGGTAGGGATAGTACTGGTCGTCGTGTGGTTCTTTGCCAGACGCAGCTTCAACTACAAACCTGGCTCAAAGAACTGGGCCATTAACACCGACACAGTGATTGATGAGCTAAAGAGCCACTATGAACCTGTTGAAAACCTCAAGAACATAACAGCCGACCATGAACATCGGATGTCACGTGTCGAGATGGACC
>CAZJDV010000142.1:0-4024 GCA_964544865.1 uncultured Dehalococcoidia bacterium | reverse complement strand
GTGTCAGAGCCAGATGGCACGAGGGAGGTCCAGGTACCCCGCATCATGCGGTCGATACCCTCGGGCACTCCAGAACACGTTATCGACGCAGCGCGTCTGGCGGCATCCCTCGAAGAATCCCTCGGATGGCCGGTCGACGCGGAGTTCGCATTCCACGAATCCCGTCTCTACCTGCTCCAGGCACGGCCAATCACGACGCTGTAGGCCAGCGAAAACTCAGCCGCTCTCGCTCAATTGTCCCTCGCACCCACTACTTGACCGAGTAACCGCCGTCCACGGCAATCGAGGCGCCGGTGACAAAGTCGGACGAGGCGGAGGCCAGGAACACGGCGGTTCCGGCAAGTTCGTGCGGCTGTCCCCATCGCCCAGCCGGTGTGCGGTCGGCGATCAACGCTTCCCGCTCGGGGTACATCTTGAGGAATGCGCCGGTCATGTCGGTGTGAATCCAGCCGGGCAGAATCGCATTTACCTGGATACCGTCTTTAGCCCAGGCAATGGCGCACGCCTTTGTTAGCTGTACTACGCCGCCTTTGCTCGCTGCGTATGGGCTGGCGTACTCGCTCGCGAATATCGACATCATCGAACCGATGTTGATGATCTTTCCGCCGCCGCGTTTCTTCATCTCCGGGTAGATGGCTTTGGACACCATGAAGACGCCCTTCAAATTGGTGTCGAGCACGCGATCCCATTCGTCATCGGGGATGTCTTCCACCTGCGCCCGGTAAGAGGTGCCGGAATTGTTGATCAGGATGTCGATCCCACCACACGTTTCCGCGGCCTCCGCAACTGCGGCGCCAATCGACTCTGCATCCGTCACGTCACATGCAACACCGATAGCGGAAGCACCGGTTTCCTTGATCGTCGCCACCGCGCCCCGCGTCTTCTCGGCGTTGCGCGATGCGACGACGATGCTCGCCCCGGCCCTGGCAAGGCCAACGGACATTCCAAGGCCGAGCCCGCCGTTGCCTCCTGTGACGAATGCTACTTTTCCGGTGAGGTCGAATGGGCTGTCAGGCACGGTGTCTGCTCCGCTTCAGTTTGGTTTAATCAGGGTCCGGTTCGCAGTCGTCGTGATTATGCGCCAGATAAGATCGCCGCGCATCTAGTCCTGCCACTCCCGAAACGTCCGCCGGGGCTGTACCATTCGCAGTCGCTGGCGCCTGCTCAATGTCCCGAACCTCGCATTTCGAAAAAGAGAGAACCACATGCCCGATAACCGCGCACTCGACGGAGTAGTCGTACTCGACGCCAGCCAAATCCTTGCAGGACCATTCTGCACAATGCTGCTGGCGGACATGGGCGCGGACATCATCAAGGTCGAAAAACCCACCGGCGGTGACGATACCCGGCGGATGGGCCCACCGTTCATGGCGGGTGAGTCAGCGGCGTTCCTGCAGATGAACAGGAACAAGCGGTCGATAGTCCTGGACATACGGTCGCCCGAGGGCAACGAAGCTTTCAAGAAACTCGCCGCAAAAGCGGATATTTTGATCGAGAATGGCCGCCCTGGCAGCATGACCCGCCACGGATTGGGCTACGAAGACCTGAGCAAGCTCAACCCAGCGCTTGTCTATTGCTCGGTCTCCGGCTTCGGACTCACCGGCCCATACGGAAAACGCGCTGGCTTCGATCTGATCGCGCAGGGGATGAGCGGCCTGATGAGCATCAATGGCTACCCTGGCGGCGCCCCCGCCAAGCTGGCTGTCCCGATCGCCGACCTCAACGCCGGCATGTTCGCCCTGTACGGAATCCTCGCGGCGTACACGAACCGGATAAAAACCGGCAAAGGACAGCACGTCGAGACATCCTTGTTGGAGTCGGCGCTGGCCTACACAGTTTGGGAGTCCAGTATCTACTTCGCGACCGGCGAATCGGTTGGACCGCTCGGCTCCTCACATCGCCTCTCAGCACCTTATCAGGCGCTGCGGACCAGCGACGGGTATTTCAATGTTGGCGCCGCAAATCAGAACAACTGGGAACGGCTCTGCCGCGCTCTGGGCCGCGAGGAGCTTCTTGAGGATGACCGTTTCTCGGATAATGCCGCACGAATGGGTTCGCTTGCCGAGCTGCAGGATGAGTTGGAGGCGACCACGCTCACGCAGACCACCGATCATTGGGTGAACGCTTGCGAAGAGGCGGGCGTTCCGGCTGGCCCGATATTCGACATGGAGCAGACGTGGACGAACGAGCAGGTCCGGGCTCGCAACATGGACAACGTCATCGAACATCCGACCGCCGGGGACATTCACAACATCGGGAATCCGGTCAAGATGTCGGACACTCCACCGGCGCTAAGGCGTCCGGCGCCACTCCTCGGCGAACATACCGATGAAATCCTCGAATTCGCAGGCTACGGTCCAAACGAGATCGCCGCGCTCCGTGAGAGTGGCGTGGCCGGTCCCAAAAACTAAAGGGACCTAAAAGACCAAGGAGCAAGTAGACCTATGACCCAGCGGTTCACCGGTGGCGAGATCGTGCTGGAACGCCTGATCGCGGAGGACGTTCCGTATTTCGTTGGCATTCCCGGACACGGCTGCCTCGCGCTCATGGATGCGGCATCCACTCGTACCGATCAGATCCAGGTGATCCAGGTGAGGCAAGAGCAGTCCGCCATTCATATGGCCGATGGCTACTACCGGGTGGCCGGCAAGCCGCTCGCCTGCTTCACATCGATCGGCCCCGGCGCGCTGGACTGCGCGATCGGCCTTGGCGCAGCATACGTGGACTCCACCGCAATGCTGCTTGTCAGTGGCGAGGCTCACACGTACATGGCGGGCAGGGGAGTGCTCCAGGAACTGGAACGCAAGCGCCCGGCAGACCTGCCGTCGGTGCTGGAACCGCTGACCAAAACCGCATACCGGCCTACCTCACCGACTGAGCTGGCCGATTCGTTGAGCGACGCCTTCGTGCAGATGGGCAGCGGACGCCCCGGGCCAACGTTCGTCAGCCTCCCCATGGATGTCCAGGCCGATGCAGCGGACGTCGACATCGCGCCAACGCAGATACCCGTTGAAGCATTCCTCGCGGCTGAACCATCGCAGGTCACTGCCGCGGCCCGCTTGCTCAGGCAGGCAATGCGGCCAGTCATCGTAATCGGCGGTGGTGTAACGCTCGCGAATGCCGAAGGGGAACTGCTCAGGCTCGCCGAAAAAACCGGCGTGCCAGTGGTCGCCACGCTTCAGGCCAAAGGCGCCTTTCCCGAAGACCACCCCCTCTACGCATGGCTGCTCGGGAGCAAGGGGACAAGCGTCGGTAACGCGGTCACTACCACCGCCGACGTTGTGCTGGCCGTCGGCTGCCGGTTTACGGACCAGACCGCCAACTCATTCCGGGCGGGCGCCACGTTCACCATTCCCCCCCAGAAACTGATCCACATCGACATAGACCAGCAGGAGATTGGCAAGAATTACCGCGTCGAAATCGGCATCACCGCTGACGCAAAGGCAACGCTTTCCGCGATCGCTGACGAGTTCGGTGAAGCAGTCGACTGGGAGGCCAGCGACTACTTCAAGGATCTGGTTAAGTACCGTGAACAGTGGCTGAGCGAGGTCGCCGATCTACGCGATTCCGAGATGGCCCCACCTGACCTGCCCCAAATAGTTGTACCAGTCGCTATGTTAGTGCCGGACGGAAGTTTTGAGGTCTGCGCCAAGCATCGGGATGTAGTCTGCCGGGCACATTCGTCGCAGGTGGCGCCGGCGGCCGATATCCCAGCGAACTATGCGGCCTGATCTGGTTATAGGTTTCTCTCCATTCTTCGATAAGCACCTCCGCCTCCTTCAACGTGCAGAAGATCTCACCGTTTAGCAACTCGTCCCTCAGCTTCCCGTTGAAGCTCTCGTTGTACCCGTTCTCCCATGGACTCCCGGGCTCTATGAAGAGAGTCTTTGCCCCGATCCTTTTGATCCAGTTCCTAACTCTCTTGGACGTGAACTCTGGGCCGTTGTCAGACCTGATGTACTCGGGCACACCTCGAAGAACCATCAACTCGGTAAGCGTTGCCAGCACATCATCCGATCGCAGC
>CAZJDV010000141.1:2107-4092 GCA_964544865.1 uncultured Dehalococcoidia bacterium | reverse complement strand
TGTCGAATATCCGTTGCGCCGTGGTAGCCCCAACGTTTCCGGCTCCAACTACTGTTACCTTCCTTCGCATTGGATGTGTTTCCTCCTTATCGTGACCTTGGTCTAGCCCTAGCAGGCTGCGGAAAAACTCTTTTCTGAAACATGTTTGAAACACTTGTTGGGTAAGATGGGGGCAACACGACACGGAGGTGCCTCCCATGCGCGGACGACGGGACTCTCAGGTAAGCATGCTGGCCTTCATCGACCCAGAGACACGTGTGCCGCCGGACCATCCACTGCGGACCATCAAGGCCGTCGCGGACCGGGCACTGGCGGAGTTGTCGCCGGAGTTCGACCGCATGTACTCGGCAGTGGGCCGGCCCTCGATACTGCCGGAGAGACAGCTGAAGGCGTCGTTGCTCATCGCCCTGTACTCGGTTCGGAGCTAGAGGGCTTTCTGCGAGGAGTTGGACTACAATCTGCTGTTCCGCTGGTTCCTGGACATGGACATTATGGAGCCCAGCTTTGACCCCACCGTGTTCACCAAGAACCGCAAGCGGTTGCTGGAGCACAACGTTGGGCAGTCGTTGTTCGACGAAGTCGTGATGGAAGCGGACCGAAGTAGCCTGCTCTCGGACGAGCACTTCGCGGTGGACGGGACGTTGATTGAGTCGGCGGCCAGTCTCAAGAGCTTCAAGGCTCGGGATGGGGACCCGCCGACGAACGCGGACGACGATCCGGGCAACCGTTAGGTGGACTTCCGTGGAGAGCGACGCAGCAACTCGACTCACCAGAGCACAACGGACCCGGAGGCCCGGCTGATGCGGAAGGGCAAAGGCAAGGAGGCAAGCTGGTGTTCACGGCCCACGGCTTGATGGAGAACCGCAACGGGATGCTGACGGACTTCCAGGTGAGTTCGGCCACGGGCACGGCGGAGCGCGATGCGGCACCGGTGCTCTTGGACGAGCCTCGAGGACGAGGCTTTCGCCCCAGGACTCTGGGTGGGGACAAGAACTACGACACGCGAGACTGCGTGGAGGCGATGCGATAGCGTGGGGCCACCCCCCGCGTGGCTCAGAACACCAGCAGACGGTCCAGCGCCATCGATGGTCGGACCACTCGGCATGCCGGGTATGCTCTGAGCCAGCGGCGCGCAAGCGTGTGGAAGAGATCTTCGGATGGATGAAAACGGTGGGCGGGTTTCGCCGTAGTCGGTATCGAGGTCTGGACCGGACCGGCCTGGCTGGGTATCTGGTGGCCACGACGTATAACCTGGTGCGAATGGCCAATCTGCTGGTCAGCCAACAAGAGGAGGCTCCGGCACCCAGGCTGCGTGACCTCTCCTGGGCGTAGTGCGCCCAGCAAGCTCCGAAAGGGGCAGGCTGGGACGGTAATCCGCTCATAACACCCCGCTCAGACACTTCAAAGTTACCCGGAGGGACCAAACACTGGCCAGTCGGCGCTCATCATTACCCATTCGCGGTAGCAGACCCTATTCTTCTGCAGCCTGCTAAAGGAGCACCACCTATGTGCAGGAGCATAAAGACCCTGCGGCGTCTGGACGGGCCAGCCACCGACGAGGAGATCCGGGCCGCCGCCCTGCAGTTCGTACGCAAGATAAGTGGCTACCGTCAGCCCTCCAGGGCAAATGAGAAGGCGTTCAACGAGGCGGTAGACAAGGTCGCCGGTTCTTCGAGAAGGCTGCTGGCATCGCTGAAGACCGGAGCGCGAGTGAGCTCCGCCTGACCACCCGTCGTGGCAATCGCCCCCCGAAACTGCTGTCGCCCACGTCGCGTAATTGTAAGTGTGAGCAGAAGAGTAAAGAATTTTTTCTCCTTCGTGACCGAGCCCGTCTAACAAGTCAGAATTCGGGGGAGACCAGAGGGGGTGACCCCCTCTGGTGGGGGTCTGAGGGCATAGCACTATGCCCTTGGGTTATAAGTGTGACTATCTCTTCTAGAAGAGCTCTCTGGCTGGCCCTGCTGCTGCTCTTGGGCGTGGTGGCC
>CAZJDV010000141.1:0-2097 GCA_964544865.1 uncultured Dehalococcoidia bacterium | reverse complement strand
GAGGGGCGAAGCCCCTTTGCCGGGAGTCTGAGAGCCTACCCTGAGCAACGTCGAAGGGATGCCCCTCAGATATAATTCATTCCCCCTTCCTGGCCGGCTATGTATTACCGGTAACTCATCGCGTAGGTGGGAAAATGGGAAGTCCAGAGGGGCGAGAGCCCCTTTGGCGGGGGGTTGGGGTGTCCCTCAGAACCACTTGGGCGGGTGGGTGGGAACGACCAGCGTAGCTATAACAAGCCGAGCAATGCGCAAGGTGTGTCCAAATCGCAGTTTTGCCATGACAGGACTCCAGCCCCTCACAAGATGTGGACAATGCATAGCCCGACCAGTAATGGTGCGAAGACAAAGATCTCAATTGACGGTCGACATAGCGATATGCCTTGGGTGAGAAGGGTGACAATCTCAAGAAGAGCTCTCTGGCTGGCCCTGCCGCTGCTCCTGGGCGTGGTGGACGTCGCTTGCTTCACCGGCGCCGAGCTATCCACGGCGAGTCAGGCCCCCGGCCAGACGACGGCCGCCGCCGCAGTCGAAGAGACCGGACCCACTGGTACATCAGCGGCGCCGGCCGGCACTGCCGCCACGACGATCGAAGAGGGCCGGCTCGCCGATACACCGGCCGATCAGGATACTCCCGCCGCCAATGTGCTTGAGGTCGATTCCAAGTGGACGAAATACAGCCTACTCGGGGAGATCCTCGCGCCCGAGCTGGTGGCGATCACCAGCTCGGCCAACGCGGAGCCTTTCACCCTGGCTAGCAAGCGCGGCGACGTTATCATGATCGACTTCTGGACCTTCGCCTGCATCAACTGCATCCGTACCTTCCCCTATCTAAAGGAGTGGCACGAAAAATACGCAGACGACGGTCTGATAATTGTCGGCGTGCACTACCCGGAGTTCGACTTTGAGAGAGACATGGACGCGGCGGTAGAAGCGGCGAAGAAGTACGGTCTGGACTACGCCATCGCCCAAGACAACATGGGCGGGACTTGGAGGGCCTACGACAACGAGTACTGGCCGCCCCTGTACCTGATCGACAGACAAAGCAACATCCGCTACATACACATTGGCGAGGGGGACTACGAGGAGACAGACAGGAAAATTCGCCAGATGCTCGCCGAGCCGGGATAGGGCTAATACAAATTCAACTTGAAGGCGAACGGTGTCTTCGGACCGGCTCCGCGGGACGCATCCATCTGGAGTATCCTTCGAAGAGGTGAGGGTGACCGATTGCGCCAACCGCTCATTCCATCTGTAACTCAGCACCATTTGCACTTGCCACGCCCCTGACACTGTTCCAAAGTGGTCCGCTCTTTGCGCGAGGCCGACGCACCATGCGTCGGCCCCATTTTTCCCGTGCTATGGTGACCGCCAATACCCGATGCCCACTTCATCCGGAGTCCCTTCAAACTTCCTTAATAGTGTTCCGCTATCGTGGTAGAAGACGCGGAGCGAAAGCAACACTGAGGAGGTGAATCGGATGAAAAGAAACTGGGTGTTCATCGCGGCGATCGTCGGGGTGCTGACCATAGGAGCCACGGGGGGTGTCATTCTGGCTCAGGAGGACCCGAAGGACGGCGGCTCGGCATTGAAGGGTCTCGTCGGGCGTGTGGCAGCCATACTGGGGATCGACGAGAGTGAGGTCAAGGCGGCCATTGACCAGGCCCGCGAGGAAATACGGGATGAGGCGATGGAGCGGAAGCTGGCCCGGCTAGTCGAGCAGGATCGGTTGACTAAGGAGCAGGCAGACGAGTACCGGGAGTGGTACCAGTCCCGGCCCAAAGGGTTCGGACCGAGAATGATGTTTGGAAAGCGGGGCGGCCACGGTTTCTTCGGCCGAGGTATGCGAGGCGGCCGCCGCCAGTTTGGCACGGGAAAGTGGGCGCCACCGGTTGTACCACAGGTCCCGGACTTGTCGAGATCGTAGCGATCGAGAAGGACTTCCGTCGGTAGGCAGGTCCCGGCGGCGCGCGCGCATATGGTCTGACTTTGGAGTGAGTGCCGCCGGGACCTGGCATTTGTGTTAGGGAGCGGGCACGGCGCACGCCGCCGCTGATGCATGGCGGCGATCCCTTATCTCGCCCCTGGACGACGGGGTAC
>CAZJDV010000140.1:0-4281 GCA_964544865.1 uncultured Dehalococcoidia bacterium | reverse complement strand
GCGGTTCAGGATGGTGCCTCTCTAGAAGCCTGAGTGCGCCATAACGACCGTGTAGTACTTCTCCAACGCGTGTATGCGAAATACCTCTTTACCGATCTCGACGCGCTCCGGCGACAGTCGTGCGAAACCCTTCCCCCTATGCCAGTTGTCCTGTAGCCAGGCGATGTTGCCGGAGGGGTCCGCCGGATAACTGTCCGAAAGAGCGGTCGGCTCCCAGTTGGCGCTCATTGCACAGTCGCACCGCGGCAGATAGCTGCCGTCTGTGACCACCGCGCCGTTGGTGCCGCGCTGCATGCTTCGATCAAGGTCCGAGATGTCTGGAACGAAGGCGGGGCCGCAGATCGGTCTCTCGCCCTCAAAGCTCAAGGGTGCGCCGAGATCCGCCTCCGATACTCGGTACGAAACGTGGGCAATGATACTGTCGCTCTAATACGCTGTCAAAAAACGAGACATCGTAGCTATCTGCCCAGCTCCGCACTCATCGTCTCCCAGGCCTGGCGGGCCTCCTCGACCGAGCCCTCGTCCTCGATGGTGGTGATGTCACCCGGGTCGCGGCCGAGAATAACCGCCTTGAAGACCCGGCGCATGATCTTGCCGCTGCGGGTCTTTGGAAGCGTCTTGACGAAGTTCAGATCGCCGACGACGGCCACCGGGCCCAGGTCAGAGCGCACGGTCGCAAGCAGCTCCTTACGCAGCACGTCGGAGGGCTCGTAGCCGTCCTTGAGGGCGATGAAAGCCGAGATCACCTCGCCCCGCAGGTCGTCGGGCCGGCCGGTGACGCCCGCCTCCGCCACGGCCGGGTGCTTGAGGAAAGCGGTCTCGACCTCGATCGTGCCCAGCCTGTGTGCCGCGATCTTGATGATCTCGTCGGCGCGACCGGCGAACCATACATAGCCGTCCTCGTCGATGTGCGCCGAGTCACCCGTATAGTAGACGCCGGGAATCCGCTCCCAGTAGTCCGCGCCGTACCGCTCGGGCTCGCTCCACAGCGCCGGTGTGAGGCCCGGGAAGGGCCGCTTGATGACCATTATCCCCTTCTCGCCGGGGGCGCAGGGCTCTCCCTCGGGCGTCATCACGGCCGCCTCGATCCCCGGCAGCGGTATTCCGGATGAGCCAGGCTTGATGGGGAGCATCTCAAGTCCGTAGGGGTTGCCGAAAACGGGGCCCCCGGTCTCCGTCTGCCACATGTGGTCTATCACCGGGACCCGGTCTTCCAGGACGACCTTTTGCAGCCACTCCCACACCGGCGCGTTCAACACCTCTCCGGCGCTGAATACCCGTTCCAGAGTTGATAGGTCGTGCTCGCGGACAGCCTCTTCGCCATACCGCATAAGAAGGCGCACGGCGGTCGGGGAGGTGAACAATCCGGTTACGCCGAGCTCCTCGATCACCTGCCATACCGTTTGGGGCCCAGGGTGGTCGATCGCGCCCTCGTAGACGACGGTGGCGCAGCCGGCAAGAAGGGGCGCATAGACTATGTAGCCGTGGCCGACCACCCAGCCTATGTCCGAGGTCGACCACCAGACATCGTCGGGTCTCAGGGCGAAGACCCAGCGGCCCATGCTATGAATGTGCACCTGATAGCCGCCGTGGGTGGAGACGGTCAGCTTCGGCTTGGCCGTGGTGCCGGAGGTGGCGAGAATATAGGCCGGCTCGTTGGACTCCATTTTGACGTGGCCGACGTCGTGGCCGACGCCCCGCTCCAGGAACTCGTCCCAGCCCAGCTCCGGTTTGGAAACGTGATGGCCTGCATCGGTCCGCCGCAGGACGATGACGTGCTCGACCGTATCGCCGCCTGTCTCCAGGGCCGAGTCGACGATCTCCTTGAGCTTGATCTCCGCCCCTTTGCGATAGCCGATGTCTGCGGTGACGACGAGCCGCGAGCCGCTGGCCCGAATGCGCTCGGCCAGCGCGCCGGCGCCGAACCCGGCGAATACCACCGAATGGATAGCACCTATCCGTACGGTGGCCAGCATGGTCATGATCGCCTCGGGGCATGTGGGCATGTAGATTGTGACGCGATCGCCCTTGCCGATGCCCAGGGCCCGCAGACCCGCCGCGGTCCGCTCGACCTCGGCGGTCAGCTCGCGGTACGTGAACCGCCGCCGTTCCCCGCGTTCGTTGACGTATATCAGCGCCGTGCGCCCACCACGGCCGTTGGCGACGTGGTGGTCGAGGCAGTTGTACGCAAGGTTGGTCTGGGCGCCTGAAAACCAGCGAAAGCTTGGAAAGTCCCACTCGAAAACGAGGTCCCATGCGCGAAACCACGGCAGCTCGTTCGCGGCATCCGCCCAGAAATCCTCCGAAGCCTCCCAGGCACTCTGCACCCATCGCTTGACCGTAGGATTGATTTCTGCCATAGCACTCTCCTTTTCGCCCGGCGGTGATAGTGGATAATGCCGTCGAAGCCCTGCCCATTATAGCAACTCTACTGGATTCGTCTGCCATTTAGAGCCTTACTAGATTGGAACTCGATTGGAACCCGCCTGGTCTTGCATCGACAGCTTGATGGGAGCAAAATACACCGGTGATTGATTCTCGCTTCAGAGCCTGCTAGCGTACGTAACGGGCATAGCGATGGCCGTGCGGGCCGGTCGCGTCATATCCATATGGAGGAAAGTCCGATGAAGACCAACATACTTCGAGAGAAACTGAACAGCGGCGAGCCGACGGTGAGCACCCATATTCTCTCGGCGTGGCCCGCGGTGGTCGAGGCTATTGGCCACACAGGGCGGTACGACTACGTGGAGTTCGTTGCTGAGTACGGGTCTTTCGATCTGCACGACCTGGACAACCTGTGCCGCGCCGCGGAGCTGCACGGCATGGGCAGCATGATCAAGGTGGACCAGAGCCACCAGGGCTTTCTTGCCCAACGGGGCATCGGCGCGGGGTTCAGCAGCGTGCTTTTCACCGACGCCAGGTCCGCTGACGACGTCCGCGCGTGCGTTAGGGAAGCGAAGCCGGACACACCCGAGCACCGCGGCCTCTACGGCGTCGCTACCAGGCGCAACAGCTATATGGGCTATGGAGGCTCCCAGGCATACGTCGAATCGGTAGCGGACACGGTGGTCGCCGTGATGATCGAGAAGAAGGGGGCCGTCGACGAGCTCGAGGAGATACTGTCGATTCCCGGGGTGGATATGGTGCAATGGGGTGGTTCTGACTACTCGATGAGCATCGGCAAGGCCGGCCAGAGGGACCTGCCCGAGGTCCAGGCGGTGCGAAAGAAGGTGTTCGAGATGGCCCTGGATAAGGGCGTTCAGCCAAGGGCGGAGATCGCGACGGTCGGCGAGGCGAAGCAGTACCTGGACATGGGAGTCCGCCACTTTTCAATCGGAACTGACCTGACGATACTCCACGGTTGGTGGAAGGAGAACGGCGACGAGCTCCACAAGGCCATCTCGAAACACACGAGGTGAGTGCGGGCAGCTTTCGATTGCCGTGTCATCACCGCCCTGGCCTCCGTACTCAAGTCATCGACGTTACAGGACCTGTCGCTAGAATAGCGGCTCCCTCCTCACAGCCATCGCCGGACTCTGGAACGGTTGGCGCGGTACTCGTCGCCGAACCGTTTCTCGAGCGGTCGCTCGTCTCGCACGATGATCGCACGGGTAATGCCTGCGGCAACTACCGCTGCCAGGAGAACGATCCACAGCGAGTTCAAGAGCAGGGGGCCGCGGGCGCAACTCCGCCGATAAGTATCTCGTCCATCCCGCCTGATTCGTGGCCGCATGGTGATTCCGCTATAATGTCGAGTCGTATCCATGATTCGCAGATCATCTGACTAAACGGTGAACTCGATGGCTGGCAACGACAAGGCGCTAATGGCACATCTCATGACTCGCGCGGGCTTTGGGGCGACCCGGGGCGAGTTGGATGTGCGTCTGTCCTCGGGATATGACCAGACCGTAGAGGACCTTCTTCATCCCGAGCGCCAAGAACGGGTCGACAGACTCGAATTCCTCCGCTACCACCCGTGGGCGTGGAGGCCGGGCACCATGTCCAATCCGGGTTCAGCATCCTGGCTTTACAACATGATCACGACCGAGCGGCCTCTAGAGGAAAAAATGACCCTCTTCTGGCACCAGATATTCGCGACCGGGGTCTCGAAGGTCGACCACTGGCACGAGGTCAACTTCATGGTCGAGATGTTCCGTGAGAAAGGTCTCGGCAGGTTCGGCGACATGTTAACCGACGTAGCCAGAAACCCGGCCATGATCTACTGGCTCGACAACAACGAGAACCACTCGTACGCGGTCAACGAGAACTGGGGCCGCGAGC
>CAZJDV010000139.1:519-4295 GCA_964544865.1 uncultured Dehalococcoidia bacterium | reverse complement strand
GAGGATGGGCTGAAATAGGTCATTGGCGGTGCTGAAAAATACCGCGCGCGGCAGGGTTGGTTTGCGGGCGAGCTCGGCCTTCAATCTCACCAGCGTGTTCTCAAAGACAACGGTCCTTCCTTCACCAGGGTGGGAGGAGTATCCGACCGTGTAGCAGTAAACACAGCCTATGGAGCATCCGGCTGCCAGGTTGATGGTCGACATGCGCGAGAGGCATGCGAGGCTAGACGGCGTGAGAACTGAAGACTTGCGGTCGACCCGGATCACACCGTCCATATCAACTCCGTTGTCTTAGACCTGGGTCCGACTTCACCCTTTTGACCCACCGGGAGAGAGACGATTCCTGAAGGGTCAGTCGAATCTCGAAAAAGCTCGACCTCATCCGTACTAAGCAAAAGAACATGCGTGCGGTTATGTCAATATGCTGTCTAGTATAGTGGGCAGATCCCCGTTCGCCTTTGACATCCTGCTCTCTGGCACCACTCTTTGTAAGCCAAATGCGACGCTCTCGCGATACTGCGATAGATGCATATGTCTAAAAGAAAACGGATCCCCGCGGGTCCGTCCCTGTTAACTGCTGTAGGGCGAATGTGCTAATCAGTCAACCGTGGCTCGTTGGGAATCCCTTGGCGTGGGACGCATCGCGGCGGCTTTTGCTTCGATTCTACCAACCGTCGACACTCTATGAGAGCGTTCAACACTCCCTTTCCATCACCCCTTGGAGCTGCCCCACAGTGCGCGGCGCCCAACGGTCCCATCGTTGAACCCTACGCAGGCGCAGGCACGGTGCCGCTTACCTCGGGAACGGGCCAGCCAGCGCTCGCCAGGATGCCGCGCAGCTCGGCCATCTCGCCCTCTTCGAGGGGGAGGGACGGGGGTCTCATCGAGCCGACCGGATGTCCCATGATCGCCATCGCGGCCTTCTTCGTTCGCGCAACACCGCCGGACCGGGCCATGATCTTGGCGGAGAACTCGTTGGTCGGCTTGGCGAGGTGGTCCCAACGCGCCTGCCCCTCGTCGAACCTGCCGCTCTGGAGCAGATCGAGGATCTCCAGCTCGTGGGATGAGTTGGCCGGGGCCAGGTGGTCGAGGAACCCTTGCCCTCCGTTCCTGAAACACCGTCCCGGCTGGCTGCTGTTGTCCATGATGTTGAAGTCGTTGACCAGCTCCCGCATGGACTCGTATGGGACATCCGAGGGGGTGTTCCACTTGATGGCCATGATCTGCTCGAACTCCGCCATCCTCTTGAACGTCTCGATCTCTATCCGCCCGTGGGGCATCCAGTGAGCGTGGTAGATCATGACGCCGATTTCGATCGCGTCCGAGATGGCTTCGAAGTAGCGCAGGATGTCGTCCTGGGTCGGGAGGTGTTCGAAGGGCGCAACTATCTGGAGTCCGTGGGCGCCTATGTCCTGGAGCTGCAGGGCGTCGTATATGGTCCGTCGCGTGTCTTTGCCGTGAACGGCCCCGATGACTGGCACCCTGCTCTTGGCCGCCCGCACCGCGGCGCGGACCACCTGCGGCCACTCCTCGTCGGTCATCGAGGTCAGCTCGCCCATGACCGACGCGACCTTCAACACGGCCCTGCCGTTCACCAGTCCGCTGTCAATGAACCACTCGGTGTTCTCGGCCATCGTGCCAAGGTCTAGCTCGTGGTCTCGTTGAAATGGAGTGACCGTCACGACTACCAGTCCCTTGATTATCTCTCGGAGCTCCTTGCGGTCCATGTTTTCCTCTCCTTGTAGTCGGCTGGGCGCATTCTAACGGGACCCGCAGCCACGCGGAACAGGCAGATCAACGGCGACCTGGGCTTCGGTCAGAAACCCGTGTTTCGGGCCGGTGTTCGTGATACCGGGTTAAGCCATTTCGCCTGCGTTACCTCCGCCGGTACGTCCCCATGAGCTGCCCACTGTCGAGTATGCCGGCCTCCATCTCGCTCAGCCGGTCCGCCTTGGTGGCGCCCGCATTCAGGCCGACCTCCTTGTCGAGCGCGTAGACCTTGAAGAAATAGCGGTGGGCGCTCCCTCCCGGCGGGCAGGGGCCGCCGTAGCCCTGGTCCCCGAAGTCGTTGGTGCCATGAGCCGCGCCGCCAGGCAGGTCCGCGGCGTAGCCCTCCGGTAGGTCGGCGGTTCCGGGAGCGATGCCGTACACGACCCAGTGCACCCAGGTGCCTCGTGACGCGTCCGGGTCGTCGGCGATTATCGGCGAGGCTGCGTGTACCCTCAGGTATCCCGCCGATGCGAAGCGGTGGGGATACGTTCTCGCCGTCGCACGTGTACTTGACCGGAATGCTTTCACCATCTGCAAAGGCGGTGCTGGTAATCTTCATGGCACGTTCAGACACCTCCTCCTCTGGCGCGGATACGCCGCCGTGCTGCGCGCAGGAAGCAATTACGATGAGAACGATCAGGGCCGTTGCCAGCAGGCCTGGAAAGAGATTAGGCAGGGCCATTATCTGACCTCCAGCCGAGCTGGTGCGGCGTTCCACCCGGTATTCGCGTAATTATGGCATCGATGGGGCGGGTGTCAACGTCGCTCCTGGTCTATCGATATCGATCCCCCAGCGCGGACGGCGAAAAGAGAGCGAAAGAGCGCTATAATACCAGGGTAGCCTTGCGGCAGGTGACCACTCAGGATTTGGCCTCTTTCGAAGTCGAAATACAGGTGCTCGAAGATTTCGATGGCCTCACATCAGAGGTCTGGCTCAGGCATGTCGCCGAGAGCGCCCTCGAGGCGGCGCCGCCGGAGTCCGAGGCGGGGCTGAGTGTGGTCATCGCGGACGACAAGGTTGTGCGGGACCTGAACAGGACGCATCGGGGGCTGGACGAGAGCACCGACGTGCTCGCCTTTTCTTTTGCCCATGGAGGGGCATACTATGGGGATGACCTCGGAGGTTCTGGGACGAACGATGGCGTCGATTTCGTGCTGCCCCCCGAGGAGCGCGGCACCCTCGGCGAGATAGTCATCTCGTGCGAGAAGGCGCGGAGGCAGGCGGCCGATGCCGGCCACACAGTGGAAACGGAGCTTGCCGCGCTGCTGATCCACGGAGTCCTGCACCTGCTCGGACACGACCACATGGAGCCCGGCGACGAGGCCGCGATGAAGGTCCTTGAGCGCGAGGCGATGGCGAGGGTGTTGCAAGGGGCATGAGCGTACCGTATACATGAGCGAAGTATTCTACAGAAAGTGGCGGCCCCGCAGGCTGGACCAGGTGGTCGGCCAGGAGACCGTTGCGCGCACGGTCAGGAACGCCGTCGCCCAGGACAAGGTCGCCCATGCTTACCTGTTCTGCGGACCTCGCGGCACCGGCAAGACGAGTACCGCCCGCATCCTGGCCAGGGCGGTCAACTGCTTGGAGCCCCAGGACGGCGAGCCCGACAACGTGTGCGATAGCTGCGTCGCCTTCAACGACGGCCGTTCCATGGACCTGATCGAGATCGACGCCGCCAGCAACCGCGGCATCGACGACATACGCAGCCTGAGGGAGAAGGTCAACTACAGCCCGACCGCCGCGCGCTACAAGGTCTACATCATCGACGAGGTCCACATGCTCACCGATGCGGCCTTCAACGCGCTGCTAAAGACCCTCGAGGAGCCGCCGGGGCATGCGATCTTCGTCTTGGCGACCACCGAGGCGCACAAGCTGCCGCTGACGATCGTCTCCAGGTGCCAGCGTTTCGATTTCCGCCGGATACCCCTGGAGATATCGGTGGGCCGGCTGGCCGAGCTGTGCGCCGCCGAGGTCATCGAGGCCTCCACCGAGGCGCTGACCTTGA
>CAZJDV010000139.1:0-493 GCA_964544865.1 uncultured Dehalococcoidia bacterium | reverse complement strand
GTCCGCAGGCAGCTTGCGCGACGCCCAGAACATTCTGGAGCGGGCCCTCGTGTCCTACGGCTCTCCGCTAAGCGAGGAGCAGGTGCGGGACCTGCTCGAACTCGGTAGCGAGGAGAGGGCGCTGGAGCTGGTCGGCCACGTCGTCGACAGGGCCGCGAAGGACGGCCTGACGGTCATCAACGAGGTCGCCGGCGAGGGCGTCGACCTGCGCCAGTTCTACCGCGGGGTCATGGAGTATCTGAGGGCGGCCCTCCTCCTGAAGTCGGGAGCCGATGCGCCGCTGGGATACACCGAGGAGGTCCGGTCGGAGATGGGTGCGCAGGCCGGACGCGCTTCTCTGGAGCACCTGCTGAGGGCGGTGAAGACGTTCGCGGCCGCCGAGGTGCAGCGCAACAGCTCGTCGCCGCTGCCCCTGGAGCTCGCCATGGTCGAGTCCGCCCTCGACGTGCAGGTTGCTCCGGCGCCACCGGAGCCGGCGCCTGCCGTCGCCGCG
>CAZJDV010000138.1:0-4353 GCA_964544865.1 uncultured Dehalococcoidia bacterium | reverse complement strand
CAATGTTGCTGATTGACAACAGATCGCGGCGATGGCCGAGACCTACTACGTCGGGTTCGCGCCCCACAATCCATACGGGCCCGTGAACACGATGGCTGCCATCCACGTAGACGCCTGTACACCCAACTTCCTGATCCAAGAGGGTGGCCATGGCACCTGGTACGATGCGGTGTTGGAAGAGCCGTTCCCCGCGCAGACGGCCGGCTACTTCGATGTCCCCACCCTGCCGAGTCTCGGCGTCGAGCTGGACGAAGAGGCACTCGGGCGGTATCCCGCCGGGAGTATAGATACGCCATCGGGATACAGGTCGAGATACACGATCCCATCAAGACAGCAGAGTCACTGGGTGTAGCGTCGAATGCGACTACTCGCCAAAGGCCTCGTCGAAGACGCGGTCGGACGGCGGGAACTCGCGTGACTTGACGAACCTGCATCCCTCGGCCGCGCCGAACTCCCGGTCCATGCCCGCATCCTCCCACTCCACCGACAGCGGCCCATCGTACCCGATGGCGGTCAGCGTGCGGATAATCTCCTCGAAGTTGATCTCACCACGGCCCGGAGTGCGGAAGTCCCAGCCGCGTCCAGGCGTGCCGAAGTTGAGGTGCGACGACAGAATGCCCGACTCCCCGTCGAGCGTCAGCGCGGCGTCTTTCATATGGGTGTGGTAGATGCGATTGGGGAAGGTCTTCAGGAACCTTGCCGGGTCCACCATCTGCCAGTGCAGGTGGCTCGGATCGAAGTTGAAGCCGAAGGCGCTTCGATGGTCGACCGCTTCCAGAGTCCGGCGCGCCGTGACAGTGTCAAACGCTATCTCCGTCGGATGGACCTCCAGCGCGAACTTTACGCTGCACTTGTCGAACTCGTCGAGGATGGGGTTCCACATCTCCGCAAAGTACCGGAACCCGTCGTCGATCATCTCCGCGCTGGCGGGAGGGAAGCTGTAAACCATGTGCCAGATGGATGAGCCGGTGAAGCCGTTGACCACATCGACCCCAAGGTTCTTGGCCGCCCTCGCCGTGTTCTTCATGGTCTCGACCGCCCAGGCCCGCTTGGCATCGGCGTCGCCGTGGTGCCTCTCTGGGGCGAAGGTGTCCGAGCGCGCGTCGTCGTTGGGGTCGCACACGAGCTGGCCCGCCAGGTGGTTGCTGATGGCGAACACTTTGAGTCCATGCTCCGCCAGCATCTCGAGACGGCCTTCGGCGTACCCCTTGTCCTCAGCGGCCCGGTCGACGTCCAGGTGATCGCCCCAACACGCCAACTCCAGGCCGTCATAGCCCCATCCGGCAGCCTTGACCGCTAGCTCGACGATGGGAATATCCGCGAACTGTCCCGTAAACAGCGTAACCGGTCTGGTCATGTTCCCCTCCATTTCATCTCCAGTGTGAAGTCCGAAGAATCGACGCGAGCGATTTGAGCGGGGTCTGATACCGCGCTTGCTCCCTCCTGCCAGGCGGCTTCATTTGGTTAGGACGAGAGGGCGTCCACGCGCGATGACTATTGTGTGCTCGAAGTGCGCGTATGGAGCGCCGCCTGCAGTCTCAACGGTCCAGCCATCCGCCCTTTCCACCGACTTGCCTGAGCCGGCAGAACTCACCGGCTCTATCGCTATGACAAGCCTTTCCTCGAGAGGCTGATTGTCCCACGTAATGTAGTAATTGTGCACGAACGGGTTTTCGTGAATGGATCTGCCGACCCATGCCCGCCAACTCCCGGTATCACGCTGAACCCTCGGCGCTCGACCTCCATCTGCACAGCCCTTCCAATCACGTTGAGTGGTCTTCCCGCGCGTGCGACTTCGATCGCCTTTTGTAGCGCGGACTGGGCGCACCTTGCCACTCTGCCCTTCAGCTCTTCTTGAGTCCTTATGGTCATATCCAGTCTCCAATGCCGTACTCAGCTTTGTAGCGAGGCGCAGCTAATATAACTTCATTGGTTAGCTTGCCCCATACCTGGGAACCTCAACCCACTTCTTCTCGCTACCGGCGCTGCTGACGACCGCGTCGAGGAACGCCATTCCGCGAACGCCGTCGTGCACGTCCGGATAATCGGGTTTCGCATCGTCCGAGTTTTCACCCCAGAGGACACCGGACAGTGCGTCCGCGAAGCTGCTGTAGACGTTGGCGAACGCCTCCAGGTATCCCTCCGGGTGTCCGGCAGGCAGGCGCGTACTGGACGAGGCGGCCTCCCCCACGAAGTTTGTCGCCGTTCTCCTCATCTCGGTCGGTCTGTCGGGCCAGCGGACCACCAGCGTGTTGGGCCTCTCCTGATGCCACTCCAAGGAGCCTTTCTCCCCGTAGACCCGAATGCTGAGAGTGTTCTCCTGTCCTATGGCGACCTGGCTGGCCCACAGTATCCCTCGGGCCGAGTCCCCGAAGCGCAGCAGCACGCTGCCGTCATCTTCCAGCCGGCGCCCGCTCACGAACGTCGTTAGGTCAGCGCACATCTCTGTAATCCGAAGTCCAGTTATGTACTCGGCGAGGTTCTCGCAGTGGGTCCCGATGTCGCCCATGCACGAGGATGCTCCCGCGATCCGCGGATCGGTGCGCCACACTGCCTGCTTCAGCCCGGTAGTCTCGACGTCGGTCGCCAGCCAGCCCTGAGGATACTCGACGACCACCCGCCGGACCGCACCCAGCCTGTCCGAGGAGACGAGATCGCGCGCCTCCTTCACCATGGGGTAGCCGGTGTAGTTATGTGTGAGGCAGAACAGCCTCCCGGTCTCCTGCACTTTCCGCTCAAGCTCCCTGGCCTCGTCGAGGTCCAAGGTCATCGGCTTGTCGCAGACCACATGGAAACCGGCCTCCAGCGCAGCCATGGCGACCGGGTGGTGCATATTGTTGGGCGTGACTATGGACACGAAGTCCATCCCGTCACCGTCCGGCAGCTGTGCCTCTGCCCGAAGCATCTCCTCGTAGGTGCCATAGACGCGCTCGGGCGGCAGCAGCAGGTCTTGACCGCTGAGCCGCGACTTCTCCGGCGAGTTGCTGAAGGCACCGCAGACCAGCTCGATCTTGCTGTCCATCTGCGCGGCCATGCGGTGCACCGGGCCGATGAAGGAGTCTCTGCCGCCGCCGACCATGCCCATCCTGAGTTTTCGATTCATTAGAATCTCCTTGGCAGCGACGCCTGGCGTCATTCGGCGCGCTTGCCAAACATGTCATTCTGAGTGAAGCGAAGAATCCAAGTAGGCTGTCGGAGCGACAAGCTCAGTCTGGGGCAACCATCATAGATTCTTCGTCGCCCCGATACGTCGGGGCTCCTCAGAATGACACGACTGCTCTAATGAACACGCTCTCCGGCAACGCAGTCGTGTTTTCACGAGAGGGCTTCCAGCGGCTCACTCCGGTTTATTCCCTTAATCGTCGTTCGGTCCGGCCGTTGGTCGATCCCATCAGAAGATGCGGCCCAGAGGACGGCGTTCTTGATGACCTGGAGGACCTCAGGCTGGTGGTAGACGGGGTAGGTCTCGTGACCCGGGCGGAAGTAGAACACCTTCCCATGCCCTCGATGGTAACAGCAGCCGCTCCGAAACACCTCCCCACCCGCGAACCAGCTCACAAACACCAGAGCGTCAGGCGGCGGGACATCGAACGGCTCGCCATACATCTCTTCTTGCGGGATCTCGAAGTAGTCTCCTAGACCGGCTGCAATCGGATGTGCCGGATTGACCACCCACACCCGCTCCTTCTCCGCGGCGTTACGCACGTACAACCCGCAGAATGTGCCCATCAGTCTTTTGAAGATCTTCGAGAAGTGACTCGAATGGAGCACGATCAGGCCCATGCCGTCGAGGACTCTCTGGTGGACACGTTCCACGATCGCGTCGTCTACATCTCCATGGAATCGGTGGCCCCACCACGTGAGCACGTCCGTCTGAGACAGTACCTCCTCAGTCAGCCCGTGCTCGGGCTCGTCCAGGGTCGCTATCCGAACAGGTATGCCTTCAGCCTCCAGATACTTGGCGATGGGCGCGTGCATACCCTCCGGATAGAGCTGCCTCACAGGCTCATCGGTCTTCTCCTGCCGGTACTCGTTCCATACCGTGACTCTCGGCAGATCGGACATCCTAGCGCCTCCTCTCTGCTGAAACCTTCATGGGAGGACCTCCAGGGGCTGAGGCCGTTGGATCCCCTTGATTGTGGTGCGATTAGGACGTTGGTCGATACCGTCTGAAGGCGCCGCCCAGAGCGCGGCGTTCTTGATCACTTGGAGGACCTCGCGCTGGTGGTAGATGGGATAGACCTGGTCGCCCGGTCGAAAGTAGAAAACCTTTCCGTGGCCTCGATAGTAGCAGCAGCCGCTTCGGAAGATCTCCCCACCGGGGAACCAGCTGACAAACACCAGGGCGTCAGG
>CAZJDV010000137.1:2008-4441 GCA_964544865.1 uncultured Dehalococcoidia bacterium | reverse complement strand
ATGGGGATCAGCCCCGAACACCGGCCTCCGCTCCGGCCCCACTGCAGCCTCCGCTCGTTCGCGAATGTGCGGACGTCGAGCCTGACTTCATCCCAGCTCTCGCGATTGCTGCCTGAGACGCCGATCGCCGGGGCGTCGAGATGGGCGGGCTCGCTCACCCAGTGCTTGCGGATGATGATGTGCTCGTCCTTCCCGAAGATGCCGCGGAAATCGTAGTTGGGCATCGAGAAGAGACAGCCGTCGGAGTGGGTGTGCTCGGAGCGGCAGGGGGCGATCAGGTAGTAGGTCTCCTCGGTGCCCGAGCGTTCGTCTGTGATTGTGCAGGCCGCTTCGAGCTGGATTCGCGACATGCTCCCTCCCTTGGCGCCAAACCATGTCATGAATGAGTTGGCAAAGTCGATAGCGGTCACGAGCTTCTCCTAGAGGTACGGTTTCTCCACGCGGTCCCACGGACCTGGAAGATGGGAGTGTTCGGCTTCGGAACAAGTGACCCCAGAGTCATGGCGCCGCCTACAAGTTGAACTGTGGCTCGACGTAATCTTTCAGTTTGTTGTATATCTGGACGCGGGACCGCTGAGTGTCCGCCACCAGAAGCCTGGACTTGCCGGCGTCGAAGGCCAGTCCCGTGGGCATCGCAAACCGCCACTCGGGCTCCAGGGTGTACACCCTGCGGCGGGCCTTTATCACATCCGCGTTGGCGTCCACCGTCTCCTGCTGCCACTTCGAAAGGGTCTGCGCGTCCCCAATCAGGCTCGTTACGAAGGTCCCGTCCGGCGCGAAGATCTGGACCCGGTTGTTGGCCCAGTCGCACACGTAGACGTCGCCCTCAGGGTCCACGGCCACGTCCGCGGGACGGTTCAACTCTCCGCGGCCAGAGCCGTAGACGCCGAAGCTTGCCAGGTAGCTCCCGTCCGCAGCGAACTCCTGGACGCGGTGGTTCTTGTGGTCGGCTACATATACGTTACCCTGCAAGTCTACCGTGATGCCCCACGGGGTATCGAGCTCACCGTCACCATCGCCGTACGTGCCCCACTGTGCCAGGAACTCCCCATCCCTTGTCAGCTTCTGCACTCGATGGTTAAGGCTGTCTACGATGAAGACGTTGTCGTCCGAATCTATAGCGATGCCAGCTGGCCTGTTGAACTCGCCATCGCCGACTCCCGCAGCACCCCATGAACGCAGGTATTCGCCGTACTCGCCGAACACCACCACACGATGGAGCCATTCGTCGGTAATGTAGACGTTCTCCCGGCTGTCTAGGGCGATGCCGGCGGGCCAGATGTATTGGCCGTCGCCATCGCCGTATTTGCCGAATCTCGCGACGAACTCTTCGTCCCCCGGCGTCGTGCCGATTGTGAGCCTATTCACTTCCGGCACGCCCTCTGGGAACACCTCCTTAGGCCGACCCACCACATAGACGGTGTCCACCAAGCTTACGGCCACGCCGACCACCAGGCCTAAATCCCGCCGCCCCACGGCATGGCTCCAGTCATAGACCCGCTCTCCGACTACCTGAGTTTGCATATGTGTGTCACCTGCGAGTGGTATGAGGGCGCGCTAGGCAATGAAGGCCGGCTTCTCGAAGATCCCGTTAACGATCGGCACGGCGTCCATGCCCATCCAGTCCTCAAGGATCGTCGAGTAAACGCCCCTGAAGTCCGTGTTGGGCACCGGGTCCCCCTGATCGAGGTCGGCGAGCTTGATTGACGGGTACTCGCTGTACTGGCCCCCCTTCACGGAGTCGCCAATCACGAAAGCGGCGCCGGCCGCCCCGTGGTCCGTTCCAGAGCCATTGTCGTGGGTGCGCCGCCCGAACTCCGAGAACAGGAACATGACCACGTTGTCGGCGGAGTCGTGCTCCCTCAGGTCGTCGAAGAAGTCCCTGATCGCCACCGACAGCTCGTGCCAGAGCATGTCGAACATCCCCCGCTGGTTGGAGTGACTATCGAAGCTGCCGTGGTCGCAGTAGAAGATCCGGGTGCCAAGGCCAGCCAGGTGGACCTGGGCGATACCCTTGAGCTTACCGGCAATGGCCGTGTCCGCATACTCCACCGAGGAGGAGTACCGCTCAGGGGCCACCTTGAGGATGTCCGCTCCCTTCAGCGCGTCCAGCCCCGTCTGGCCGAGGAAGTCCCTGACCGGCCCGCTGCCGATTGCCGGGGAGTAGAGGCGCTTGTACCTCTCCAGGATGCGCTCCCTCTGCTGCTGCCCGGAAATGCCCGTCAGTAGCCCGTAGGTTTCCAGGTCCTCGACGGTAGCCACCGGCACGCCGGGCACCGATAGGGCCCTGAACAGGCTGGGGCCCATGCTGACGGCGGTCACCTGGGGTCCAGCTCGCGGATCACCTTGCCGAGCCAGCCCTCGGTACCGAGCTTGTCCGGCTCGCAGGTGTGCCAGATGTCCATGGAGCGGAAGTGGGAGCGGGGCGAGTTG
>CAZJDV010000137.1:0-1908 GCA_964544865.1 uncultured Dehalococcoidia bacterium | reverse complement strand
CGGCTCGCAGGTGTGCCAGATGTCCATGGAGCGGAAGTGGGAGCGGGGCGAGTTGGCGTAGCCGACGCCGTGGATGATGGCGACCTTGCCCTCGCGGTAGAGGTCCAGTATGGGCCCCAACCGAGGGTGGAATCCGACCTGATCGTCTATGGGCAGGACATTGTCCTCCGGGATGCCCACGCCCGGCCGGTAGTCTCGGTAGAGCGGGTTGGCGTAGGGCACGACGGTGTTCAAGTAGTCGTTCCCGCCGGAGAGCTGCAACACCACCAGGACCGGATCCTTACCTCCGTTTTTCATGCTACTAGCTCCTCCATCCTTACCGCTGTGGATTCAGCCACGAACACGCTCCGCTGGTGTCAGCCGGGCCGTCAGGCGAACTGGTAGTCCCTCAGCGAGACTATGAGCTGCAGCATCTCTGTAACGCGCTCTGAGGAAGCCTCCGCCGTTTGCTGACTGTTCCAGCGAAGCTCGCCGCCCTCCATCGCATAGCTTAGCAGTTCCTGCTTCGTCGCCTCGTCGACCTCCACGGGCCCCATCAGGTCCAGGCAGGTGTCGACGAACTCCTCGGGCCCGACCGCCCCTTGCGCCTTCAGTCTTTCGACTATGTACCTGACCCCGGGTCGGGAGAGGTCGCCTACGGTGTCGGCCAAGAAGTTGATGCGCCTCATCAGCGACCCACTGTTGATCCACTCGACCCCCGAATGCCAACTCTCGACTGAAGGAGGGTTAAGGAACTCCTGGCCCATGTATCCCGCCACCTGAGACAGCTCTCCCAGCCCCGGCCCAGGGAATTCGGCCCCCCCCACCATCCTGAGGGTGCCGATTACCACCTCAGCCGGACTCTTGAGACGGGCGTGGCGGGCCTCCTTGAAGAACTCCGAGTTGAACAACACTCTCAGAGTCGAGCGGATGTCCAGGCCCGACTCCGTGAAGGCCGTTGCCAGCGTGGCGACCGCCTCGGGGTCCAGCGGCGACGTGACCGACCAGGCGGGCACCTGGGGCTCATCCGCGACGAAGAAGTTGTACAGGTGTCGCGCGATAAACCGAGCCGTGGCGGGGTGGTCGCAGACGATGTCGATCACGTCCTCGCCGTTGAAGCGCCCGGTGTGGCCCAGGAACGTCTTCTCCCCGTTGTCGTGGTCCTCGGGCCTATACTCGAAGTACCAGTCGAACCTGCCCATGGGGAACCTGGGCAGCTTCGGCGATATGGTCCAGCCCGTGAAGGCCCGGGAGCACTCACGCACGTCCTCCTCGGTGTAGTTGCCCACGCCCATGGAGAACAGCTCCAGCAGCTCTCGCCCCCAATTCTCGTTAACACTGTCGGCGTGGTTTTCGTTGTTGTCCAGCCAGTAAATCATCGCCGGGCTCTTCGCCACGCCGAGCAGCACCTCCTTGTAGCTACCGAGCCCCTTCTCGCGGAACATGTCCACCATGTCGACGATCTCGTCCCAGTGGTCCACCTTGGAGACGCCGGTGGCGAAGATCGAATGCCAGAAGAGGACCATCTTCTCCTGGAGGGGCGCCCGCGTATTCAGCATCCGGTAGGTCCAGCTCGCGTGGCCCGCGCCATTGAGCGTGCCTGGTTTCCATATTCCCGGCTGGTGTCGAAATAGGGCGTACATGTCGACGGGCTCCTGCTCCTCCGGGTGCAGCAGCTCCTCGACGGTCTCCTCGAACCCCCTGGCGACGCGGGCCTCCAACTGCTCGCGTCCGGCGCCGAACCCGGCGCGCCTCATCAGATGGGCCATCAAGGATATGTCGGAGTTGGCCATGGACGGCCTCCTTTCTCGCGCCGGACTACGACCGTGCTGGTAGGCGCCACGGTTTCAGATGTTCAGCTGACACGCATGTCGTCCCTGCCGTCGCCCCTTAAGTCAACTCGAAGAAGCTGCCGGCCAAGTGGCGTGT
>CAZJDV010000136.1:0-4467 GCA_964544865.1 uncultured Dehalococcoidia bacterium | reverse complement strand
TGTCGGGATCGAAGGTGTCGTGATGGGGAACCTGGCGTAACTGGTGGCTGCCGGGCTTGACCCGTGTCGGAGTGGGCGCGACTGGTTTCGGTGAAGTTACAGTCGAGACCAAGACGGTCTTGGTTCCGGTCGCGGATTCTCCTTGAGAAGTGTCAGAGAGCGTCCTAGCAACACGGAATCCCAGGAAACTGCCGCGGACGTCAGGGGTATCCTTGCCGCGAACGGCGGAGCGGAGGTAGCTTGGCATAAGGTACCAATTGCCGCCCCGATTTGCGCGGTAAGTGCAATCGCCGATTGTCCACGCCGAGCCGTCCGATGGAGCGCCAGAATAGCTGTCGTGATAGCAGTCTTCGACCCACTCCCATACGTTACCATGTAGGTCATGGACGCCGAACTGGTTTGTCAATTTGCTTCCGACGGAATGGGATTGATCACCCGAATTCCCTTTATCAGACATTGGTCAAATCAAGCGCAAGTTGAAATTGCGGGCACGCAACGATCTAAATTTGCTGGTGCCGATAACAGCCTCGCTGAGAAATATCTTGGTCCGCTGAAGGACTCAACGCACATATCCGCTAGCAACCCCTAACAGCCACGGAAACAGCAAAACCGTCCTTCAGAAAACTACACAGGCTGTCCTGTCTCTTCTGAGGACATACATTCACCCCACTGGGGCTCTCGCAATTGATTGACCGGGGGCCAGGACCTATAGTTTCGCTCGCGCTTTATCCCGCCGCATACAGGAAACGCCTCGTCATGACCGAGCAATGTGAATTGGCGGTCGTCGGCGCTGGCCCCGGCGGATTGGCAGCGGCGGCGATGGCAGCCAATTCAGGCGTCGACGTTGCCGTCTTCGACGAGCAACCGGAGCCGGGTGGTCAGATTTACCGGGCCGTAGAGCGCTCGCCCATTGATCGTCAGGGGATCCTTGGTTCGGATTACGGGCAGGGCGCGGACCTGGTGTCGGCGTTTCGCCGGAGCACCGCACGGTACTACCCCGAGAGCGTCATCTGGTTGATCAAACCGAACCGGGAGTTGGGGGTCCTGAGCGGTGGTGACCTGCGCTACGTGAAGGCGGAGCGAATCCTGATCGCCACCGGCGCCATGGAGCGAGCGATGCCGTTTGCGGGCTGGACCCTGCCTGGCGTCATGACCGCCGGGGCAGGCCAAGTGATGTTGAAGTCGTCCGGACTGGTGCCGGCAGGCAAGACCGTGATCGCAGGCATGGGGCCGCTGTTGTGGCTGGCAGCCTGGCAATATCGGCGCGCCGGTGTGGCGGTCGAGGCGGTTCTCAACTTTTCTCGGCGAAGGAACTACATGCGCGCGCTGCCCCACCTTCCAATGGCTGCCCTGGCCGGTCCCTATCTCCGTAAAGGCTTGGCCATGATAAGGGAGGTCCGTGCCGCTGGGGTCCCCGTGTTTTCCGGGGTGTCCGACCTTCGGGCCCATGGAACGGGACGAGTCGAGTCGATCGAGTTTCGCACAGGCTCCCGCCGGCGGGCGGAGGAAGTCGACATGCTGCTCGTCCATTTCGGTGTTGTCCCCCGCACTGATCTGACCATGTCCATCCGAGCACGGCATGATTGGGACGCCGGGCAAGCCTGCTGGCGTCCGTGGACCGATGAATGGGGAAACACCGATGTCGAGGCCGTCCAAGTCCTTGGTGATGCGGCCGGGATCGACGGCGCGGCGGCGGCCGAGATGGCCGGGCGCATCGCTTCCCTAGAGGCGATGCGGGCGGTGGGCCGTATCGGTACCGCTGACCGGGATCGCATGGCAGCACCCTATGCAAAAACCTTGCGGCGCGACCGGCGGGTACGGCCCTTTCTCGAAGCTCTGTTCCAGCCTTCCGACGCATTGCTATCGACTCTCCCCGATGACGTGGTCGTATGTCGCTGCGAGGAAGTGACCGCCGGGGACATCCGGGCGGCCACCGTCATGGGGTGCAAGGGCGCCAACGAGGTCAAGTACGCTACCCGAAGCGGAATGGGGCCCTGTCAGGGACGGCAGTGCGGTCTCGCCGTTTCGCGGATCATCGCTAATACTTTGGGGCTTTCCATAGAAGAGGTGGGCGCGTTCCGAATCCGGCCGCCGGTGAAGCCCATTGCCATGGGGCAGCTCGCTGCATTGGCGCCCGAACCGGAGATCCCATGAAGGCGGACGTCATCATCATCGGGGGCGGCCTTCACGGCTGTTCGGCGGCGTTTCAGTTAGCACGTAGTGGCGTTGACTGTGTCGTCCTCGAGGGCGGCACCGTGGGCCGCCATGCCTCCGGCGCCAGCGCCGGTGGCGTACGACGGCTTGACCGACATCCCGCCGAAATCCCGCTGTCGGTGGTGTCCATGGAGATGTGGTGGGACATCGAAGACCTGGTGGACGACGATTGCGGCTTCGCCGAGGTTGGTCAGTTGCGTGTCGGGGAAACCGCCGCCGATATGACGCGGTTGGAAGCCCGGGTGAAACTGACGCGCTCGCTGGGCTACGACTACGAAGAACTGATCGACCGCGACGAGGTTCGGCGCTTGGCGCCCGCCATTTGTCCGAGCGTCGTCGGCGGCATCGTCTCGCGGCGTGACGGCTACGCCAATCCCTACCGCACGACCATGGCCTTCAGTCTGAAGGCCCAATCCTTGGGCGCACGCATCATCGAGTCGACGCGCGTGACAAGTGTGCGCCGGTGCGGACAAGCCTGGAATATCTCAACAACTAACGGCACGTTTGCATCCCCGGTGATCGTCAACTGTGCGGGTGCCTGGGGCGATCATATCGCCGTCGCTCTTGGCGAGCGACAGGTGCCGCTGGTCATTGGGCCATCGATGATGACGGTCACCTTTCCCATGCCCCACTTCAACAATTCGGTGGTCGGGCATGCCAGCCGTAATCTATCGTTCAAGCAGGTTCAGAACGGGACCGTTCTGATTGGTGGCGGTCACTGGGCTCGACTGAACGCGGATGGGGAGTCCACCGATCTCGACTTCGACAAGCTCGCCATTAGTGCGCAAACCGTCGTCGATATTTTTCCGATCATGCGCGAGGCGCGGATTAACCGGTGCTGGGCCGGCCTCGAAGGCCGACTCCCCGACGACATCCCGGTCATCGGGACGAGCAACCGGCTGCCGGGGGTGTTCCATGCCTTCTCGTTTTGCGGTCATGGGTTCCAGCTTGGACCCGTCGTCGGGCGTATCCTTGCCGACCTGGTCGTCGACGGGCGGACGGATTTTCCCATCGAACCCTTCAACATCGACCGCTTCGCCGAGACTCCGGGCTGAAAGGGCCTCCGGGATTTAGTCCGCGCTCTCGCCGAGGGCGGCCGTCACCCGCGGTTTTCCGTAATCCCGTTCGGCCGCCGCCCGCGACACCTTGCCTCCCCGGATATCGCGGGCCAGATGTTCCAAATCGCGTTCGCTTGGAGGACCGTAACCGCCTCCTCCGGCCGTCTCCAGGCGAATGCTCTCCCCTTTGGCGATGATGACGTGAGCGATTTTGGACGGCTGAATCTCCTCGCGGGTGGTTCCGTTGTTCCGGATCAGGCGCGCGAGGCCGCCATCGGACCCTCCGAAGACGCCCGGCCCCCCAAAGAGATGACTGTCAGAACGCACACTAACGATGACGCCACCGCGACGGGCCTGGATTTGCCGCGCCAGACCACACCCTCCTCGGTGGCGGCCGGCACCGCCCGAATCCTCGACCAATGCATAGGCGTCGACGAGCAGGGGATATTCGTTCTCCAGCGCTTCGGCGGGCAGGTTGGACGTATTGGTGACGTGGACCTGAACGCAGTCCATTCCGTCCGTATCAAAGCGTGCCCCGGAGCCGCCGCCGATGGTCTCGCCATAGACGAACGTACCCGCGCGCCCAACATGGCCTCCAGAAAAATTTATCGAAGGAACGGTATCGTTGCTCGCCGCCATGACCCTTTCCTTGGGCAGAACCTCGGCCAGGGCGCCGAAGATGGCGCCGGCGATCCTGTTGCAGGTGATGCTGCGGGCGCCGACGGCAGCGGGATGGCGCGGGTTGGTGATCGTTCCCTCGGGTGCAATCACCGAGACGGCATCGAACATTCCGCTGTTGGGCATCAAATTCGGATCCAGAAGAGCCTTGACGCAGTAATAGGCGGTCGCCTGCAACGCGTTGTTCGCCACGTTCATGGCACCGCGGGCCTGGCCGCCCGATCCCGTGAAGTCGATGGTCAGTTTGTCGCCGGCGATGCGGACGGTGGCGCGGAGAGGCACCGGGTCGCCCCCCAAGCCGTCGTCGTCCAAATAGCGGATAAAGCTGTATTCGCCGTTTCGGAGTTTGACGATGCGATTGATCAGACGACGTCGGGTGTAGGCGAGCATATCCTCGATCGATCGTTCGACCTCACGGAGTCCCGTCTTTCGAATCAGTTCGTGGACCATGGCGCCGCCGCGTTCGTTGGTCGCCACCTGAACTCGCAGGTCCAGGTTGAGGTCCTCGGGCACGCGG
>CAZJDV010000135.1:0-4563 GCA_964544865.1 uncultured Dehalococcoidia bacterium | reverse complement strand
GGTGGGAGAATCAAAACCGGAGGTGGATTTCCACCAGCACGGAAACCTCTTCATCATTGACGCCGCCAGCCGCACGGAGGCCGAACAAGGCTACGCGCTGCAGCGCAGCCTAGGATGTGATGTCGAATGGCTGTCGCCGGAGCAGGTGCAGCGGCGCTATCCGTTCTACAATCTGAAGGACTGCGTGGGCGGCACGTTCGGACAAAAAGACGGCAGAATGTCTCCGGACGCGGTGCTGAACGGCTACCGAAAGAAAGCGGCTGCCCTCGGGGCGCAGTTCATTCACGGCCAAGCGGAGCGGCTGCTGCTGCGCGCTGACCGCGTGGCAGGGGTGGAGCTGGCGGCGGGGTGCCGGCTCACGGCCGACGTCGTGGTCAACTCTGCTGGCGCGTGGGCGGCGGAAATCGCCGGCAGCGCCGGAATCGATTTGCCGGTCGCGCCCACCAAGCGTCAGGTCACAGTGATGGAGACCACGCTACGCCCCAAAAAACGGCTGCCGCCTATTTTCTTCCCTTCCGGACTGTACTGCATACATGAGGGGAATGGCAACTTCACCTGCGCCCGCTCGCGCGAGGATGACCCGGTCGGTTGTGATGATTTCCGCTGGGAACGTGAACGGTTTGAAGAGCTGCTCTGGGGAGAACTTGTCGAAGTGATGCCGGCGTTCGACCGCCTGAAAATCAGCGGAGGTTGGGCCGGCCTGTACGCGGTCAACACCTTTGACGGCAACGCCATTCTGGGCGAATGGCCGCGGCTGCGCGGGTTCTTTCTGGCAAACGGCTTTTCCGGCCACGGTTTTCAACAGTGCCACGCCGTCGGGCGTTATATTGCCGAATTGATTCTGGGAAAGCCGCCGAGCCTCGACCTCTCCATTTTCTCCCCGCTACGCATTTCGGAGAACCGGCCGGTGTTCGAGAACGAGCGCAGGATAATCTGAGAATGACCGCCGTTGCACCGCCACATTCGCCGTCCTGCCCACCGGGCGTGGTAAACTTAACTGAAGAGCAATCGCGTGAAGCCTGAGGCAAAACCTGACTTCTGGCTACGGGGCCGAAATCGCCGCCATCATAGCCGCCGAGGTCTTCGCCGACATAGACGCGCCGGTGAAGCGCCTAGGCGGTCCCGACGTACCCGCCGTGCCCTACTGCCCCCCATTTCAGGACTGGTTCATGCCGGATGTGGAGCGCATCGCAGCCGCGGTGCGGGAATTAGCCGCATACTAGGAGAATACGATGCCCACTGAAATAGTGATGCCCAAGCTGGGCGAGAGCGTGGTTGAAGGCACGGTGAGCAAATGGCTGGTGGGCGAGGGTGACAGCGTGCAGCAATTTGACCCCATCCTCGAGGTGACCACCGACAAAGTAGATACTGAGATTCCCGCCAGCGCGAGCGGCACGGTACTCAATCTGCTCATAGCAGAGGGTGTCACGGTACAGGCGGGCACGCTGCTCGGGTGGATTGGGGAGGTCGACGAGACGTTGCCTGCAGCGCCCACGGCGGCCTCGCGTCCCGCGCAGAATCCGGCTGCCGCCCCGCCCGCGCAAGCAGCCCCCGCTCGTTCAAAAAAGAAGGGTGGATTCGTCTCTCCGGTGGTGGCCAGGCTGGCCGCAGAACACGACGTCGACCTCGGTCAGGTTGAGGGCACGGGGCACGGCGGCCGCATCACGAAAAAAGACGTAAAGCGCTTCATCAGTCAAGGCGCGGCGGCGCCTCCAGCAGGCGGCGGCGCGGAACAGGCGCTGACGCCGATGCGTCAGGCAATCGCCGAGCACATGGTGCGCAGCAAGCACACCTCCGCACACGTCTCCACCGTTTTCGAGGTGGACATGAGCGCGGTGCTCGCCCATCAGCGCGAGAACAAAGACCAGTTCGCCGAGGACGGCGTCAAGCTCACTTTGATGGCCTATTTTGTGGCGGCGAGCGCGGCCGCGCTGCAAGCTCATCTGATTGTTAACAGCGCGCTGCTGGAGGACAAGATTGTGCTTAAGGAGGCGGTCAACATCGGCGTGGCGGTTTCACTTGGGGAGGAGGGATTGATCGTGCCGGTCATCAAGAACGCCGCCGGAAAATTCCTCTCGGAGACCGCCCGCGAATTGAATGACCTGGTGGCGCGGGCACGGGCGCGGAAACTCCAACCCGACGAGGTGCAGGACGGCACTTTCACGATTACCAACCACGGTGTTTCCGGCTCACTGCTGGCCACTGCGATAATCAACCAGCCGCAGTGCGCCATCATGGGGGTCGGCGCAGTCCAACGGCGACCGGTCGTGGAGAAGGATGCGGTGGTGGCGCGCCCGATGGCGTATCTGACATTAACCTTCGACCACCGCATCGTTGACGGGGCAATCGCCGATGCGTTTCTGGTGACGGTGAAGGAAACATTGGAGGACCAGAGCTAGCATGCACTACGACTTAATCATAATCGGCGCCGGCCCGGGCGGGTACGTGTGCGCCATTCGCGCCAGCCAGCTGGGACAGAAGGTCGCCATCGTGGACAAAGAATGGCTCGGAGGTATCTGCCTTAATGTGGGCTGCGTTCCCAGCAAGTCATTGCTGCGCAACGCGGAGATCGCTCACATGCTCCGCCATCGGGGCGGCGAGTTCGGCTTTTCTTGCGAGAATTTACAACTCGATTACGGCGTGGCCGTCAAACGCTCGCGCCGGGTGGCGCAACGAATGACAAAGGGCATCGCCTTCCTGATGAAGAAAAACGACATCGCCGTACACAAGGGCGCAGCACGGTTGACGTCGAACTCATCCGTTGAGGTCACCGGCACAGACCGCGCGGTGAGCACTCTGACCGCCGGCAACATTGTGGTCGCCACCGGCGCACGCGCGGCAGGCCCGGCCGCTCTCAGCGCAGACGGAGATCGCGTGCTCACCTACCGAGAGGCAATCCTGCAAGAGCACGTGCCCGCATCAGTGGTCGTTGTTGGCGGGGGGGCAATCGGGGTGGAGTTCGCCACAATCTGGAGTGCGTACGGCAGCCAGGTCACTCTCGTTGAGATGCTGCCGCGCATCCTTCCACTGGAAGACGAGCAGGTGAGCGCCGAATTGACGCGCGCGTTCAAAAAAAGGGGCATCGAGGTGCTCGCCGGCGCGAAAGTCAAGCGGCTGCAGAGGGGCGCCCAGAACGTGGAGGTCGCGGTGTCAACAGAGAGTGGCGTGCACACTGTAACGGCCGAGCAAGCGCTGGTGGCGGTCGGTTTTGCACCCAATAGCGAAAACCTCGGGTTGAGTGCACTGGGCATGGAGCGTGATGAAGGTGGCTTTGTCAAGGTAGATGCCGGCATGCGTACCAGCGTAGCGGGCGTTTTCGCTGTCGGTGACGTGACCGGCAAATTGCAGCTAGCGCACGTGGCCTCGGCGCAGGGCGTAGTTGCCGCCGAGACCATGGCTGGGGAACCAACCATTGAGTTAGATTACAAAACGATGCCGCGCGCCACTTACTGCCACCCCGAGGTGGCCTCCTTCGGCTACAGCGAGGCCGAGGCCCGAGAGGCCGGATACGAGGTGAAGACCGCGCGCTTCGATTTCCGCGCAAACTGCAAAGCGCTGGGGCTGGGAGATTACGGCGGCTGGGTCAAGGTTGTGAGCGACGCCAGGTACGGCGAAATCCTCGGCGCACACCTGATTGGCCCGCAGGTGACCGAGCTGCTGCCCGAATTGACCCTGGCTCACAACATGGAACTGACCGGGGCAGAAATCGCCCGCAACATACATGCCCATCCGACGCTATCAGAAGCGGTAATGGAAGCAGCACATGGGTTGGCGGGAGAAATAATCCACGCCTGAGGGCCCCGGCGTCACAGCGGCCAGCGTGACCAGTGAACCGGGACCGACAATGCCGCGCAAATCAAAACCGCTTGGCTCGCGCATGCCCGCAGATTCAGTGTTTTTCGGGAAGGTGATTCCGATTCTGCTCTTTTCGCTCGGAATTGTGCTCGCCGTGCTTGTTATACTGGCACTCGGGGTGGTCTTCGGTGTTGTGCCCGTGGCGCGCTGACAATTAGTGGGTTTGTGATGACGGTAAACACGCTGCTGCCATTCCTTTCAACCGCAATGATGCTGGTTTTTTGCGTCATGGTGTTGCGGCGCTTTTTCGTGCGCCGATCATTGCATTTCCTGTTCTGGGGCATCGGGTTGTTGATGTTCAGCATCGCCAGTTTCGCGGAGGCATATCTGACGCTTGCCTGGAATCGTTGGGCGTTCTTCAGTTGGTATTTTTTCGGCGCGGCCCTAAACGCCGCCTGGATCGGGCAGGGCACACTCTACCTGCTTTTCTCGCGCAGACGCGTGCTTCTCTTGACGGCGCTGCTGCTGCTGGGAAGCCTAGCCGCGCTGGTGCTGATGTTGCGGGTGATGCCTTTTCTGGACGAAACCCGATTCGCTAGCACAATGCCCATCAGTGAGCAATACAGCAGCATCATGCCACCTGCGCGCGCGGGCGCAACCATCCGGCTGGCGACGCCGTTCTTTAATATCTACGGGGTGGTGGCACTGGTTGGCGGCGCGCTCTGGTCTTCCTACCTTTTCTGGCGCAAACGCGTTTTGCCCAACCGC
>CAZJDV010000134.1:0-4576 GCA_964544865.1 uncultured Dehalococcoidia bacterium | reverse complement strand
GAGGTGAGTGAAGGCCACTGGGTGGCGTGCATCAGAGCGCCGGGCTACTGATCGGCATAGAGCCGCCCGTCGTCATGCAGACGGCGGGGAAAGTCGGGTTCTGTCAAGGCCTCCAGCCTAGACGGTCCGGCCGCTCTATTCTAGCTCTCTGCGATATTTTAGCCTATCCCAACCACTCAGCGGCGGCTTTCCGGTTCCTATGCGACTATGTGAATAGCGGTCTTCCATGTAGGGCTTACCAAGATGTGCGACCACCTGGGCCATGACCTCTGAGGAGACGTCGGACCGACGCCAGCCGCAATTGACACAGACAGCGCCATCGGCGGAGGGATCCGATACCAGGACGGCGCCGTTACATCTTGGACAGCCTTTGAGATCCATCATGACTATCTGACCTCCGAGCCTCGTACTTGTCACCTGCCGCGATTCTATGGACTTCAAAACAGATCACCTGACGCCACACCGTCGAAAGCCTGATAGGTTCCTGACAGAGCGGAGGCGGGCATCCGGAGTCTTGCCGCCTTTGCCGTAGGTACCGCAAACATAGACTTGCTGCTTGAACGCATGCTAGTATGAATGTCAGCGGCGACCCAGCAAGAACCGAAAGCAGCCAGCCGAGAGGCCAGCGATATGACTACCGAGAACTTCGGCTTCAAAAGGTTCGCCAGCAACCCCTTCTATAGCGAACAGAACGCCCGGCTGGTCGATATGGTGGGCGTCGGACCCGGCCAGCGTATCGTCGATCTGGCCTGCGGGACCGGAGCGGTGACGCGGCTGATCGCGGAGCGGCTCCGAAACGCCAGGAATACCGCTGTAATCGGCATCGACCACTCGGCCTCCGCGCTGAAACAGGCCATGGACGACCTGAAGGACGTGCGTGACTCGGCCATCCAGTTCGTCCAGAGCCAGATGGAGCAGTTCTCGGAAGTGGTCAAGGAGTCGGTCGACACCGTCATTTTCTGCAACGCCATCCACTACGTTCCGGACAAGGACGTGTTGCTGACGGACATCTCGAAGGCCCTGAAGCCGGGGGGCAAGTTGGCGTTCAACACCACCTTCTTCGAAGGCGCCCATCCCCTCGAGACGCTGGCCTTCTACCGCAAGTGGATGCTCAAGGCGAGCCGCTACCTTCGGCGGGAGTACGGCCTGTCGCCGTCGAGATCGGACAAGGTCGAAGCCCGAAAGCAGCTCACGCCCGACGAGTACCGTGCCCTGCTCGAGGAGCACGGATTCCAAATCACCGAGCAGAAGATTGACACCGTGGAGTTCACGCTCCAGGGGTTCATTGACATCAGCACCTTCGAGGACTTCATCGAAGGTACGATGCCCGGTGTACCGTTCGACAAGGCGAGCGCCTCGCTGAAGGCCGGGGCCAAGGAGGCCTTCGAGGAGATGAAGGTCGACCACATCCCTCGCAACTGGCTCGACATCGTCGCGGTTAGGGTCTAGTCACCTTCAGCACGGCCGGTCCCCGGACGGCAGTCTCTCACCCTGACACTTCGGCACGCCCAGTGCAGGTTCCAATTCTCCCATCGAGGGAGACGCCCTCTCCGCTTCTTTGGTCGAGTATTCCACTCCTTCACGCCGTTTTTTCTCGGCGGTTGAAGACGGGCGATTTTCCCATCATGCCCATCGGCTACCACCGACGATAGCGGCGTCGTTAGTGGCTCCCGCTGTCGGTTAGATACCCCGTGGTAGCGGTGATCGGGCTGTTAAGTTGCCCCCGCTGTTCAACCTCGACCCATGTTCTAAAAGCGCCGTCGAAGAAAAACAAGGTTTGAGATGCCGTTGGGTTGGTGATCGCCATCCGCTGGCCTAGGGCACCCTCACTGTTGGTTCCCATTTGCGGCTGTGGTTTCATCTCGACGCCTCCTGGGGATGCATAGGCCTTCCAGGACATTGTCCTTCGTGACAGCCGGCCCGCGCATCGGACGAATTGTCCAGGTTGGTATGTACAACCTGACGGTGTGAGGTGGGCCATTTTTCCTATGCGCGCATCCCCCAACGTGATGAGGGTTCTTATATACTGGCCGGGCTTCAGAGCGAACGCCGTTATGGTCACAGCGCACAGGAGGGGTACTTTGAGCTTACTGGACACGTTTGACCGCCTGAGCGCCGGGACGATTACCACAATCGCGGGGGTGGGCCTTCGGGCCGGCATCCTTGCGAAAGAAGCGGACGCCGGTTGGCCATTGGGCATCGTTCGTCTGCCGAAGGGCGACATGATCGTCGCCGACTACCACGGCCACTGCCTCTGGCGCATCGACGGCGAGGGGATGCTACATCGCTTTGCCGGCGACGGGGTGCCCGGCAATAGCGGCGACGGCGGCCCCGCCAAGGATGCCCGGTTGAACAATCCTCACGACCTGACGGTGGACCGAGAGGGCAACCTTTTCGTCAACGACCTCCGCAACAACACCTACCGCAGGATCGACCGCGAGACGGGCATCATCACCCGGATCGCCGGCTCGGGCAAGACGGGACGCGGCGGCGACGGCGGGCTTGCTGTCGACGCCGAGATGGACACCCACTGCGGCATCGCGGTCGCGGAGAACGGCGACATCTACCTGTCGAGCGAGTGGACGAACAACATCCGGCGCATTGACGCCAAGACGAGCATCGTCGAGCTTTTCGCGGGCCACCAGGCGCGACACTACCCGTCTGAGCGTGGCGACACCAGGCCGTACGTTGGCCAGGGTCTGAGCCTGGGAGGGTATTCCGGTGACGGCGGGCCGAAGGAGGAGGCAGGCTTCAATCACCCCGAGCATCTGGCCTTCGACTCGAAGGGCGATCTGTACGTCTGCGACAACTCCAATGACCGCATACGAAAGATCGACATGGAGACGGGCATCGTTACGACGGTGTTTGGCAACGGGCAGCGGGCGTCCAACGGCGACGGCGGTCCTGCCACCGAGGCGAGCATCCTGATGCCCGACGCCCTCAATTTCGACGTACACGACAACATGTACGTCGGCGAGAAGTACGGCTTCCGGGTCCGCAGGGTCGACGCGAAGACGGGCATCGTGTCGACCCTGGCTGGGACGGGGGTGCCGGGCATGGGAGACGAGGGCGTGCCGGGCACCGAGACGGAGTGCAACTCGTGCGAGGTCGGTATGTGGGCCGACCCCGACGGCACGGTGTTCTACAGCGACTGCGGTGGGCGGGTCCGGCGCATCGACGGCGAGACAGGCATCGTGACGACGGTCCTGGGCGGGACGTCTATTCACGACGGCGAGCACGCCACCCAGGCGTTCCTGACCGGCCCGGGCGGCATCTGCGTCGCGCCTGACGGCGACGTTTACTTCGCCGACGTGTGGAGCCAGCGCATCCGCGCCATCGACGCCGAGACGGGCACCATCCGCACGGTGGCCGGCATCGGGGCGCGGGCCTACGGGGGAGACGGCGGGCCCGCCGTCGAGGCGTACCTGGGTAACCCGAACGACGTATCGGTGGACTCGACGGGCCGCGCGCTGATCGCTGACACACGGCACGGACACGTGCGGCGAGTAGACGAGGACGGTGTCATCAGGGGCGTGGCCGGCGCGGCGTTCATGTGGGACAAGGGCGACGGCGGCCCGGCCCTCAACGCCAACCTGATGCGTGTTGGGGCCGTGGCCCACGGGCCCGACGGCGACGTCTACATCGGGGACGGCGTAGGCCGCATTCGCAAGATCGATAAGGCGACCGGCATCATCGATACGGTGGCCGGTACCGGAATGAACGGCTACTCAGGTGACGGCGGTCCGGCGACCGAAGCCCGGATAGGAAACCCGACGGCGATACGGTTCGACGGCGTCGGCAACCTCTATTTTTCGGACTGTGACCATCACGTCGTCCGAAAAGTGGACGCGGACGGCGTCATATCCACGGTCGTCGGAACCGGCGAGGCGGGCTTTTCGCCCGACGTGACGCCGGCGACGGGATCCCGGCTGGACTATCCCTACGGCCTGGCCGTCACCGCGGACGGCGTGGTGTACGTGTCGGACACGCAGAACAACCGCGTCCGCCGTGTGGCAGCCGACGGGACGCTGGAGACGGTGGCGGGCACCGACACGCCTGGCTACGCCGGTGACGGCGGCCCGGCTACCGAGGCCGGCCTCAACCAGCCTCACGGCCTGACGCTGTACGGCGACGACATCCTGCTCATCAGCGACCACTTCAACCACCGGGTCAGAGCGGTTAAACTGCGGTAAAGAAGCCACGGGCAGGGGCGGACTTAACCCTCCTCGCCCACCGGTTGGGAGAACCCCTGAGTGTTGTCAATCAGCAACATTGGGACAGATCGGGACCCGAGAGAATTGTCGTTATGGAGAGCCAGCGCTGAGTTCCTTGACGGTCCGGTTGTAGCGTCTGCGCTTATCGATCGTCTGTAGCTGCACCTCCTTCCTGCGTTCGAGGATCTGCTCGCGCCTGCCGTTGAGCACGTCAGCCGGAGTGACATTGTTCAGCGCCATGTGATAGCGCGAGTAGTTGTAGTAGGTGACAAAGGCTGCGATGGCTGCCTCGAGATCGGATGGCAATTCGTAGGGGACCTGGTTGACGTCCCGCTTGATGCTCTGGTGATAGCGCTCCAGCT
>CAZJDV010000133.1:2793-4675 GCA_964544865.1 uncultured Dehalococcoidia bacterium | reverse complement strand
CCCTGGAGATAAATGGCGCCGCGCCCTTCCCTGCCTACGGTCTCAAAAACCGTTGCAGCGGCACCAGGTGCACATAGCTGAATCAAGGAGAAGTCATGGAAGAAGAAAACAACGTGCGTATCGAGCGCGATTCTATGGGCGAACTCCAGGTGCCGGCCGATGCCTACTACGGGGCCCAGACAATGCGAGCCGTCCTGAATTTTCCAATCAGCGGACTCCGGTTTCCCCGCTCGTTCATTCAGGCCCTGGGACAGGTCAAGCTGGCCGCGGCAGAGGTGAACGCGGAGCTCGAGCTTCTCGACGGCGAGCTGGCCAAGCCCATCGTAGAGGCCGCCCAGGAGGTGGTGGACGGCAAGCTGGACGACCACTTCGTGCTGGACATATTCCAGACCGGCTCCGGCACCTCCACCAACATGAACGCCAACGAGGTAATATCGAACCGCGCCATCGAGATCCTTGGCGGCGAGCTTGGCTCCCGCGACCCAGTGCACCCCAACGACCATGTCAACGTCGGCCAGTCCTCCAACGACGTCATCCCAACGGCTATCCATCTCGCCGCCGTCAACACCATCACGTCCGTGCTGATACCGGCGCTGGCACACCTCCAATCTGAGCTTGAAAATAAGGCCGAGGAGTTCATGCCCGTCGTCAAGACCGGCCGGACCCACTTGCAGGACGCAACGCCGATACGGCTCGGGCAGGAGCTCAAGGGGCACGCGGGGCAGGTCGAGCGCGGGATCAAGAGACTGCGCCACGCCATCACCGGCCTGTCCGAGGTCGCGCTAGGTGGGACGGCGGTCGGCACAGGCGTCAACACGCACCCCGAGTTCGCGCTGCGTGTCTGCGCCAGGCTATCCGAAACAGTAGATGCGCCGATTCGCGAGACCGACAATCACTTCCAGGCCCAGAACAGCCTGGACGACATCGTGGAGTGCAGCGGCACCCTTAAGACCGTGGCCGTCAGCCTCATGAAGATAAGCAACGACCTGCGTTGGCTGGGTTCCGGACCCCGCGGCGGCATCGGCGAGATCGACCTGCCGGAGGTCCAGCCGGGAAGCTCCATAATGCCGGGCAAGGTCAATCCGGTCATTCCCGAGTCGGTCTGCCAGGTCGCCGCCCAGGTCATCGGCAACGACGCCACCATCGCCATAGCCGGACAGTCCGGCAATTTCGAGATCAACGTGATGATGCCGGTAGCCGCCCACAACCTGCTGGAGTCCATCGACATCCTCGCCTCTTCGGCCGGCAATCTGGCCACCCAGTGCATCCGCGGTCTCATCGCGACGAAGCGGGGCCCTCAGATGGTGGACAACGGTCTCGCGATAGTCACCACCCTCGTGCCCCACATCGGGTACGACAAGGCCGCCGCCATCGCGAAGGAAGCCCAGGCGACCGGCGAGAGCATCAGGGAGGTGGCAAGCCGAAGCACCGACCTCTCCGACGCCGCGCTCGACAAGATCCTCGACCCCGCCGCCATGACCGACCCCCGCCTCGCACCCAGGGTGTCACTGGGCTAGGATCCGGCCCCCGTTCTCACCGCGTAGGTCACGCGGCGTGCGTTCTAGCGCAGGGCGGCCAGCCTCACGAATTGCCCTCGACTCGCGTTCGCACCAGACTTTCCTCGTCCTCCCTGGTGGAGACCAGGCCGTCCAGCCGAGCGTCCAGCAGCGCGGACAGTATCTCCCCCACCCGGGGCCCCTCGACCACACCGAGCGCCATGACGTCGTCGCCGTCCAGGAGCGGCCTCGCCTGGCGCAGCTCGGTCAGATACAGCTCCAATTGTTCCCCGGCCTGCGCATCCTCCACCGCTACGGCGCAGCCGACGATAGACGCCGGGTCGAGATGGTGGAGCAGTGCGCGTACCTCGCTCCGCCGGACGGTC
>CAZJDV010000133.1:0-2783 GCA_964544865.1 uncultured Dehalococcoidia bacterium | reverse complement strand
ACGGTCGCCCTTCCCAATCGCGGCAACGCTTCCCTGACCGAACCCACGTCCCGCACCACGCCGGACCAGCTCGAGTCCAGGTTCAGCCGTTTGGCGACGCCGTCCCGTCCGGTCTTCCCGCTCTTGAATACGAGCACCGCGAGCAGCCAGGGACCCGTCAATGGCAGTCTCTCATTCAACGCCGCCAATCGCGTCCGCACCGCTGCGGCGTTGAATTCGAGGGACGGGTGGACCGCGGCCAGGACACCGAGCGCCCGCGCCGACCTGAGGATTGCCACCGCCCGCTCCTCGGCGAAAACCCGCGCAAGCTCGCGACGGACCCGGTCGCCGCCGATGCCGTCCAGCCGTGCCAGCTCCCTCTTAAGGAGCCGCTCCGTCCCCCCCTCCATCCGAAACCCCATTCGACCCGCATACCGGACGGCCCGGAGAATCCGCGTCGCGTCGTCGGTGAAGCTCCCTTCGTGCAGGACCCGGACAACGCCGCGGTCCATGTCCCGGCGCCCTTCGAATGGGTCCAGCAACTCCCCCCAGGTCTCCGCTCCCAACGAGACCGCCATGGCGTTGATGGAGAAATCCCTTCGGGCTAGGTCCCGGTCGATGCCGCCCGGCGCCACCGTGGGGAGGGCGCCTGGATAGGCATAGGTCTCCGTTCTCGCTGCCGCAAGGTCCAAATCGATGCCGCCGGCCCGCAGCTTGGCTGTCCCGAACTGGGAGCTCGCCACCACCTCTCCTCCGAGCCGGCCGGCCAGCAGGTACGGAAGATCGTCCGGGCCCCCGGCGGCGGCCAGGTCGAGATCGACGGTCGGTCGGCCGGCCAGCATGTCCCGGACCGTCCCACCGACAAGGAACAACTCGGCGCTCATGTCCGCTGCGGCCGCGCCCGCGTCGCGCAGGAGACGATGCTGCTCGGTGGGCAGCTTTGTTTCGAGAATGGCGGCCAGGTTGGTCATCCACGTAAGCGTACAGCCTGCGGGAAGCAGGGTCAAAGCAGGATCTGGCGCCTAGGGACTGGGGACTAGGTGTTTGTCGAACCAGGCCAGCGTGCGGGCCAGGTATTCTTCACGCATCTTCGGGTGGCCGCTCCTGACCAGAGAGTGGGACGAGCCAGGGAATCGCACGAACTCCACCTCCTTACCGAGCCTCTTGAGCGACACGAAGTACTCCTCGCTCTGGCCGATGGGACAGCGGTTGTCCTCCTCGCCGTGCAGGAGCAGCACAGGTGTCTCCACGTTGGTGGCGTAGGACAGCGGCGAGCGCTCGACGAAGGCGTCGAAGGCGTTATTGAGCGTTCCGCCAAACTGGGGCTCCCCGAAGCTGACGCCTATGTCGGACATGCCGTACATGCTAACCAGATTAATGACCGGCGCTCCCACCACCGCCGCACCGAACCGCGTGTCGTGTCCCACGATCCAGCTACTCATGAAGCCACCGTAGCTGTATCCGTGGAGCCCTAGCCGATCGACATCTACGTAGTCCCGGGAGCAGACCTCGTGCACCGCGGCCATGATGTCAAGGTAGTCCTCGCCGCCCCAGTCCCCGAGCACGGCATTCGCGAATTCCGGGCCGTACGACGACGAGCCCCTCGGGTTCACCGCCAGCACGATGTAGCCCGCCGTGGCCAGGACCTGCTGGACCGTGTTGAAAGTGTCCCAGAACCTCCCGTTGGGTCCACCGTGGATGTCCACTATCAGTGGATGGCGGCGCGACCGGTCAACTCCCGGCGGCAGCAGCACTCGCGACTCGATCACCAGGCCGCCCCGAGTGATCGTGAACTTGGTGAGATCAGCCACCGGATGCGCGCGAAAATACTCCTCGTTCGAATGGGTCAGCCGAGTCCTCTCCCCTGTCGCAACGTCGATGAGTTGCAGGTCCCCCGCCGATGCCGGCGGCGTCTCCACGACCACCGCCTTGCCGGCCGTCGCGTCCAGCGCCAGGGCGGAGTACTGAGCGCCTCCACCCTGGACGGTCTTGAGCTCGCCGCCCGCGGCGGGGACCTGGCACAGGAACGACTCGCCCCGCCGGTCCCCCAGGAATATGATGCGACCACCGGCGGTCCAGCGCAGCTCCCTTGCGGGCAGGACCGGCGTATACGACCCGTCGGTAAGGCGCAGCGGCGCGCTCCCCGGCTCAACCACGAACAGCCAGGCCTGCCGCGGGTCGCCAAGGTCGTCGTCGTCAGTGCCGATCACGGCCAGCTTCGTACCGTCCGGCGACCAGGCCACGGCGCCGCCGAGCGGGTACTGGCTGAAGCAGTGCAGGCCCTGGGACCACTCCCTGGGCTCGCCTCCCTCGACATCGACGACGTAGACCTCGGCGTTCCAGGAGATGTCCCGCGCCTCGCTCCGGTCCGAAATAAAGGCGATCCTGGCTCCGTCTGGCGACCAGACCGGCGACGCGTCGTCGGCCTCACTGCCGGTGATCTGCCGGTTCTCGCCGGTCTCCACGTCGACGATGAACAGGTGGTGGAAGGCGTCGCCCCGCCAACCCGCGCCGTCCGCTCGGTATCGGATCCGATTTGCGATGCGCACTTGAGGCGTTTCCGCAGTCCCCGGTTTCGTCGCGGGAGAGGACTCCGGTGCGACATGGGACACGAATGCCATGTAACGGGAGTCCGGGGACCAGGCGTGGTCGCTCACGCCGCCCGGCACGTCGGTTATCCGGCGCGCCTCACCCCGGTCCAAAGGGATAGTCCAGAGCTGCTTGCGCCCCTGTTCGTCGGGCCGGACGAAGGCGAGGTCGCTCCCGTCCGGAGAGAACCGCGGCTCCGTGTCGCGGCTACGCTG
>CAZJDV010000132.1:0-4842 GCA_964544865.1 uncultured Dehalococcoidia bacterium | reverse complement strand
GTCTTGCCCAACCCCACGCCCGAGTAGAGGAACAGGGGGTTGTAAGTAATGGCGGGACGCTCGGATACGGCAAGTGCTGCAGCGTGGGCGAGCTGGTTCGAGTTGCCAATGATGAACGTTTCGAAGGTGTACTTGGGGTTGAGAGAGGAGGCGTGGGGGGCCAGCCTCGCCGGCTGGGCGACAGGCTGGGGTGCTGAGCCATTCTTGGATGAAGCGTCGTCTTCTGGCCTCTCGGCAACAGCCGTGGCGACCGCAGACGTGGGCTCCAGGACAAGCGCTTGCTGTTCGGCATATGCCGGACTACGAGCGACCTGGAAGCGGATATCCACATCGCTTGGGACCATCCCTTGGAGGGTCTCCGAGATGAGCTCGTACATTCGGTGCTCAAGCATCTCGGCTACGAACACGTCGGGCGCACTGACCACGAACACGCCGTCGTCGCAGGATACGCCCGCAGTGTCTTTCAGCCACGTCTCGTAGATGGGGCGGCTGACCTTCATTTGAAGTTGGCCAAGGGCGGCCTGCCAGAGATGGTAGGGCTCTTCTCGCTTCATTGGCTCAGGCACCACCTGTTGTGGAAGTTGTGGATGAAGGCCCGCTTTCGATCTGGCCTGAGGAGGCCGTTGCCGAGGTGGGGCCGCCGATGCACGCGGCGAATTCTAGCACGCCCTTTTGGTTGGATGGCAAGCCATTGACGGCGTGAATTTGAGAGCAATGTTCGATGTAGGGCATTCGGATGCACGCCGAAGTAGACGGGCGGAGGACGCTAGACCGCTTCAGCGCCGCGCTCGTGGGCCGGCATCGGGATTCAGGAATAGCGACTACCGAATAGTCCCGTCCCCTCAGCTAGTTTCCTAGGGAACCACTGAGGCCTCGCGGCGGGTGTTGTGGGGTGGCTGGTGTTCGGCGCGAGGGGGCCCACATGAAACGGCACTTACCCACAGAAAAGGTCGAGTTGCCAACAGGGGTCCGGGCCGGTCGGAGAATCGGCAAGACCCCACCGAGAGCCCTTCCGCGCCGGACAGATTCCCGGCATCCCTGTGTCGATACCGTGCATCGAAAGTCGTGAGCGAGGGAAACGAGATGAAGAACGCTGCGCGGCGGCCGACGGCTGGCAAGAGGCCCTGGACGACTTCGGTCGTCGGGGCAACTGTAATTGTCGTGGCGGCAGCCGTCGTTAGCGCCACGGTTAACCCGCTCCTGGGCCGCGCCATACACTGGGACTGGATGGCGGGTCTAGCAGCAGTCCTCTTTGTGGGGCTGGCGCTTTCGTTCAGAAACCGCTGGCTGTAGCCGGCGGCGGCCCTATGTTTGAGCCCGGTACGCTGAAAGCGGCTTGACGCTGTAGGCGTCTGCGCCGCTCGAGAGGCTGTCGGCGGCGGCCCTCGCGGTGTCCAGCGAGGTGAAGCAGGGGATCCGGCGCTCCACGGCGGCGCGCCTGATGGCGAACCCGTCCTGCAGGGCCTCGCGGTCGCCTGTGACGGTGTTTACGACGGCATCGACTGTCCCGTCTTCGATGACGTCGACGACGTTGGGATGTCCTTCGCTCAGCCGCTTGGTGATGGCCACGACCGGCAGCCCAAGACCCTCGATCAAAACCGCCGTCCCCTCCGTCGCATAGAGCTTGTAATCGGCGAGGGCGAGGTCCTTGAACATCGATACTGCTTCGGCTTTGTGCCGGTCCGCGATGCTGAGGAGGATCGACCCTTTCTTGGGCAGGGCGAGGCCCGCGGCCATTAGTGCCTTCAGGACGGCAGGGCGGAACTCGTGATCGATGCCCATGACTTCGCCGGTGGACTTCATCTCGGGACCCAGGTAGGTGTCGACCCCGGCCAGCTTGGACATCGAGAACACGGGGGCCTTGACGCCGACCAGCTTCTGCTTTTTCCACAGGCCGCCTGGATATCCCTGCGACCTGATGGTCTTGCCCAGCATCGCGTTAACCGCCAACTGGACCATCGGGACCCCTGTGACCTTCGAAATAAACGGGATCGTGCGGCTGGATCGGGGGTTGACCTCGAGCACGAAGACTTGAGTCTGTTGTGCCGAACCGCCATCGGAAGCCCCAGGCCTGCGGTAGGCCGGGCCCCCCACCACGACAAACTGGATGTTCATCAGCCCCCTGACGTTGAGTGCCAGGCCGATGCGGGTCGTGTAGTCGACGAGGGTGTCGACCTCGTCTTCGGTCAGCGTCAGGCCCGGGTAGAGGGCCATGGAATCGCCGCTGTGGACGCCGGCCCGTTCGACATGCTCCATGATGCCCGGGATCAAGACTGTCTCACCGTCGCAGACGGCGTCGACCTCCACCTCTCGACCCTCGAAATATTTGTCTATCAGGACACGGCGACCCTCGCCCGCGGCCAGAGCTTCGGACATGAACCTGACAAGCTCGGTGGCGTTCTGCACGATCTCCATCGCGCGGCCGCCCAGGACGTAGCTGGGCCGTACGAGGATCGGATACCCGACGGCTTGTGCGACATGCAGGGCCTGCTCGAGGTCCGACACGGCTGCGCCCGGCGGATTGGGAATGCCTGCCCGGGCCAGGAACTCCTCGAAGAGATGCCTGTCCGATGCTGTGTCGATAGACTCGGCCGTCGATCCCAGGATGGGCATGTCCGCCTGGGCGAGCGCCTGGGAGAGATTTATGGCGGTCTGCCCGCCGAACTGCACCACCGTGGGTGGGACCACGGCATCTTCGCCCTGCTCCACAAGCGCCTCGTTCTCGATAATGTCTCGCAGGCTCTCTTCGTCCAGCGGTTCAAAATAGAGCCGATCGCTGGTATCGAAGTCCGTCGAGACCGTCTCGGGGTTCGAGTTGACGAGCACGCTCTTGATCCCCTCGGCCTGCAGCGCCCAGGCTGCGTGCACCGAGCAGTAGTCGAACTCGATGCCCTGGCCGATGCGAATCGGCCCGCTGCCGACGACGATGGCCTTGGCGCCCGGCAGCGGTTCCGCTTCGTTCTCCTGCTCATACGTGCTGTAGAAGTATGGCGTCTCCGCCTCGAACTCAGCGGCGCACGTGTCGACCATCTTGAAGACAGGCATGATGCCCCACTGTTGCCTGAGCCTACGCACCTCCTCGCCGGCCCTGTCCGTGAGAACACCGAGCTTCTCGTCGGGAAACCCCAGTCGCTTCGCCTCCCGGAGCAGATCGGGCGACAGCGCCTCGCGCAGCAGACGGCCCTCCATGGCAACGATGTTGCCGAAGGCGCGGACGAACCAGGGGTCGATGCCTGTAAGCCGCGAAAGGTCGTCGGCCGGCGTACCGCTCCGAAGGGACGAGAGAAGGGCCCACAGCCGCTCGTCGTTGGGATGCAGCGGCCGTCCCGCCCCCCGGTTTTCGGTCCACTCGGAGTCCTCCCACAGGATGTCGCGATTCGTGATCTCCAGCGAGCGCACGGCCTTCTGGAAGGCGGCTTCGAAAGAGCGGTCGATGGCCATGACCTCGCCGGTGGCCTTCATCTGCGTTCCGATAGTCCGGTCGCCGCGGGGGAACTTGTCGAAGGGCCATCGAGGTACCTTGACGACACAGTAGTCCAGGGCCGGCTCGAAGGCGGCCACGGTCTTCCGTGTAACGGCGTTCGGTATCTCGTCGAGACGCTTCCCAACCGCGATCTTCGCCGCCACCCTTGCGATTGGGTAGCCTGTCGCTTTGGAGGCCAGCGCCGAGCTGCGGCTTACCCTGGGGTTGACCTCGATGACGTAGTATGGGCTCTCGGCACGGCCGCCACCGGGGAGCGACCTGGCCACGACGTCTCCGGGTTCGAGGGCGAACTGGACGTTGCAGCCGCCCTCGATACCGAGGGCGCGGATAATCTTCAGACTGGCCGACCGGAGCATCTGGTACTCTTTGTCCGACAGCGTCTGGCTGGGTGCGACGACGATGCTGTCGCCGGTGTGCACCCCCATGGGGTCGATGTTCTCCATGTTGCAGACGGTGATGCAGTTGTCGGCGCCGTCGCGCATCACCTCGTACTCGATCTCCTTCCAGCCCACCAGAGAGCGCTCGATCAACACCTGGTGTATGGGGCTGGCGGCGAGCCCGCTCGAGACGACCGCTTCGAATTCCTCGGGGGTCGTTCCGATGCCCCCACCGGTGCCGCCTAGCGTGTAGGCGGGGCGGACAACGAGAGGCAGGGCCAGGTTGTGGGCGGCGGCGCGGGCTTCTTCCATTGAGGAGACGGTAGCGCTCGGTGGGACCGGCTCCTCAAGGCCCAGTACAAACTGCCGGAACTGGGCGCGGTCCTCGGCGGCGGATATCGCATCCAGGGGCGTCCCCAGAAGCCGGACGTCGTAACGCTCGAGTACGCCTGCCTCGGCCAGGTCCACGGCGAGGTTCAGCCCGGTCTGGCCGCCCAGGGTCGCCAGAAGTCCGTCTGGCCGCTCGGCCGCGATTATCCGGGTAATCACCTCGACAGTGAGGGGCTCGATGTAAACGACGTCGGCGATGTCCTCGTCGGTCATGATCGTCGCGGGGTTGGAGTTGACCAGCACTGTAGTAACGCCCTCTTCACGGAGGGCTTTACACGCCTGGGTGCCGGCGTAGTCAAACTCGGCCGCCTGCCCGATAACGATGGGCCCACTACCGATGACCAGGACTTTGGAGGGTCTGGTCATTCGCGATTCCTCAGGCTGAGGAGGGCGGCGGGGAGATCTGAGAGCGAAGAGACCTGCAAGTCCGGCCTAGCGTCATCGTCGCCGAGAAGGCGGCCGTCGCGGTTGAGCCAGACGCTTCGCACGCCGGCATTCTGCGCTCCGTGCACGTCGTACTCCAGATGGTCGCCTATGTGAAGGAGCTCGTCGGGATCGTAGGTGTACCGAGTCTCCAGCCATGTCGACTCG
>CAZJDV010000131.1:0-5062 GCA_964544865.1 uncultured Dehalococcoidia bacterium | reverse complement strand
CGCTGTGACCGCGCCTCGCCGCCGCAGAGGACGCCCTTTAACGAGACCCCGGCCGGGGTCTCGTTAAAGGGCGTCCTGCCTTCGTTCGACGCCCACCTCTCCCTAGACCGCATGTTCTGCTTATGATATCTTATTGTCGTCGTGACCGCCAATTTTCCGATGAACTATTAACGCAGGACAGCCACTGCCAGGAGCCAAGAAATGCTGACCGATAAGACCGACGAGACACATCAGGCCGGTAGTGCCTCAGCGGCGATGCCCCCGCCCGCGACAGACCTTGACGAGGTCGAGGTCTCCGAAAACGCCATGATCGTCCTGCGGAAGCGGTACCTTCGCAAGAACGACGAGGGCGAGATCGTCGAGACGCCGGCGGGGATGCTTCGCAGGGTGGCGCGCGCCATAGCCCAGCCAGAGTACATCCACGGCGATGATGAGACCGCTCAGGCGGTCGAAGACGACTTCTATGGCGCCATGTCGCGCCTGGAGTTCGTCCCCAACTCCCCTACCCTGATGAACGCCGGCACCGGCGCCGGGACGTTGTCGGCGTGCTTCGTCATCGGGCTGGACGACAGCATGGACAGCATAATGACCTCGGCCAAGGAAGCGGCCATGGTCCAGAAGTACGGCGGCGGCACGGGCTTCGCCCTGTCCAAGATCCGGCCCAAGGGCTCCGCCATCAAGACGACCCACGGCAAGGCCTGCGGGCCGGTGGCGGTCCTGCGGCACCTGTCCTCCGTCTCGACGCTGGTGACCCAGGGAGGCAAGCGCGACGGCGCCAACATGGCGGTGATGGACGTGCACCACCCGGACATCATGGAGTTCATCACGGCCAAGTACGAGGAAGGCCTGATCCACAATTTCAACATATCCGTCGGCGCAAGCCACGAGTTCATGAAGGCGGTCAAAGCAGGCGCGGACTATGACCTGCGGGACCCGGAGTCGGGCGAGACCGTGGCCCGGGTCGATGCCGCCGAGGTGTTCGACAAGATCATCAACGGCGCCTGGCGCAACGGCGAGCCGGGGCTGATCTTCCTGGACTCGGTGAACGCCGACAACCCGACGCCGCACCTGGGCCGCATGACGGCAACCAACCCCTGTGGCGAGCAGCCCCTGCTGCCCTACGAGTCGTGCAACCTGGGCTCCATCAATCTTGGCAAGTTCCTCTTGGAGATCGACGGTACGCTGACGGTCGATTACGAGAGGCTGGGCGAGGCGGCGCGTGTCGCGACACGCTTCCTGGACAACGCCATAGACGCCAACAGCCACTCGGTGGAAAAGATCAAGCAGATGACGAATTCCACGCGGAAGATCGGCATCGGCGTGATGGGATTCGCGGACATGCTCGCCAGGATGCGGGTGCCCTACGACTCCCAAGAAGGCCTGGAGTTGGGCCGCAACGTAATGCGGTTCATCCGCGACGAGGCGGACAAGATGTCGATGGAGTTGGCGCAGGTCCGCGGCGCGTTCCCCGCCTTCAAGGGGAGCGTATACGACGAGCCGGGGCAGCCGGGGATGCGCAACGCATGCCGGCTCACGGTGGCGCCCACGGGCACCATATCCATGATCGCGGGGTGCTCCAGCGGCATCGAGCCGCTGTTCGCGCTGTGCTATCACAAGCACAACATTCTCGGCGGCGAGAGCCTGCTGTACGTGGACGAGGGTTTCGCCCGGGCCGCATGGGACGGTGGCTTCTACAGCGAGGAACTGATGGAGTTCCTGGCGGACGGCGGCTCGCTTCAGGACCGCGACGACGTACCCGGCTGGGCCAAGCGGGCCTTCGTGACCTCGGCGGACATCTCCCCCAAGATGCACGTGCGGATGCAGGCGGTGTTCCAGGAGAGCGTCGACTCCGCCATATCCAAGACGATCAACTTCCCCAATAGCGCGACGGACGGAGACGTCAGGGGCGCGTACATGCTGGCCTGGGAGCTCGGGTGCAAGGGCATCACGGTCTACCGCGCGGGGAGCCGCGACGAGGAGGTCCTGACCGTGGGCGAGGGCGGCAAGGACAACGTGGAGCAAACCGCCCCCGCGCCCGCGACTGAGGTGCAGCACCTGGCGCCCCGCGAGCGTCCGGTCACCATCAGCGGCGTGACGGAGCGCGTGCGCACGGGCCACGGCAACATGTACGTGACCATCAACTTCGACCAGAGAGGCGAACCCTTCGAGGTCTTCACGACCCTCGGTAAGTCGGGTGGCTGTGACTCGGCGCAGCTAGAGGCGATATCCCGCCTGGTCTCGCTGGCCCTGCGGTCGGGAATCGATCCCAACAAGATACTGGAGGACCTGCGGGGCATAACCTGCTGCCCGGCCTGGGATGGAGGGACACTGGTAAGATCGGCCCCAGACGGCGTGGCGCTGGCCCTGAGCCGGCACCTTCGCGATGTCGCCGGGCCGGCGCGGGAGCCCGAGGCGACGACCGCGCCGTTGTTCGCCCTGGCGGAGGCGCATGACGAGGCCAATGGAAGTAACGGTGGCAACGGGCAGGGGGGGGCAATCAATGGCGTCCGCTGCCCGGACTGCTCGGTGGGTACGCTGGTACACCAGGAGGGCTGCATGCGCTGCCCGGAGTGCGGCTATAACAAGTGCGAGTAAAGGCGCGTCGAATCGCCCCTGTGGGCGATACGTGTGAACCATATCCCCAACCCCCCCCCTCTAGCCTCCCCCGGCCGCCTTCCGCTTAGCGCAGGTAGTCGGGGGTTTCGGATTGGGGTAGGTGCTTTCCGCATTCTCGCACTCGCACATAATCTACAGCGACGACCACGGCGCCACTTGGCACGTCGGAGGAGCTCTCCAGGGCGGGTCGAACGAATGCGAGCTGGTGGAGACCCAGGACGGCAGGCTGTACATGGCCGTCCGCAACGCCCAGCGCCGGGTGCTTAAGCGCCTCTGCGCATGGAGCGACGACGGTGGGGCAAGCTGGTCGGACCTGATAGAGTTGGACGACTTGCCCGACCCCATCTGCCAGGCGAGCATCGTCCGATTCACCGACGAGACGAGCCACGGCAAGAACCGGATCGTGTTCGGCAATCTGAACAGCGCGACGCGGGACAATTTGACGCTCAGGGTCAGCTACGACGAGTGCAAGACCTGGGCGACCTCCAAGGTGCTGTACACTGGTCCCGCGGCCTACTCCGACATGGCAGTGGCGCCAGACATGACGCTCTGCTGCCTGTACGAGATGGGAGTGGAAGGTCCCTACGAGACGATTCGCCTGGCCCAATTCAACCTGGAGTGGCTGACCGACAGGGCGGACCGCATCGAGGGTTAATTCTCTGGGAACCCCGAATTGACGGCTGCCGCTTCAGTTCACGCGCGACTCCACACTAGTACTCAGTTAGTGTAGACTCGACCAATGTCATTCCTGACAGTAGGGAAGAATCTGGGGCGGCTGAGGCCATGCGGCGCGCGCTAATGCGAAGGAGCGCTCCTCAGAACGACATTTCCCATCAAAACCAAGTGGACCGAGCGCTAGTAAGACCCGTAACCGTCGGACCTGATGCACGCGACCCAGTGGTTCGGGCTGACCTCCCTGAGCTCCGGGATGACCTGCTGGCAGTCGTCTATGGCGACGGGGCAGCGGGTGTGGAAAACACAGCCATCGGGCGGATTCATGGGGCTCGGCACGTCCCCTGTCAGCACGATTCGCTCTCTCTTGGCCTCGGCAGCCGGGTCGGGTATCGGCACCGCCGACAGCAGCGCCCTGGTATAGGGGTGCAGAGGGTTGTCGTGAAGCTCCTGCTTGTCGGCGATCTCTACGATGTGGCCCAGATACATGACCGCGACACGGTCACTAATGTGACGCACCACAGACAGATCATGGGCGATGAAAAGGTAGGTCAGGTTGAACTGGTCTTGGAGTTCCTCCAGCAGGTTGATCACCTGGGCCTGGATAGACACGTCCAGGGCGGAGACGGGCTCGTCGCAAACTATGAAACTGGGATTGACCGCCAAGGCGCGGGCGATGCCGATCCGCTGCCTCTGTCCGCCGCTGAACTCGTGGGGATAGCGGTCGCCCATGAATGGGTTCAGCCCCACGACCGTCAGCAGCTCGGCCACCCTGTCGGTGTACTCGGCCTTGCTCGACGTGAGCTTGTGCACCACGAGGGGCTCCCCGATGATGTCCCTGCAGGTCATGCGTGGATTCAATGAGCCGTAGGGGTCCTGGAAAATGACCTGCATCTCGCGGCGGAAGGGGATCATCTCTTTCGCGCTAAGGTCGTTTAGCCGCTCGCCCTCGAACAAGATGTCGCCGCCGGTGGGCTTATAGAGCTGTAGAATACAGCGCCCCGCGGTTGTCTTGCCGCAGCCACTCTCTCCCACCAGGCCGAGGGTTTCTCCCCTCTTGATGCTGAAGCTGACGCCGTCCACCGCTTTGATGTGGGCGACCGTGCGCTGGAAGACGATGCCCGACGTGACCGGGAAGTACATCTTCAGGTCTTTGACTTGCAGCAGAGTCTCTGAGTTGCCGTTTGACTCGACCAAATGAAATCTCCTTAGCGGTTCCTCACTCCAATTTCGGCTAGCTCGTGCGATCGCCAGCACGCGGAATTGTGTCCATCGGTGACCTGTGCCAGAGGCGGGTACTCGTTGACACACCTGTCTATCACATACCTGCATCTTGGCGCGAATGTACAGCGTTCTGGCATATCTATGAGCTCCGGGGGCAGCCCTTCGATGACTTGCAGCTTCGTGCCCATATCTTCGTCAAGCCGCGGCACCGAGTTCAAGAGGCCGAGCGTATACGGATGCCTCGGGTCGCCATATATCGAACGAGCATCGGCGGTCTCGATGATTTTTCCCGCATACATCACCAGCACCCTCGTGGCGTACCGAGCGATGACACCCAGATTGTGTGTGATTATCAAGAGCGCCATGCCCAGCTCTTTGGAGAGCGACTGCATGAGCTCCAGGATCTGGGCCTGAATGGTCACGTCGAGCGCCGTGCTCGGCTCGTCGGCGATGAGTAACTCCGGGTCGCAGGCCAGCGCCATCGCGATCATCACCCGCTGCCGCATCCCGCCGGAAAACTGGTGCGGGTACTCGCGCACTCGGTGTTCCG
>CAZJDV010000130.1:0-5084 GCA_964544865.1 uncultured Dehalococcoidia bacterium | reverse complement strand
TTACATTCCGGGCCGATACGCCGGCGGCGACGCTGATGGCTCATATTCATCAGCCCCTGCCGCTGCCGACCTCCATTGATCCCGACATCGGGCCCAGGCTGGAGGCGACCCTGCTCAAGGCCCTTGCCAAGGACCCCAATGACTGGTTCCGGTCGGGCAGGGACCTGATTCAGGCGCTCTCGATCGCCGCAGGAATTGCGGGCGAGTCCGCGCCCCGGCCGGAGGGGGCCGACACCGAGGTCATCGGCACCGGCGCGGCCCTGCCGCCAGATGCGCACGATGCGCCGACGGCGATCCTCGGGGCAACCGCCGATGCGGTCCCAGCCGGTCCGTCAGAAGCCGCAGGGCAGCGACCCGGCACGGCCGCGAGGGCTCAGCCGATGTCGGGAGAGCCGGAAGTGGCCGCTCCAGAGGTCCGACGCCAACCTCCGTTGCTGCTGATCGGCGGCGGCGTGGTCGTGGTGTTCGCTGCAATCGCCGCCTTCTTGGCTCTCTCGGGCGGTGAGTCCTCAACCGATGTGGCCGGGACCCCGGCCGCAACCGCCCCGGCCGGCCAGCCCACGCCTGCCCCCCGAGCCCACACCGCCTCCGGTCCCTACCACCGAGTCCGCACCTGCCATGAGCCTCGCCGAGGCCGTGGCCGCCCGGAGGGCCTCACCACCCGCGCGGAGGAGAACGTCCTGAGGCTCCGTGACCTGTCGATAGACGACTTCGCCATCGAACCCCAGTTCCGCACCAGGCAGCAGCTCGAATCGATCACCAAGGGGATTCTTCGCAGAGACTCAACCCGCCAGCTGTTATTCGAGGCGGAGGAGTTGTACAAGGTCCTGTAACTGATGGGTGAGAACGACGATCTCGAGGACATCCTGACGGGAATCCAGCTCCAACAGATTTATGCGCTCTTCGACGACGGGATCGAGGCGGTGTACGTGCAGAGCGACGCCTCGAACCTTGGCCCATTAGAGGAGCTGGGCTACGCCAGCGCCTTCTTTGGCGGAGTCCAGCAACGGCTGTACGACGTCGCTGACAGGCGCAGGCGCGCCACGCAAGGAAGCTCCGACGAGCTCAGAGCGCTGGACGCGCTGATAAAGGGCGACGTGTCACAGGTAGCCAGGGGCTATATCAGCACATTCACCGAGGACCAGCTTGCCGAGCTGAGCAAGCCTCTGCCCGACAACAAACTGGTGCAGGCGCCGAGGGTGATCCAGGCAGCGGCGCTGTTCCCGCAACGCGCCGGCGCAGACTTCGTCGCGGACCTTTACGGGACCGGCGACAAGGGCTGGGAAGGCGTGAACGAGGCGTACTCGCGGCCGCCGCTGTCCACTGAGCAGATCCTGCACCTCAACAAGTATTTCGCGGACGAGGAGCCCCAACGCACCACCGTGCCGAATCTGGCGGCCAGGATGGGCAAGGGATGGACCCTGGTCGCATCCAATACCATGGGCGAATTCCTCATCAAGACGTACCTGGAAGACCATCTGGGCGGCATCCAGGCGGCCGAGGGTTGGGGCGGCGACAGGTACTCGCTCCTCAGCGGGCCCGAGGGCGAGGGCGAGCGCGTCCTCGTCCTCCTCATCGAGTGGGACAGCTTCGAGGACAGCAGGGAGTTCTTTCAGGCCTACGAGGTGTTTGCGGGCATCAAGATTCAGCAGGACGGCGGCAACTCCGAGAGCGTCGGCCAGTCGGGCCGCAAGTGGGTAATGCCGGAGCGGACCATCTTCCTCGGCCAGATCGGTCCGGTCATCATGCTCATCATCGGGGACAACGAGCCGCAGGTCGAGGCCGCGCTGGGACACCTCGACGAGGCTCTCAGAGAAAACGGGCCTTAGCCTTTTAATCGGACATGCGGAGCTTCCCCTGCACCAACCCCTGAAAGGCGCAGATACAGGCTCAACCTCCAGTCTCTTCCCCCAGTACCTTGTACCCCATCCCCTGCCCCATGCTATACTTTTTTCAGCCCACTCCCGTAGGTATCGGCTTAACCACCATGCGTAATTTCCGGCTGGCGATGGCCCAGACCAATCCCACCGTCGGCGACCTCGATGGAAATACCCGCAAGATCATCGAGTACATCGACGAGGCGCGATCGCTGGGCGCGGACCTGGTCGCATTCCCCGAGCTGGCCATTGCCGGCTATCCGCCCGAGGACCTACTTTTCAAGCCTCAGTTCGTCCAGGCGAACATAGCCAGGATGCGCGAGGTTGCCGACGCTTCCAGGGGTATCGCGGTAATCGTCGGGTTCGCCGACGCCAACGCCGATATTCACAACGCCGCCGTCGTCGCCTACGACGGCGAGGTCGTCGGCACTTACCACAAGATTATCCTGCCCAACTACGGCGTGTTCGACGAGGAGCGCTACTTTGTGGCCGGCCGCGAGTGTCCTGTCTTCGTGCTCGCAGGCACACCGGTTGGGGTCAACGTCTGCGAGGACATCTGGCGCGAGGCCGGCCCTACGAATGTGCAACGTATTGGCGGCGCCCGAATCGTCGTGAACATCAGCGCGTCCCCGTTCCACGCCGGCAAGCGCGGCCCCCGCGAGCAGATGCTTGCTTCACGAGCCGCCGGAAACGGGATATTCGTCGCCTACGTCAATATGGTGGGCGGCCAGGACGAGCTGGTCTTCGACGGGGCCAGCGTCATGATCGACCCACTGGGGCGGGTGATCGCCCGAGGAAGCCAATTCGAAGAGGATCTGATTGTCGTGGACCTGGACATAGGGAACGTCGACGGACAGGTGTATGACGATGCCCGCCCACGCGATAGTCGTGCACGCGGCCTGGACGAGATCGGCCCATCCAGGCTCGTCGCCGTATCGGGGCCGCCGTCGGGGCTCCGGCCACCGTTGCCACAACGCGAGCCCGTGCTCTACGACGACGTCGGCGAGGTCTACGCCGCCCTCATCCTGGGCACCCGCGACTACGTGCGCAAATCCGGGTTCGAGAAAGTCCTCGTCGCACTGTCCGGGGGCATCGACTCGAGCCTCGTGGCGACCGTCGCCGCGGACGCCCTCGGCCCGGAGAACGTGGTCGGCATATCCATGCCCTCCCGCTACTCCTCCGAGGGCAGTATCATCGACGCGAAGAGACTCGCGGACAACCTGGGAATCGAGTTGCGCACCATCCACATCGAGGAAGAGTTCTCCTCATATCTCGCAGCCCTGGCGCCCCATTTCGAGGGGACCGAACCCGGGACCGCAGAAGAAAACCTCCAGTCGCGCATACGCGGGATCATGATAATGGCGCTGTCGAACAAGTTCGGATGGATGGTGCTGACCACCGGCAACAAGAGCGAGATGGCCGTGGGTTACGCCACCATCTACGGCGACATGGCGGGCGGATACGGGGTCATCAAGGACGTGCCCAAGCTGCTCGTCTACAGGCTTTCCGAGCACCGGAACGCGATGCCCGGCCATCCGCCGATCCCCCGAAGTGTCATCGAAAAACTCCCCAGCGCGGAGCTGCGGCCCGGCCAGAAGGACGAGGACAGCCTCCCGCCCTACTCGGTGCTGGACCCCATCCTAGAGGCGTACGTCGAGGACGACCGGAGCTTCGACGACATCGTGGGCATGGGCTTCGACGAAGAGGTGGTCAGGCAGATCGTGACGTTGGTGGACCTCAGCGAGTACAAGCGCCGCCAGGCCCCACCAGGCATCAAGGTGACCACACGCAACTTCGGCCGCGACCGCCGCATGCCCATCGTCAACCGCTACCGACCGTTCTAGGATCCTAGGAAGCTGCGAGGTAGAACATGGGTCTCCTTCGCCGACACAATGTGACCCTCGCGTCAGGAATCACGGTCCTTCGCCCCATGACCGAGGATGACTGGGGGGCCGTGCACAAGTGGTGAAACGACCCGGAGGTAGCCAAATACGCCGACACTGGGGGCAATCCCGACGGCTATACCGTTGAGCGGCTCCAGAACATCCACCGCACAATCTCCGCGAAGGCCTATTGCTTCATGATCGAGTACGCTGGCAGGCCAATCGGCGAATGCTGGCTACAGGAAATGAACCTGGAGCGGATTCTGAAGGGGCGCCCCGGCAGGACTGCCGCCGGATCGACATCACAATAGTCGAGAAGGACTACTGGGGCCGCGGCATAGGCACCGAGGCTATCCGCCTGCTCGTCGAGTTCGGCTTCCGGCGAGCGCAAGCCGACGCCATCTTCGGCCTGGACATCGTCACCCACAACTCCCGCAGCCTCAGAGCATTCCAGAAGGCGGGCTTCGAGCCATACGACGCAGTCGCGGATGCGCCACAAGAAGGACCACGCCGCAGCTTCGACCTGGTGCTGCTGAGGGAACGCTACAGCAACGCCAGGGCTTCCGAAGGCGACGCCACCCTGAGGCCATAAGTCTCTACATTTGAGGAATCATGTAGGTCCGCACGCAGTGGCCTATCGGTTGTGACGAGCGTGGCACCCGTCTCCACGGCCAGCCGCACAATCTCCACATCGTCCTGGCTGCCAGCGGGAATAGCTGATTCCTCTGGGAATAGTGCCGCATTCGACGGCCTGACATCGACCTTGCCAGCCATTTGCACGGCACTGTGCAACAAGCGCAACACACGGGCGCCTGTATCAGGATATGCGTGGCCCAGCGAACTCAGTTTGCTTTGGTATTTGTTCCACGAAAACTGGTCTAGCACAATGGTGTAGCATATCTGTACGATCTGTTGAAAGAGCAGCATGCAGGTCTCGTCTGGCTCATAGCGCTCATTCTCTCCACGCTGGGCGAACATGACGACATTCTCGTCCAGTATGAATCTGTCAGTCATGTGGACGTCTGAAGCGCCCTGATATAGCAGTCCAACTCGTGTAGATCGGACTCGAAGAAATCCTTGATCCCGCCCTTCACCATGCCGTTGTCGGTCACTTCGAGCTCCTTCGCGGTGCAAATGCCCTTCTCATCCTTCTCGAACGCGTAGATCGCCAGATCGTTGCTGGAAAGCTTCTTTTCTGGAACCAGAGTCAACAACCTACCCAAGATATGCTCGCTGTGTGTGGTCATGATGATCTGCTTGTGTGAAGATGGTCAGCGAAAATGGGACACATCTGAGGGCTGAAGGACCCGAGAGAAGGAGAGAG
>CAZJDV010000129.1:3749-5092 GCA_964544865.1 uncultured Dehalococcoidia bacterium | reverse complement strand
ACGAGTAGCGGGGTGCGGTAGCTCAGCGAGTCTGGCACGGTGAGAGCAGACGCGATCCGCCCAGGCGAATATCCCTCCCGAGCCGCGGACCGAACGGGTGGGCTTCAGCCCCTTCGTGATCCTCCCCCTTGGAGGGAAGGACAAGAACCCAAGTAGGCTCCGCCGGAGTCGCCCTCGTTAGCATGGGCGGTCCGATTACGCCAGTCGGACGTATCGAGCGCCCCGGCCGATGGCATTCCGCCATGCCGGGGAACGAGGGTGGTACCGCGGGAACTTCGACTCCCGTCCCTTTGGGGATGGGAGTTTTGTCGTTTATGGGGGTAGATAATGATGGCCGGACGCGCGGCGGACCAAGAGCACTGGACGCATCGCCTGTTCGTGGAGAGGCCGGAGCTTTTCCTGCCCTTCCTGGAGCTTGCGGAGGAGCGAGCCCCGGTCGAGGCGGCGATCCTCGCGCACCTGTTCGGGCGGTATGGTGTACCAGAGGGGGGTAGCGTGCTGGACGTGGCCTGTGGGACCGGCAGGCTCGCCATACCCCTGGCCAGGCGGGGCTACCGGGTGACCGGCGTCGACCTGTCGCCTTTGTTCATCGGCAAGGCCCGCGAGCGGTCGGCCGATGAGGGTCTCGACGCGGAATTCGTTGTCGGCGACATGAGAGGTGTAGGCGACTTGATGGCGCGGCGTGGCCCGTTCGACGCTGTGATTGACATGTTTACGTCCAACGGTTACTACGGGCGGGATGGGGACCTGGAGTTGTTCACCCAGCTACGGGCGTTGTCGTCGTCGGCCGCGACCATGGTGGTCCTGACGATGAACCGCGATTGGATGGCGGGTAACTTCGAGCCGCAGGGGGTGGATGCGGCCGGTGCGATTCGCATCCTGCAGCGCCGCCGGCTGGACCTGGAGACGTCGACGCTGCACAACGATTGGGAGTTCTACGAGGGCAAGGGTGGCGGCATGCGCCTTCAGCTCAGGTTGCAGCTCGACCACCGCGTGTACAGCCTGCACGACCTCAAAGCCCTCGTCGAGGAGGCCGGCTGGGAGTATCTGGCGGGCCTGGGGAGTGACAGGGGCCCCGAGCCGGTCCTGAAAGAGCTGACGCCCGGCCTGATGGAGATGTGGATCGTCGCTCGGGCGGGAAGGTAACATGCAAGAGAGTAAGCACAGGAGCGTAGTCATGTTCAAGCCGGTGAGCTCGAAAGTCGATTTTCCCGCCATGGAGCGAGACATCCTCGACTGGTGGCGTAAGAGCGGCGTCATGCAGAAGTATCTGACGCGAAACGACGGCGCCGCCGAGAGGTTCTCGTTCATCGACGGGCCCATCACCGCCAACAACCGCATGG
>CAZJDV010000129.1:0-3739 GCA_964544865.1 uncultured Dehalococcoidia bacterium | reverse complement strand
CGGCAAGGTGGACTTACCTTCCCTGGACAGGGAGGTCATGGAGTTCTGGAACGCTAACAGGATATACGATAAGAGGGTGGAGGCTCAGGCTGGACGCCAGCCCTGGACCTTCATCGACGGGCCCATCACCGCCAACAACCGCATGGCAGTCCACCACGCCTGGGGCCGCACTTACAAGGACCTGTTCCAGCGCTACAAGACCATGAAAGGGTTCGAGCAGCGCTACCAGAACGGGTTTGACTGCCAGGGCCTTTGGGTGGAGGTCGAGGTCGAGAAGGAGCTGGGGCTCAACTCCAAGCGGGAGATCGAGCGCTTCGGCATCGAGAAATTCGTCGAGCTGTGCAAGGCGAGGGTCCGCAAGTTCGCGGACATCCAGACCGAGCAGTCCATAAGGCTGGGCTACTGGATGGACTGGGACAACTCCTACTACACCATGTCGGACGAGAACAACTACACGATCTGGCACTTTCTGAAGGTGTGCCACGAAAGAGGCTGGATCTACGAGGGCACCGACGTGATGCCATGGTGCCCTCGCTGCGGCACCGGCCTCTCCCAGCAGGAGGTGGTGACGGAGGGGTACCGCGAGATCGTGCACCCGGGCCTCTACGTCCGCTTCCCGCTGTTGGGTCGCGAGGGGGAGTCGCTGCTGGTCTGGACGACTACTCCATGGACGCTGACGAGCAATACCGGCGCGTACGTCCATCCAGAGCTGACGTACGCGAAGGCCAGGACCGCGGACGGCGAGGTGCTGTACCTGCTGAAGAGCCGGCTGGCCGAAGTGAAGGCCGAGCACGAGGTCCTGGAGGAGATGCCCGGCAAGGACCTGGACGGGCTCAGGTACGCCGGCCCCTTCGACGAGCTGCCCGCGCAGGAGGGCGTTGAGCACCGGGTGGTGCTGTGGGAGGAAGTCAACGAAAGTGAGGGGACGGGCATCGTCCACACCGCGCCGGGGGCGGGCGCCGAGGACTTCAAGATCAGCAAGGAACGGGGGCTGAGTGTAATCGCCCCTCTCGACGAGTTCGGTATATTCGTCGACGGCTTCGACAACCTGACCGGCAAGAGCGTGTTCGAGGTCAACAAGCCCATCTACGACAGCCTGCGCCGAAAGGGCGTCTTCTACCGGCTGGAGCAGTACTTGCACCGGTATCCGGTGTGCTGGCGGTGCGATACCGAGGTGGTGTTCCGGCTGGTGGACGAGTGGTTCATCAGCATGGACGAGCTACGCGGCATGGTGGCCGCGGTGACCAGGAAGATACGCTGGATCCCGGAGTTTGGGATGCAGCGTGAGCTGGACTGGCTCAAGAACATGAACGATTGGATGATCTCGAAGAAGAGGTACTGGGGGCTGGCGCTGCCTATCTACAAGTGCACCTGTGGACATTTCGAGATCATCGGCTCCGAGACCGAGCTTGAGGAGAGGGCGGTCGAGGGTTGGGACGAGTTCGCGGGCAACTCACCCCACAGGCCGTGGATCGACGCCGTCAAGATCGCCTGCTCCGAGTGCGGCGCGACCGTGGAGCGCGTAAGGGACGTGGGCAATGTGTGGCTGGACGCGGGCGTCGTGCCCTTCTCCACCATCGGCTACCGCTCCGATCACGACCACTGGAAGGAGTGGTTCCCGGCCGAGATGGTCACCGAGAGCTTCCCTGGCCAGTTCCGAGGCTGGTTCTACTCGATGCTCGTCATGAGCACGGCGCTGGAGAACACGGAGCCCTTCCTCAATCTGCACAGCTACGCCACGATGCGTGACGAGCATGGCGAGGAGATGCACAAGAGCAAGGGAAACGCGATCTGGTTCGAGGATGGCGCCGAGAATATGGGCGTCGACGCCATGCGGTGGCTGTACACCCGCCAGAACCCGTCGGCGAACCTGAATTTCGGCTTCGGCGTCGCCGACGACGTGCGCAGGCGGTTCATCATCCCTCTCTGGAACGTCTACTCGTTCTTCGTCACCTACGCGAACATAGACCGGTACGATCCCCGCAATCCGCCGCCGCCCGTGTCGAGCAGGCCGGAACTGGACAGGTGGATCGTCTCAGAGTTGAACGGACTCGTGGCGGACGTGGCCCACGCCCTCGACAATTACGAGACGGAGACCGCGGCGCGCCGGATCGAGAGCTTCGTCGAGTACCTGTCCAACTGGTACGTCCGGCGCAGCAGGCGGCGCTTCTGGAAGAGCGACACGGACCAGGACAAGCTGTCCGCATACGCCACGCTGCACGAGTGCCTGGTAACGCTGGTCAAGCTGATAGCGCCCTTCGTGCCGTTCATGTCCGAGAGCATGTACCAGAACCTCGTCCGGTCCGTGGCCGGCGGTTACGAAAGCGTCCATCTGGACGACTTTCCGGAGGCGGACGCGTCACTGATCGACGAGCGGCTCTCCGAGGCTACACGGCTGGCTATGCGGCTGTCCAGCCTGGGCCGCGCGGCCCGCAGCAAGGCGGGCATCAAGGTCCGGCAGCCGATCGAGAAGGCCCTGGTCGGACTGCGTTCGCCCGATGAGGGTGGGCTCCTGGACGACGTAGCGTCCCAGGTCCGCGAGGAGCTCAACGTCCGCAAGCTCTCGGTGCTCGACGACGAGCGGCAGGTGTCCCGTTTCGAGGTCAGGGCCGAGATGTCCCTGATAGGGCCCAAGTACGGCCGGCAGACCCGGCAGGTGCTCGCGGCGCTATCTAATGCCGACCCGGCCGACGTGCGTGCCCAGGTAGCGTCCGGCGGCAAGGTCGAGCTCGACGGCTTCTCGCTGGAACCCGAGGAGGTCGTGGTCACCAGCGCCGCGATGGAGGGATATGTGGCGGTGTCGGAAGGCGGCTACACCGTGGCCGTCACAACCGAAATCACCCCAGAGCTGGAGCTGGAGGGCCGGGCGAGAGAGATGGTGCACCTGCTCCAGAACATGAGACGAACGGCGGGATTCGACATCGCCGACTACATCGTGGCCTACTACCGGGGCGGCGCGGAGCTCAATGAGGTGGTGGGCGCCCACGGCGACTACATCCGGCAGGAGACGCTGTCGCGGGAGCTGGAGAACCGCGCGCCGCCAGAGGGCGCCCACACCGAGTCCCACAAAATCAATGGCCTGGATGCGCTGCTCGGTGTGGAGCGGACGTAGCCTGGCGTCGCCACAGCGCCTCTTTCAGCATGCCTTTGCTGGCGAGACCTGTGGGCGCAGGTGGTTCGAGATGGCTTGATACATCCTACTCGAAGCTGCGATGGACTCAACCCGCGCTATAGGGTAATAGATAGGGACGTATCATAGGGACATTTGTGAGGACAAGTTGGCCCATCAAGTCCACCGTATAGCGGAAAATACAGGGACATATAGAGGGTCGTCGAGTGAGGATAGAGAATATGCCAAAGCGCACCCTTGGATTAGCTTTAAGGTTAATCTAAGGGAGGCCCCCTTTCAGCTCTGGCTTTTGCTGGGAGAAGCTCGCTCGAAGTGCGACTACGGCCATTGAGGGGAATACACTTTCGGAACAAGACGTGTCCGAAATCGTCCTGGGCACATCAAAGCTGCCACCGTCGAAGGAGTACCTGGTCAAGGAGGTTCAGAGTATCCTGACGGTGTGCAATGAAGTGCTGGCCGACCTGAGCAAAGGAAAGGAGCTAGAGCTAAGCCCTGCAAGAATCGAAGAGATGAACAAGCGTGTTCTTGACGGCCTGGCGGTGGAGGATTGGGTTGTGCCAGGCGAGGTCCCAACACGCGCCGTTGGTGTGCGTAACTACAGAAGAGCGC
>CAZJDV010000128.1:0-5118 GCA_964544865.1 uncultured Dehalococcoidia bacterium | reverse complement strand
TCGTCATTGCGTTCACCAAGCTAGGTTGCCCAAACATCGGTTATTAGCTACGCCTCTCCAATTCGTCTTCGGGACACTCGCCGTTCCGATCTGGAGATTCGATGAACCTGCTTCTGGCCGGGCAGACCAGCGCCGGGTGGTTGCCCAGGGTGATGACCGGAGGGAGGGCAGGCACGGGGGCGCTGCCCCTACGGACGGTCTGTGGCGGCTAGTTGCCGCGCCAGCGCCTCGGGGTCGTTGACCGGCAGGTCGCATACGTAGTTCCGGCAAACGTAGGCGGTGGGCTGTCCTCGCACCTGCGTCCGGTCTTCGAGGAGCGCTACGCCGTCCAGTCCGCGGTCCGCGTCGCTCTTCCCAACCAGCGCGTGGTTCGGCAGGTAGCGGTTAAAAACCTCGCGCGCCAGGGCGTCCATGCCGGACCGATCAGATCCGCCGATTATTACGATCTCTTTCACGTCGCCGAGGTAGAAGTCCAGGGCGCACAACCAGTGCCCCGCCCCCGCGGGCGCCTGCGCCATCAGCCGCGCGGCGGAGCGCAACGCGGTCACGGCCCGCCTCTCCAAGTCCTTATCTCCCGTGATCGTCGCCAGGCGAAGCAGCACGTCGGCAGCCATCGAGCTGCCTGACGGGATGGCATTGTCCTGGATGTCCCTTGGCCTGAGCAACAGCCTTTCGTGGTCGGCGCCGGTGTCGTAGAACTGTCCCGAACCCTCGTCCCAGAACAGCTCGACCATCTCGTCGCCCAGATCGATGGCCTCGCGCAGCCAAATTCCGCGCATCGTGGCCTCGTGCAGAACGAGCAGCCCGTTGATTAGAAAAGCATAGTCCTCCAGGTAGCCTTTTAGCCCCGCCCGGCCGTCTTTCCAGGTCCGCAGCAGGCGCCCGTCTTCGCGCAGGCTCCGGAGCACGAACGCCGCGTTCCTCTCTGCCGCAGCCGTATAGTCGTCCCGCACAAGCACCGCGCCGGCTTCGGCGAACACGGCCAGCGTCAGCCCGTTCCAGGCGGTAAGCACCTTGTCGTCACGCTCGGGGTGTACCCGTGGCTCGCGCGCGTCGAGCAGCCTGCCTCTGGAGTTTTCCAGCAGCGCGGCAAATTCCACCTCACCCAGCTTGCTGTCGCGAGCGAAAAGCGCCGGGTCGGTCTTGACGTTGAGGATAGAATGCCCCTCGAAGTTACCTCTCTTGGTTACGCCGTAGTACCGATTGACCGTCTCGCCGTCCTCCTGTCCGAGGACCTCGATGACCTCCTCCGGCCGCCAGACGAAGAACTTGCCCTCGACGCCCTCGCTGTCGGCGTCCTGGGCGGAGTAGAATCCGCCTGAGGGGTCGGTCATCTCACGCAGAACATAGTCCAACGTCTCCTCTACTACGCGCCGGTAGAGTTGCTTGCCGGTGACCTGATAGGCATGGAGGTAAAGCCGCGCCAGCAGCGCGTTGTCGTAGAGCATCTTCTCGAAGTGGGGCACGAGCCAGTAGGTGTCGGTGGAATAGCGGTGGAACCCACCGCCGAGCTGGTCGTAGATCCCGCCCGTCGCCATGCGGTCCAGGGTCAGCTCGACCATCTCCAGGGCGCTCGCGTCGCCGGTCCTCGCATGATGCCGAAGCAAGAACTCGTAGGTCATGGGTTGGGGAAACTTGGGCTGAAGGCCGAACCCGCCGTGCTTGTCGTCGAACTGGCCGGAGAGGCTGCTGAACGCGGCGTCCATCACCTCGACGGCCAGTTCGTCTTGACTGCGAACCCCCGCCGCCATCTGCCGCATCTGCGAGACGAGTGTCTCCGTAGCCCTTGTTACATCGCCGCGCTTTTCCCTGTACGTGGTCGCCATGGCCTCCAGCACCCTGGGAAACCCCGGCATCCCCGTGCGGTCCGCGGGCGGGAAGTACGTGCCTCCGTAGAACGGCTCGCCCTTGGGGGTCAGGAACACCGTCATTGGCCATCCCCCGCTGCCGGTCATGGCCTGGACCGCGGACATGTAGATGGAGTCGATGTCCGGCCGCTCCTCCCGGTCCACCTTTATGCAGACGAAATGCTCGTTCATCACCGCGGCGATCTCGCGATTCTCGAAGCACTCCCTCTCCATGACATGGCACCAGTGGCAGGCCGAGTAGCCGACGCTGAGCAGAATCGGCTTGTCCTCGGCGACGGCCCGTTCCAGGGCCTCCGGCCCCCAGGGATACCAGTCGACCGGGTTTTGGGCGTGCTGAAGCAGATACGGACTCGTCTCGTCGATCAAGCGGTTCGCCATTTTCTGTCTATCCTGCAACTCGTAGCTGTTGTGCCCTCCGACCCGCGCCGGCTGCACGGCGCCGGTCGCCGGTCACGGACACAGTATTTACGTTTTGGATAGGTCTGTTCGCCGCCCGGAGGATCAATGCCTGGAGCGAAATACTGAAGTGACCTGACCTCCCTCCACTGTACGCCCCCGCGGGCCGAGTGAAAAGCAATTGTCGCAAAATGGCAACCTGTTGGCTCATGGGACACCTGGCATGAACCATCGCACAGGGCGGGGCGATGGGATGCGACTCCCGTTCGATCTCATCGTGACGTTCCATTACCGGTACACGAGGCGAGTCGCCTGGCCCCATTCCCAACGACCTCGACACATTCGCCTGAATCAGAAGTATAATGCAGGCGACCGAGCCGCCAGGGAGAACCGCGCTCGGCAAGTCATAGAGGCGGGCAATGAAATACGACGCGTGGTTTCAGTGTGCCGATGGATGCGAGGGCCGCTACGAGCTCACGGAGATCGTCTATCGCTGCCCGGACTGCGGCAGTCTGCTTCGGGTGGCCCATGACATCTCCGCCCTGCGGATAAGGAACGCCGCAGCTTGGATGTCACTTTTCGATAAGCGGTACATGCGAACGGAGTTTCCCTTCGGCAGCGGAGTCTGGGGCAAGAAGGAACTCGTGTTTCCGACGGTGAAGGACGAGAACATCGTGTCGATACATGAAGGAGGCACGAACCTCTTTTGGGCCGAGCGTTTCGGGGCGTCGCTGGGGCTGGAGGACCTGTGGATCAAGCAGAGCGGAAACTCCCACAGCGGTTCTTTCAAGGACCTCGGCATCACCGTGCTGGTGTCGGCCGTCAAGGAGATAATGAGCTCCGGCGGCGATATCCGGGCAGTGATCTGCGCCTCGACCGGCGACACTTCGGCGTCCGTCTCCGCCTACTGCGCCGCGGCGGGGATTCCCGCCGTCGTCCTCTTGCCAAAGGCGGGAGTATCCCGGGCGCAGTTGATCCAGCCTATATCGAACGGCGCGATCACTCTCGCCCTCGACACCGACTTCGATGGCTGTATGAAGCTGGTACAAGAGCTCAGCGAGGACAAGCGGTTCTATCTGGCGAACTCTGTTAATCCACTGCGAATCGAGGGCCAGAAGACGGTCAGCATCGAGATCGTCCAGCAGTTCGACTGGGAAGCGCCCGACTGGATTATCGTGCCCGGGGGCAACCTGGGGAACATCACCGCCATTGGACTGGGGTTCCTGTTGATGCGTGACCTTGGCCTCATTCAGAAACTGCCCCGGCTCGTCTGCGCGCAGGCCGAGGGCGCGAATCCGCTATACACGAGCTACCTGAAGGGGTTCGAGGAGTTCGAGCCCATCGCGGCGAAGAGCACGCTGGCCACGGCCATACAGATCGGGAATCCCGTCAGCATCCGCAGGGCGATACCGATTCTGAAGCAGTTCGACGGAATCGTCGAGCAGGCATCGGAGTACGAGTTGGCCCACGCATCGGCCCTCGCGGACCGGGCAGGGATGTTCACCTGCCCGCAGACAGGCGTGGCCCTGGCTTCGCTGCTAAAGCTGGTGCACGAGGGCACAATCCAGCCGAAGGATCGGGTCATAGTCATCTCGACCGCGAACGGCCTGAAGTTCGTGGATTTCAAGGTCGCGTATCACGGCGAGGAGATACCAGAGGTTGAGTCGACGCTGGCCAACAAGCCAGTCGAGCTGCCGGGAACTCAGGAAGCTGTCCTCAATGCGCTGTCATCCATCGGTTGACGGCTCCATACCCCGGCTGACTACTGGAATTCAAAGGAAAAGAGGAGAGAAGATGGAATCAAGACTGTCGACCAGCATCCTAGGACGGACCGGCTTGGAGGTCACTCGCCTCGGCTACGGCGCGATGGAGGTCCGCGGGGGTCCGAGGGGACGAAGCATTACTGACGAGGCAGCCGGCGGCATCCTCAACGCGGTGCTGGATGCGGGCATCAACTACATCGACACCTCCATCGACTACGGCCGCAGCGAAGAGCTCATCGGCGAGCACATCTCCTACAGGCGGTCCGAGTTCTACCTGGCAAGCAAGTGCGGATGCCTCGTTGGCGATGCCGCCCCTCGGGAGCACATCTTCACCCGCGATAACATCGTGGCAGGCGTCGATCAGAGTTTGGCGCGCATGAAGACCGACTACCTGGACGCGGTCCAGTTCCACTCCTCGCCCTCGAAGGATCTCATCGAGGAGGAGGACTCCATCCAGACGCTGCTGGACCTCAAGCAGGCGGGCAAGATTCGGTTTCTCGGATCTTCGTCCACGCTACCCAACCTGGCGGACCACGTAGCCATGGGGGTGTTCGACCTGTTCCAGATCCCATACTCGGCGCTATCTCGCGAGCACGAAGACTGGATCACCCGGGCCGCGAAGGCGGGCGCGGGCATCGTCATCCGCGGCGGGGTCGCGAAGGGAGAGCCCGGAGAGGGCGGGGGACGAGCCGGCACGTGGGACAACTTCATTAGGGCGGATCTTGACGGACTGCGAGAGGAGGGCGATACGTCAACCTCGTTCATGCTGCGCTTCACGCTGTCCCATCCCGATCTGCACACGACGATTGTCGGGACACTGAACCCCGGCCACCTGAGCGACAACGTCCTTGCCGCCCAGAAGGGCCCACTGCCCTCGGATACTTACGAGGAGGCGAAGCGGCGGCTTTCCAGCGCGGGCGTCGCCCCAACCCTCTAGATCTTACAGGAGAAATCGGATGCGCTTGATTGTAGAAGGTCAGCGAAAAAGGGACACATCTGAGGGTTAGAGAACCCGAGAGATGGAGAGTGGTGCGAACTCCTGGACAGAGGGTAGAGTACCCAAGAAAGGAGCAGGTGAGACCCAATCATCA
>CAZJDV010000127.1:0-5120 GCA_964544865.1 uncultured Dehalococcoidia bacterium | reverse complement strand
CCGGGCGGGTTCTCCTACGGCGATTACCTCAGAGCGGGAGCGCTGGCCCGCTTCTCGCCTGTCATGGCGGAAGTCCAGGAGTTTGCCAGGCAAGGCGGCCCAGTGATAGGCATCTGCAACGGGTTCCAGGTCCTGTGCGAAGCAGGCCTCCTTCCCGGCGCGCTGATGTGCAACAGCCACCTCCAGTTCCGGTGCCAGTGGACCCACCTCAGAGTGGAGGCCAGCGGTCTGCCCTTCACATCGGCGTGCCAGGACGGGCAGGTGATACGCGTTCCGGTCTCTCACGGAGAGGGTAGCTACTTCGCTGAGGCCTCGGTGCTCCAGGAGCTGAACGAGAACGGACAAGTGGTGTTCCGGTATTGCGACCCGACCGGCGCAATCACCCAAGAGTCCAACCCCAATGGCTCGGCGGAGAACATCGCCGGGATAGTGAACGCAAGGAGAAACGTTCTTGGCATGATGCCACACCCTGAGAGGTGCTGCGAGGCGTTGCTGGGCGGCACCGACGGCAGGCTAATCTTCGAATCTATCATCGCGTCGGTGACGTAGCTTGGGCCTAGCGATTGTTTTTGGGCTGCTGGCCGCCACGGGATGGGGTGCATCCGCCGTATTCGCCAGGCTGGGCCTTCAACACATGCGACCCACCACCGGTACGGTCGTCTCCCTGGCGGCAGGGGTCCTTCTGATTGGGACGCTCGCTGTAATCATCTACGGTAGAGATGTGCTGGCGTTCTCGCCCGTCGCTTTGCTCTGGTTTGCCGCCCTGGGTGTTATCAACTATCCACTGGGACGTTACCTCAACTTTGTGGGCGTACGGCTGGCCGGGGTTGGCCGTGCCGCTCCCATCCTGTCCGGCGCACCGCTGGTGGCCGTGACTCTGGGTGTCCTGGTTGGCGGGGAGTCCGTGAACCTCTTGATCGGGTTGGGCACTGCCACCATACTTGGGGGAGTCGTTCTAGTGGTCACCGCTAGGACAACCTAAGTGATCAACCGCGTGTTAGTGCCTGGCCGACGAATCGCTCAGAACCCAATGCTGCTGGGCTCATTGGCAGCGGGGACCGCCGCGGTGTGCTACGGCGCCAGCCAGTTCATGGCCCGACAGTTGGTCACCGACCAGGCGCCGCCCCTGGTGACGGCAACGTTCGCATTGTTTATGGGGATGCTTGTTCTGGCCGCATTCTCTCATCGTGGCATCAGGCAGGACCGTCGGGCCCTCAAGAAGGGTTTTCTCCTCATGGTACTGGCGGGCTTGTCGGCATCAGCGGGCGTGGGGTTCAACTATTCCGCGCTGGGACTGGCCCCCGTGGTAATCGTCGCTCCGGTGTCAGCGGGGGCGCCGCTGATCTCCTTGTTTCTAGCCCACATATTTCTACAGCGACTTGAGAAGGTGACCCTCCGCATCTGGCTGGGCGCAATGCTGGTTGTCGCTGGAGTTATCATGGTCACCCTGGGCAGCGTGTGAGGCTGCTGCAATGCGCTGCCCAGGGGTACTCAGTTGCTGAAATACCTTGACATTCCCACCATCCGACCCAAGAGTGTTTTCTGAGGGACACCCTCAAAGTCCCCGCAAATCCCGACACGTCGGGATCCCACACCGCAAGGAGCAGAATGGCGGTCTCAAAAGAAGTCCTGGACGAAATAGCCCTCAGCGCCGAAGAGTACGACACCATCGTCCGGCGACTGGACAGGGAACCAACCGCCGTGGAGTTGGGTATGTTCGGCGCGATGTGGAGCGAACATTGCGGCTACAAGCACTCCAAACAACTCCTGCGTCTGTTCCCCTCGGAGAGTCCGCACCTATTGGTTGCGCCCGGAATGGAGAACGCAGGCGTCATCGATATTGGCGGTGGCCTGGCCGCCGTGTTCAAGATGGAGTCCCACAACCATCCATCGGCGGTGGAGCCGTATCAAGGCGCCGCTACCGGCGTGGGCGGCATAGTCCGCGACATCCTGGCAATGGGCGCGCGGCCGGTGGCGTTGCTCAACTCGCTGCGGTTCGGGCCGTTGTCCGACGCACGGAGCCGCCAGTTGTTTGAAGGAGTCGTAGCCGGCATATCAGGGTACGGCAACTGCATTGGCGTGCCGGACGTGGGCGGCGAAGTCCAATTTTCGGCTTCATATGCTACCAATCCTCTGGTGAACGCCTTGTGCCTGGGCATCGTGCCCGCCACCGGTCTGATCAGGGCGGCGGCGAGCACACCAGGCAACCTGCTGGTCCTGGTGGGTTCCGAGACCGGCCGCGACGGGATCCATGGAGCCTCCGGCCTGGCATCCCGGACCTTCGAGGAAGAGGTGGAGCTGCGGCCCACCGTCCAGGTAGGAAACCCGTTCATGGAGAAGGTGCTCATAGAGGCGTGCCTGGAGGTGGCTCAGGCGGGGCTCCTGGAAGGCATGCAGGACCTGGGCGCGGCCGGCCTCACCAGCTCCATCGTAGAGTCCGCGGCACGGGGCGGCACGGGCTTCGAGCTCGACGTGGCCCGTGTCCCCAGGCGGGCGACGGACATGACGCCATATGAGGTCATGCTCTCGGAGTCTCAGGAGCGCATGGTGTTGTATGTTAGCCCGGACAACCTTGCCCCCGTGCGGGCTATCCTCGACAAATGGGACACTCCGTGCACCGTGATCGGCCAGATCACCACAGACGGCATTGCCAGGGTGTTCGACGGCGACACGCCGGTCGGCAGGTTGCCTGTGGAAATGCTGACGCATCCGCCCATCTATGATGTCGAAGGGGAAAAGCCCGCGTTCCTCTCCGAACTCCAGGGCTTTGATCTGACGGCGTTGCCGTTGCCGCGAGAGCAGCAGGGCGATGTGCTGTTGAAGCTGCTGGGCTCGCCCAACATCGCGAGCAAAGAGTGGATATACCGGCAATACGACCACCAGGTACAGACCAACACGGTCATCGGGCCGGGAGAGGCTGACGCCGCGCTATTGCGTATCAAAGGGGCATCGCGAGGCCTGGCGCTGGCGACCGATGGCAATGGCCGCATGACCTATCTGGACCCGTACATAGGCGGCGCACTGGCCGTTGTGGAGGCCTGCCGCAACCTTGTGTGCGTCGGAGCCAGGCCTATCGCGCTCACGGACTGCCTGAACTTCGGAGACCCGGAGCGACCAGACGCGGCGTACCAGCTAGCTCAGTCCGTCCATGGCATGGTCAGCGCCTGCGAGGCCCTCGGCGTCCCGGTGGTGAGCGGCAACGTGAGCCTGTACAACGAGACCAGGGGGGAGCCTATCTACCCTACTCCGGTCGTGGGCGCACTGGGCATCGTGGATGACGTTTCCCGCCACTGTCGCTCCGCCTTTCGAACGGAGGGTGACGTTGTCCTGCTGCTGGGTACGTCTCAGGTCAGCGGCGATGCCGGGGCTTTAGCGGGGAGCGAGTTCCTGGAGACCGTGCACGGTCTGGTGGCCGGGCAACCAACTCTGGACCTTGACCTCGAGGTGAGGACGCAGCGCTGCTGCCTCCGCCTGATCCAGGCTGGGCTGCTCCAATCCGCGCACGATTGCTCCGAAGGCGGACTGGCCGTGGCCCTGGCCGAATGCGCCATCCAGGGCGGCCTCGGATTTCATGGCACCTTTACGCTTGATGGACGGTGGGATGCCGCACTGTTCGGCGAAGGGCCGTCCCGCATAATAGTCTCCCTGGCTGCTGACCAGCTACCACAGGTACGGGAGGTCTGCGAACAAGAAGGCGTCCCATTTCTAGTCTTGGGTACGGTCGGGTTGGGCGCCGATGGCGGTCAGCGGTTCGCGGTGTCGGGCATTCTTGATGTGCCGCTGGATGCCATCGCAGGCTCGTGGCGTCACGGGCTGGATGAGTAGCGGACCAGGCCGAGTCACCGCATCGTACCGCTCACGCCCTTCGACATGCTCAGGGTGAGCGGCAGGAACGCTTACACCGCAGCCTGAAGGCTGCGGCATGATGCCACTCCGTTCACGGAGAGGTCGGAACGGTGTGACTGCGTACACGTCATCCAGGGTGAGTGGGAGGGGCCCGTTTGACCGAGGCGACATTCTCAACGGACAACTGGGCAACGATGACACCCCTACTGCTATTCCTGCACAGCGCCGACTCCTACCTGGCCATCGGACTGATGCTGGTGGCGGCTCTCCACGGAATCCGGTCCCACCTGCGGCATCCAGCGTATCTGTCCCGCTCTTACCAGACCCTTCTGATAGCAGGGGCCACTGTGCTGGCGCTCCAGGTTGTGCTGGGGGTCTCTCTGCTGGTTTCCGGCTTACGCCCGTCCGATATTCTTCACATTGTCATCTATGGGGCCCTGTCTCCCCTGATACTCCCAGGCGCATACATGTACACACGCGGTCAAGGAAAAGGCCATCCCAACCTGGCGTTCGGACTGGTCTGCCTCTTCCTCGCTGGGTTCCTCATCAGGGGGACGTTCACGGGTTAGGAGGGTGTCGAAGAATCTCACAGCAGATGTCATTGCGAGGCCCGATGGTTCGGGTGGCTCACGACAGGCTCCGGAAGGCAGCGGGAATCTCGCGGCGAGGTCTGCCCCTCCTCCAGATTGCTTCTCGGCCATCGCCTCCTCGCAACGACGATTCCTAAGTATATTCCAGGGACACCGCATAGTGGGGGCCTACTTCCCGCGCGACAGCAAACAGGATAAGCTATGATGTGAGGCCCCGGTCTAGGTTGGCCAAGTGGCCCCAGAGTGGGCCCGCCAGAGTGGTCCAAGAGGAGGCAAATGGGCTGGTGGATTATTGCGGCGCTGACCGTCCTATACCTGGTAGTCCGCCTGGTCCAGATGGTGCACCTGTTTGCCACGAGGTTCTTGCTGGAGCCATCTGTCCCTCTGCCGGTCAAACTGGGCGTGTTGCTGGCACTGGGCGGTGTAACCTGGGGAGCCCGCATTTTGTGGAAACGCTACATCGGACGTTCAGAGACCAGTGGTCACGAGGTGTAATCGGCCTGGCCCAGACAAGGGCCCGCTTCATTGGCCAGCGGGAGCTGCAGGACGTGGTGACGTGAGTGGTTCTGCGACGGACTGATAGCTAGTATCGGGGACCAGGGCCACATTCGGCAAAGGCAACCCCCTCGTGTCCTGCGACAAGCTCAGGATGAGCCGTGGTAAGAGTTCGCGGGGCTTTGCAAC
>CAZJDV010000126.1:0-5228 GCA_964544865.1 uncultured Dehalococcoidia bacterium | reverse complement strand
CATCGACGCGATGATACCCATCGGGAGGGGACAGCGCGAGCTCATCATCGGCGACCGCTCGTTGGGCAAGACGACGCTGGCCACGGACACGATTATCAATCAGAAGGGCGGCGATCTGCTCTGCATCTACGTGGCGATCGGGCAGAAGGTAGGCAGGGTAGCGCAGACCGTGGCCATGCTTGAACACAATGGCGCGATGGAGCACACCATCGTCGTGGCGGCGACGGCCGCCGACTCTGCTCCCATGCAGTACCTGGCCCCATACGCCGGCTGCGCCATGGGCGAAGAGTTTATGTCGCAAGGGAAAGATGTCCTGATCGTGTATGATGATCTGTCAAAACACGCCTGGGCGTACAGGCAGATGTCCTTGCTCCTGCGGCGTCCCCCCGGGCGGGAGGCATACCCGGGCGATATTTTCTACCTCCACAGCAGGTTGCTGGAGCGCGCCGCCAGGCTCTCGCCCGCGTTGGGCGGCGGGTCGATGACCGCCCTGCCGATCATCGAGACGCTGGCTGGTGATGTCTCGGCCTACGTGCCGACCAACGTGATATCGATAACGGACGGCCAGATATACCTTGAGCCGGAGCTGTTCAACTCAGGTATCCGGCCCGCGGTCAACGCCGGTTTGTCGGTGTCCCGGGTTGGCAGTGCGGCGCAGACTAAGGCCATGAAGGGCGTCGCGGGCCGAATGCGACTGGAGCTGGCCCAGTACCGGGAGTTGGCCACGTTCGCCCAGTTCGGCACCGCCGACCTGGACACATCGACCAGGGCGCAGCTCGAGCGCGGGCAGCGTGCCGTGGAGGTGCTGAAACAGGTCCAGGATGCGCCGATATCTCTGGAGCACCAGGTCAGCATCCTATTCGCCCTGGTCAACGGGGACCTTGATGACGTGGAGCTGACGAGGATCCAGGACTTCGAGAGGGCATTCCTGCAGTTCCTGACCGTTTCCCATCCGGACATACTCGCAAACATCAAGGCCACGAGTGACGTAGACGAGGAGACAGGAGCGGCGCTGAGTAAGGCCGCCGAGGAGTTCAAGGCCGGAGTGCCGTACTAGCTAAAGGCCAAGAAAACAGATGCCAAGCACAAGACAAGTACGGCGCCGAATACGCAGCGTCGAGAACACCGCGAAGATCACGAACGCGATGTCCATGATCGCCGCCTCCAAGATGCGCCGCGCCCAGGAGATGGCGCTCACGGGGAGGCCATACTCTGATCTCATGGGGAGCCTGCTTGCCGATCTGGCGGCCCAGCCTCAAGACGAAGACAGCGTCCATCCTCTGCTTCAACGCAGGGAGGTCCGCAATGTGGCCATCATCCACATTACCCCCGACCGGGGCCTAACGGGCGGACTCAACTCGAACATCAACCGCGAGGGAGCCCAGTTCGTCCAGGAGCAGAGCGCCTACGTGAGCGTGGTGGCGGTCGGCAAGAAGGGTCGGGACTTCATGGTCCGCGGCGGCCTGGACGTCAAGGCCGTTTTCACCGACCTGGGGGACAGGCCCGTCATCACGGACCTGACGCCCATTGCGCACCTGGTCGCGGACGACTATGCCAGAGGGATTACCGACGCGGTGTATCTGGTCTATGGCCACTTCGTCTCCACGACGGTCCAGAGGGCCACCATCGCGCCGTTGCTGCCTGTGGTGCCCGCGGACCTGGGGCCCCGCGAGTCAGTGGGGTACATCTTCGAGCCGCACAGTGACTATGTGCTATCCGCGCTACTGCCTCGGTTCGTGGAGATGCAGGTCTACCACGCCGTGCTGGAGTCGATCGCGAGCGAGCAGTCGGCCCGCATGGTGGCGATGCGCAACGCCACCGAAAATGCCGAGGATATGGTCGTAGACCTGACGCTGGTCCTGAACAAGACGCGCCAGGAGAGCATCACCAACGAACTGCTGGACATCGTTGGAGGCGCGGCGGCGGTCGAGCGATAGGCCGCCACGGGCGCGCCGGGTACGATTGAACGGGTTGATCGAGGAGGTCTTCCAGGCCTCCGCCAGTCAGGAGGAACGATGGCAACCGGAAAGATAATCCAGGTGATCGGCACCGTGGTGGACGTGGAGTTTCCGCCCGAGGAGATGCCGGCCATCTTCAATGCCTTGGAGACCCAGCTTAACGATCAGAAGCTGGTCCTCGAGGTCGAACAGCACGTCGGCAATAGCTGGGTGCGGTGCCTTGCCCTCGGTTCGACCGACGGCCTCGTAAGAGGAAGCGAGGCCGTGGACACAGGCGGCCCGATAGCCGTGCCGGTGGGCGAGCCGACGTTGGGACGGCTCTTCAACGCCCTGGGCGAGCCGACCGACGGGCTGAAAGAGATAGAGACCGAGGAGGTGTGGCCGATACACCGGCCCCCGCCGAGCCTCGAGGACCAGGCCGCCTCGATCGAGGTGCTGGAGACCGGCATCAAGGTCATGGACCTGATCACTCCATTCACGAAGGGTGGAAAAGTCGGGGCGTACGGCGGCGCTGGAGTCGGCAAGACGGTCATAATCCAGGAGTTGATCCGGAACATCGGCGCTGAGCATCAGGGCGTGTCGGTGTTCGCCGGCGTCGGCGAGCGCTCTCGCGAGGGGAACGACCTCTGGAACGAGATGCAGGAGTCCGGCGTCCTCGGCAACACGGTCCTCGTCTTTGGGCAGATGAACGAGCCGCCCGGGATCCGGGCCCGCGTGGGTTTCACCGGGCTGACCATGGCCGAGTACTTCAAGGAGGAACGCGGGCAGGATGTCCTGCTGTTCATCGACAACATCTATCGCTATATTCTCGCGGGCATGGAGGTCTCGGCGTTACTGGGCAGGATGCCCTCCGCGGTGGGATACCAGCCGACTCTGGCGACCGAGATGGGCGCCCTTGAAGAGCGGATAACCTCCAGCAGCACAGGCTCCATTACGTCTTTCCAGGCGATCTACGTGCCGGCGGACGACTACACCGACCCTGGAATCGTCACCACGTTCGCGCACCTTGACGCCGTTATATCCCTGGAGCGCGCCCTAACGGAGCAGGGGCTCTACCCGGCCGTCGATCCCTTGGCGTCGACGTCCCGGATCCTGGAACCGGCCATCGTCGGGCAGGACCACTACGACGCGGCCCGTGGGGTGCAGCAGGTGCTTCAGAGGTACCGGGACCTGCAGGACATCATCGCCATTCTGGGCGTTGAAGAACTCTCCGACGAGGACCGCCTCACGGTCGCACGCGCACGCAAGATACAAAGGTTCCTCACGCAGCCGATGTTCGTGGCCGAGGTGTTCACCGCTCAACCGGGCCGGTACGTCTCCGTCAAGGAGACGGTGCGCGGCTTCCAGGAGATTCTCGCCGGCGAGCATGACGACCTGCCTGAGCAGGCCTTTTTCATGGTCGGCGCCATCGAAGAGGCGGTCGAAAAGGCCAAGACCATGCAGGACGAGGGATAGGCGGCTTGGCTACATTCAAGCTGGAAATCGTCACCGCGGAGCGGGTGGTCTCCTCCGATGACGTCGAGGTCTTGGTGGCCCCCGGTATCGATGGCGAGCTGGCGATACTGCCCCATCACGCGCCCCTGCTCACCGTGCTGAAGCCGGGCGAGATCCGTGTGGTCAAGGGCGGCGAGGACGCCTACGTCGCGGTTAGCGGCGGATTCATGGAGGTGATGCCGACCAAGGTAACGATCCTGGCGGACACTGCCGAGCGCGTCGAGGAGATCGACATCGAGCGTGCGGAGGCCGCGCTGCGGCGGGCCGAGGAGCGCATCGCCGCCGCACCGGCGGCGGTGGACCTCGAAAGGGCGCTGGCGTCCATAAGGAAATCTCAGGCGCGGATCAATGTGGCCCGCCGCCGCCGCAAGGGGCCTCGGGCAGACGTCCAGCGGTCATAGTCCGGTCGACAAAACATAACCAGAGACGATGAAGGGCCGGTCCCCAGATGCGGACCGGCCCTTCGTTTTGCGAGGCCGGGAGTGTTAATGAGCGCGTCACTTCAAGGTGTCGATGTGGAGCAAGCCGCTACGACGGCCGTCTTGTCTCTAGGACCTGCTCACTTCTCGTCGCGGGCCGACTTGTCGACATCTTCGCGCAGGTAAAAGGTCATCGATTGAAGAGACAACACGGGGTCGATGTTTCTGACGACTACACTCATCGGCACCTGGGGCGCCATGGGAGCGTAGTTGAGAATGCCCGCCACGCCGGCCACGACCAACTGGTCGATCACATCCTGTGCCTCCTGGGCGGGGACCGCGACGACGCCGATGCTTATGCTTATGCTGCCGTCGCCGATCAAGTCTGGCAGTTTGGACATCGGCTGAACAACCAGTCCGTGAGCCAGGGTGCCGACCATGGCCGCGTCGCTGTCGAAGGCCGCGACGATCTTGAAACCCTCGGGCGCGAACCCCGGATAGTTGATGATGGCCTGGCCCAGGTTCCCCACCCCAATCAGACATGCGGACCATTGGCGGTCCAATCCCAGTATTTGACGCAACTCGTTGCGCAGGAACTGAACGCTGTATCCACGACCCTGCTTGCCAAACCTGCCGAAATAGCTGAGATCTTTTCTGATCTGGGCAGGGGTCATCTGCAGGAGGTTCCCGAGCTCATGCGAGCTGACGATCATGTTTCCCTGGTCCAAGAGCTGCGACAGGGCCCTTATGTACAGTGGCAGTCTCAGGACGACCACATCGGGGACTTCGCTGGGATCCATCGCCCTCCTTCCCGCCAACGCCTTGGAGATTGGCGTTATTGTATCGGCAGTTAGTAGCCTCGTCAATCGCTTGTGAATGTTTTTACTAGTCGTTGGTTGCAAGCCTCCCAACAGACCTGGCGTACGCCAGCGGCCGCGGCGAGGACCCATCGGCGGACGATGACTTACCGAGCCACGTATCCAGCGGAACCCATCGCCAATCGGCCCTCGCGACGCGCCAGGGCGTTACGATTGTCTCTCACCGTGGAGACCCCTTGACAGGCTCAGAGCCTGTACTGAGCTCACCGAAGTGGCGAGTGGGTGGAGTATGCGTTCGCACTGAGCTTGTCGAAGCACAGCGGCACGCGGTCAGGAAACCATATTCGATAGACCCTGCGGGACGAGGGCCGTTCCTTGACACGTATCATCCTTGATGCTAGAATCCGAAGTGCGTTTCCCTAGCTATTTCCCCGCGCTGTCAGGAGTCGGATTTGCGCTCTATGGGACTTTTCCTCACACAAATCATGCGCCCTCTCCGCAGCGCCCTCCTTCAGGGCTAGATTCTCTGAAACCTGGCA
>CAZJDV010000125.1:0-5321 GCA_964544865.1 uncultured Dehalococcoidia bacterium | reverse complement strand
ACCCCGCGCCCACACACCGCCTTTCTCTTTATAGCAGGTGTCTTTCCGTTGTTCCTCCCTAATACCAGTGTTCCTTGTCCACTACGTTCCTGAGCGGCCTGTCCTCGCTGAACCGCAGGCAGTTGTCCAGGAACAGCTCTGTCCGCCTGTCGTCGAGGTTGGGCCCGGACGCGACCGCGACGTGCGGCGTGATCAGCATACCCGGGGCCGTCCAGAGAGGGTGGCCGGCGGGTAATGGCTCGGTCTCGAACACGTCGAGCGCGGCCCCCGCGATCTCGCCGACGCGCAGTGCCGCGTCGAGCTCGTCAAGATCGACGGTCGCCCCCCGCCCGATATTGATGAGATGGGCGCCGCTCTTCATGAGATGGAACTGCCTGGCGCCGAACATGCCCTGGGTCTTCGGGGACTCCGGCACGGTGACGATCACGAAGTCGGCCCGCGGAAGGACATCGTCGAGCGACTCGGGACGGTGCAGCTCGGCGACGCTCGGCGGCGCTTCGGCGACGCGCGGGTCGACGCCCAGTACCTCGATACCGAGCTGGTCGCATATCCTGGCGGTCTCGCCCCCGATGCCGCCCACCCCCACGATGACGGCGGTTGAGTCCGGCAGATAGACAGTCGGCTCGCCGGGTCGCCACTTTCCGGCTAGCTGGCTCCGGTAGTAGGCCGGGAGCCCTGTGGCGAACGCCAGCAAGAACGCCATGATGTGGGCGCTGATGTAGTCGCTGTAGATACCGCGAACGTTGGTGACGACCACGTCGCTGTCGATCAGCGCCCGGTGGTAGTATCCGGCGCTGGGCCCGGCCTGCGGGCAGGCTATCCAGCGCAGCTTCCCCGCCCTGGCGAACAGATCGGGCCGGACGTCACCGTAGGCGGCGTCGGCGTCCTGTATGAGCTCCATCGCCTCGCCCGTCGAGCGGGCCACGTCCACCGTGATGCCGGGTATGAGCGCTCTTAGCCTTCGAGGCCAGTCCTGGCTATCGTGGACGTCGAACTGGCCGGGCGCGTCGGACGCGATGATCAGCAGGTTGAAGCCCATCTTCCTTTGCCTCCCTGGCGAGGAAATCACTGCTTGCCTGGTGCCCCGCCGTACCGATGAGATCGACAGGACGCTATCAAGCTACAGCATCCCGCCACCGGCTACAAGGCCCGGCGAGGGCTCGGCGCCGTCTGCCTCCGTTGCCACCGCCGCCGCCAAGGACGATAATGTTCTCGCGGCGAGAATGCCGCACGCACACTAAAGGGACTACGAAGGAGCGGAAATGCAGCCAAGCTACGAAGTCGAGATGCGCCTCAACGTCAAAGTGGCCATGCGTGACGGGGTGGACCTGTCGGCGGACCTCTACCTGCCGCGCGGTCCAGGCAGATTCCCCGCGGTCCTCATGCGCACACCCTACAGCAACAACATGGACGACGCCATCGAGAAGGGGCGGTCGCTTGCCAACAAGGGCTATGCTTGCGTCATCCAGGACATACGGGGGAGGTGGGACTCTGACGGCCGGTACTACCCGTTCCAGAACGACGGCGAGGACGGCTACGACACCCAGGAGTGGAGCGACGGCAAGATCGGCATGGCCGGCAGTTCCTACGGCGGGTCCGTGCAATGGTTGAGCGCGCCGCATCGCAGCAGGTATCTGACCTGCATGGCGCCCAGGGTCATCTGCACCGAGTACCACCGCGGCCTGATCCACCCGGGCGGCGCGTTCCAGCTCAACGTGGCGATGACATGGGGCATGCGCACGAACGGGCGCACGGGACAGAGCATCGACTACCACGACTGGACCGACGCATTCCAGGCCCTGCCGCTGATCGAGATGGACGGGCTTGCCGGGCGGGACCTCGACTTCTGGAAGGACTGGATCGAGCACCCGGGCTACGACGACTACTGGAGGGGCATCGACGTTCAGGACAAGTGGGGCGAGATCGCGGCGCCCGCCCTTAACATGGGCGGCTGGTACGACCTCTACTCCGCGGACGCCTTCACAAACTTCAACGGCCTGCGGCAGTACGGGCGCACGGAGCAATCGCGGCGGAGCAAACTCATCGTCGGCCCCTGGCCGCACCGGCTGAGCCAGTCTACCAGGACCGGGGACATCGACTTCGGCGCCGACTCGAAGGTGGACCTCGATGAGCTGGAAAAGCGGTGGTTTGACTACTGGCTCAAGGGGATCGACAACGGCATCGTCGACGAGCCGCCGCTGCGTCTTTTCATAATGGGGACCAACCAGTGGAGGGAGGAACACTAGTGGCCCTTGGCGCGCACGGACTGGCAGAAGTGGTACCTGCACTCCGGCGGCGGCGCCAACAGCGTGCGCGGCGACGGCGTCCTCTCTCGGGACCGGCCGCGGGCCGAACCGAACGACAGCTACGTCTACGACCCACTCTACCCGGTCCAGACCATGGGCGGCAACAACTGCTGCTCGCCCGACATCGTGCCATGGGGACCATACGACCAGAGGCCGGTCGAGATGCGCCACGACGTCCTGTGCTATACGACGGAGCCGCTCAACGCTGACATGGAGGTGACAGGTCCCATCAAGGTCGTGCTCTATGCGGCCACAGACGGGCCCGACACCGATTGGACGGCCAAGCTGGTCGACGTCTCACCGACGGGCTACGCCATGAACCTGTGCGACGGCATCGTACGCGCCCGGTACAGGGAGAGCCGCAGCAACGCCACGCTGCTGACGGCCGGCACGGTCTACGAGTACGAGATCGACGTGGGCGTCACGGGCAACGTCTTCCGCAGGGGCCACCGGGTCCGCATCGAGGTCTCATCGTCCAACTTCCCGAGGTTCGACCGCAACCTGAACACGGGGAACGAGCTCGGCAAGGACGCCGAGATACGGGCGGCCCAGCAGACAGTTTGCCACACCGCCGAGTATCCCTCGCACATACTGCTGCCCATAGTGCCGGCGTGAGCATCGGAAGGCGGAGCCTTTCGGTTATGGGTTGGCGCTGCAACGGTTCTGTGGTTCGACGAGCTCACCACGAGCGGAATCTAATTCCCGTTCGCCCTGAGCGTGTCGAAGGGTCTCACTGGTAAGAGACAACCGAAAGACCCTGCATCGGAAGGCTTCTCTCATTGACCGGAAAAATCCCGTGTGCTACGTTTGATGCCCGTGGATCAAACTCTTGAAATGGACGAGGCGTCGTCTGCAGGGCTAGGGACCGTGAAGAGCGGCCGAGGGCGGCTCGCCTATCGAATCGTCGTGTTGGCCGCTCTGGCCGCCGCCATCGGGCAGGTCGCGCTGGGCGGCGTAGTCCGGGTCACGGGGTCTGGCCTCGGCTGCCCCGACTGGCCGCTGTGCCACGGCAGCATCGTGCCGCCCTTCCAGCTAGAAACCCTCATCGAGTACTCGCATCGTCTGTCGGCCAGCGTTCTTAGCATCCTGGTCGTCGCCGCCACGGTCCTCGCCTGGCGGGTCCTGCTTGAAAACCGCACGGCGATCTTCTCGATGGCGGCGGCGCTTGGCCTGGTGGCGGTGGCGGCCGTCCTCGGCGGCGTCACCGTGCTTACGGAGCTGGCGTGGTGGGTCGTCATGGTCCACCTGGCGCTGGCGAAGGCCCTGGTCGCTTCCCTGGTCATCGCGTCCACGGCGGAGAGGAACACCGGGTCGCAGGAACGATCCGTTGACGTCGGCGCGGCCCGGAACCAACAGTTCGAGCGCCTGCTGACAGTTACGCTGGTTGGCGCCTTCGCACTGATACTGACCGGCTCCTACATGGTAGGGCTCGGCTACGGGTCCGCGTGCGCGACGTGGCCGCTTTGCAACGGGGACATCCTGCCCCGGGGGGAGGCCTACCTGGTGCATATGGCCCACCGCTACGTGGCGGGGCTTGTGGGATTGCTGATTGCGGGGGTGGCGCTGACGGCCTGGTATCGCCGTATCGGTCCCAACGTGGGGAAGGTCGCGCTTGCGCTAGTGGGCCTGTTGCTGATACAGACGCTCCTCGGGGCGGCGACCGTGTGGACGGGCTTCTCGCCGGCGCTGAAATCGGTACATCTGGTCGCTGCGACGCTGGTGTGGGCCGCGCTGATATATCTGGCCGCGCTTCAGTTCGCCGTCCGACACTCGGAGCCCGAAGGACGGAGCCCTTGATCGCACAAGCCGCCACATCGCGGAGGCTACTCAGCGATTACGTGGCGCTGACGAAGCCTCGCATACTCTCGCTGCTCCTGTTCACCGCCCTCTGCGGTATGTTCCTGGCTGCAAAGGGCATACCAGATGCGCGGCTGGTCGTGCTGGTGCTGACCGGAGGCGCTCTAGCGGCCGGCGGGGCCCACGCCCTCAATCACTACTTCGAGAGGGACATCGACGCCTTGATGCGGCGCACTCGCCGCCGTCCGGTCGCCAGCGGCCGGGTCTCGCCCAGGGAGGCGCTGGTCTTCGGGGTGCTACTCAACGTCATCGCCTTCATCCTCCTCGGCGCGTGGGTCAACACCCTGAGCGCCGTGCTCACCCTTGGCGCCACCCTGTTCTATCTGTTCGTCTACACGCTGGCGCTCAAACGAAGGACGCCGCAGAACATCGTCATCGGAGGCGCTGCGGGAGCGGTGCCGCCTATGGTCGGCTGGGCCGCGGTCACCGGAGGCCTGGACGCGCCCGCGCTTTACATGTTCGCCATCGTGTTCCTCTGGACGCCGCCGCACTTCTGGGCCCTGGCGCTATTGATCAAGGACGACTACACGCTGGCCGGGATACCGATGCTGCCGGTAGTGAAGACCGTCCGAGAGACGAAAAGGTCCATCCTTCAGTACACGGTCGTGCTTGTCGCCCTCACCTTGGTATTCGCCACATCCGACGCGGTGGGAGTGGCCTACACGGCCGCGGCGTCCTTACTCGGCGTCATATTCATCTACTCATCCTGGCGGCTCTCGCGCCGGCCCGGCATCACCGGCGCCAAGAGCGCCTACCTCTACTCCCTACTATACCTCGCCCTTCTGTTCATGGCTATGGCGGCGGACGTCTTCTTTATGCTGTAGGGTACGGGGTGCCCTGCTGCTCAAGGCCAGTTCGCGACGCCATCGGCTTTCCCCATAGTCGAATCGGCTGGTAGCCGAATCGCGGCGCCACAGCTAATTGGGCTTGTTTGGCCCGTTCCACGACTGGACGGGCCTGGTTTCTTGTGGTAGATCCATTTGCGTTAAGTTTTCAACCTGCTGACAACCGCTGAAAGGAGCGCCGGACAGTGACCTGCCCCCCCCAAACTGGTCCAGGAGTAATGTTAGTAACCTGGACCTTAAGAACAGGGGGGCGTATGGCAAGGAAAAGACACACACCAGAGCAGGTCATCAACAAGCTGCGTGAGACGGAGGT
>CAZJDV010000124.1:273-5436 GCA_964544865.1 uncultured Dehalococcoidia bacterium | reverse complement strand
ATCACCGACGCCCCGTCAATCAGGATGCCAGCAGTCTGATATGGGAAATGCCGGCTTACAAAGGAAGGAATACGATCAAGATCACGGATATCGAGGTCATACCGATAGTTGTGCCCGTCGCCAAGCGCTATGACAACCACTACGGGCGCATTCGCATGGAAAGCATAGACCAGCGGCTGTTCATCAAGGTCCATACGGACAACGGGATAGTCGGCTACGGCGACTACGAGGGGGACGACAGACCGCCCCCACAGGAAGAGTTGGACCGGCTCATCGACCGGAACCCCTTCGACTTTATCAACAATGACTTCAACCCTGCCGTGGGCATGGCCCTCTACGACGTGATGGGCAAGCACCTGGAGGTGCCGGCCTACAAGCTGATGGGCCAGAAGCTGCGCGACGGTGTGTCGGTCGCGGCCTGGACGCGGCCCTGTCCCCCCAAAGTATTCGCCCAGGAGGTCAAGCGTGCGGCGGACCAGGGCTACAATGTCTTCAAGATGCACACGGCTCCCTCATACGACGTGTTAGAGCAGTGTCGCCTGGCCGCGGAGGTGGCCCCAGAGGGATTCAAGATTCACTGGGACTTCACCGGTCGACGGGGCCGGACGATGGGAACGGTGCTCCCCATCATCGCGGAGATGGAGCGAGACCACCCCATCGTCGGCTACATAGAAGACCCCCTGCCACAGAGCGACATAGACGGCTGGTGCACGATAAGGGCGCGGACGCAGCTTCCCATCGTCCACGGGGGCGCGCCGGCGCTTGGGGGCATGCAGGAGCTGCTCCACGGCATGGCCGACATCTACATGATCGGGGGCAGCATCGGGAAGACCCTGGCTCTTGGCCACGCCTACGGTCTCGCCAACATTCAGTGCCTCCTGCAGCAGAACGGCGGCACCCTGCTGAAGGCGCTGACGTTGCACATGGCCTGCGTGCTGCCCACCGCCACGGCGCACTCGGTCATTTGTGACGACCAGTACGACGAGGACATCACCACCGAGACGATACCGGTGACCGAAGGATTCTCCCGCGTGCCTGAAGGCCCTGGCCTGGGCATCGAGGTTGACGAGGAGGCCCTGAAACGTGCGGCCGCGCGAAAATCGAAGCCCTTGCCCAGGATCGTCTCCATCGTGCATCTGCCGGGCGGCACAAAGATTCACACCACCCGCAACGTCGACCTCAAACGACTGACGGGCCGGGAGGAGGGTACCATCCGTGGCATCAACGTCGAGCAGTGGGAGGATGACGGTACCGAGGAGTTCGACCGCATCTACAAGCGGGTGTCGAGGGAGGCGGAGAGGGTTTAGGGGCTGGGAGCTAGGGTTTAGGGGCTGAAACGGAGACCTACCACTAGCCAACAAACCCAGAGGAGTCAATGATGGATGGATATTGCATGAAGTGCAGGCATTCGAGAGCCATGACGGACACCGAGCAGATGACGATGAAGAATGGAAGACACGCCACCCGAGGTGCCTGCACCGTTTACGGTGCCAAGATGTTCCAGATCGGGAGCAGCGCCACCAAATAGGTGGAAGCGTGGCCCAGCGCTCTCGCGGGTGATGAACCCTAGGCCCTAATAGCGAATGGAGGCTACTCGATGGCGACCCAGGAAGCCAAGTACAACGTTGGGATGATAGGAGTCGGCCGAAAGGGCACCGGTCACGCCAACGGGTATGACCACCACCCTCTGACTGAGCTAGTCGCCGCAGCGGACCCTGATCCAGACAACCTCGCCTTGTTCGCCAAGCGCTTCGGCGTGAGAGCGTTGTACTCTGACTACCGGGAGATGCTGGCCAAGGAGGACATCGATATCGCGGCGCCGATCCTTCCCGTCAGCGTCAATCCGGAGGTGGTCATCGGCTGTGCCCAGGCTGGTGTCAAGGCCATCTTCTGCGAGAAACCAGCTGCGGCGACGCTAGCGGACGCTGACGCGATGGTGCAGGAGTGCAGGTCTCGTGGCATCCACTTCGCCGCCGGTGACGCGTATCGCAACTTCCACCATCTGTGGGACGCTCGCAAGATCATCGAGTCCGGCGACCTGGGTGAGGTCAGGAGCATCAACCTGTACCAGGCGACGAATGAGATATCGGGGGGCGGGTGCCAGGGTCTAAGTGTGATGCGGATGTTCGCTTGGGACGCCGATGTCGATTGGGTCACAGGCTGGGTGAGCGGCGATTCATGGAGCGACGACGATCAGGGCATGGGCGGATACGTCCGCTTCGTCAACGGTATCGAGTGCTTCATCCACTTGCAGCCTTCGTCGAAGAAGGGCATCGAAATCGTATGCAGCCGCGGGGTCATCTACACTGACTGGTTCAGCTTCTATTTGTGGAAGTCCGATGGCGATATCGAGCCCACTAGACTGGAAGAACTGACCGAGGTAAAGGGCTTGTTCCCCGACTCCGGTATTGGATCAAGGGAGCGGGATGCCGACGGGAGGATGCTGCCGGGTGGGCGTCAGAAGGCAAGCATTCAGTCTATCGTGGACTCGCTAGAGCTTGGGATAGAACCACGGTGCTCTGGTGAGAACATGGCGATCGTGTTGGAGATCGCGATAGCACTGCGTGAATCTGCAAGGAACAACCACATCCCTGTGAAGATGCCCCTCGAAGACCGCAGTTTGACGCTATACCCGCACGAGGATCGCTGGAACAACAAGAAACCCATTTTCGGTGAGGAAGAGTACAGCCGTCAGATCGGCAACTTCGACACCCCGTCCTAGTGACCTTCCGTCGGGCAGCGCGGCGGCGGACCTGAGACGTGCGATACGCAGCCCCTAGTCGGAAGCTTGGCGCCAAGACGCGATGTTCCCGCTGGTGAACGCCCAAGATTTGACCAGAAACTTCGGTCATCTATGCGTATTGGAGGGGCGCGGACTCCGCCCACGATGGCATCACGCCGCCAGTAACAGTTCAACCCGTTGTTCCAGGCCGAGGCCGATCCTCGCGATTCCCCGATCTACCCAGCACACATTTCGACTCGCTCCGGAAGTCTCCAACAGCTGCCGAGCGTGTCAAGGCAAGGGTTATGATGTGCCTGCTGTAACTTGGCGGCGCTTCGTTCTACCTAGAGGCCTAGGTAAGGATGGAGACCACGTGTCGTCGGTAATCGAGTACCATTGAGCCAGCAGCGTCTGAACACCACCTTTACGGAGGAAGAAAATGATTGGCCAAGAAGAAGTTCGGGAGCAACTGACCGGGCCGATAGCTTCCCTGAACACCCCATTTGGCCGTGATGGCTCAATCGACTACGACGGGTTTCGTAGTCTAATCGACGCCAACATCGCCGGTGGCAGCAATGCGATGCTCCTTACAGCAGGTGACAGCCTGTTCACGCTCTTGACGGACGACGAGGTTGCTGAGGTCACTCGCTTTGTCGTGGAGCACACCGGCGACCGTGCCCTCAAGGTCGCCGCCGATAATACCTGGTGGACCGGGAAGACCGTCGAGTTCGCGCGTTACGCCCGTGAGATCGGCGTGGACGTGCTGATGGTCAAGCCACCGGTCTGGGCTGGCGGTTGCACCGTGGACACCTTCGTCGAACACTACGCCGCCGTCGCAGAAGAGATGTCGGTGATGCTTGTCACGAATGTGTTTGCCGGTAATACGGGTACGGGACTTCAAATCGTCGAGCGGCTGCTCGACGAGGTCGACAACATCGTGGCAGTTAAGGACGATCTCCACGGTGATTTTGCCCGAAAGGTGACCGCTATGGTCGGAGACGAGTGGGCCGTCTTCTCCGGCGGCGGCAAGCCGTCGCACATCGAGCTCGCCCCCTACGGCGCGGTAGGCTATATGTCCAACTTCGTGGGGATCAAGCCGACCGTCACCGAGAAATACTGGAACGCGACTCAGCGAGGCGACTGGAACACGGCTGCCAATATCGGTGAGGAGTACGACTGGCCGTACATGGACTACATATCCCGTCTCCCCGGTGGCTTCGACTCAGGCATTCACGGCGTCCTGGAGTTGTTCGGCATCGCCCAGCGCTGGCGACGGCCCCCGTACCACAGTCTGACCGACGAGGAGATGGGCGGCCTCCGAGATTTCTGCACGTCGCAGGGCTGGCTGTGAGCTGATACGCATGATGTGGTCTGCTCCCCGGAAACTGCCCTATTTTTAATGGGACTCTTGTGGGATGACGGCTGAGAGGGGAGAAGGAGGGTCGTCCCACTATCGCTAATGCTCTGCAGTACGTCCCCTCCCAAGGCTTCTCTGGTCGGAGCACCGGCTCCGGGAAAACATCCGCCCCGTACCATCGTCGCTGCAGTCGCTGCTGTTTCTCGATCCAGCGGTCGTTGAGGTTCATTTGGCTCTGGGCGAGATCGATTGTCAAGGGCGGAGAGAAATTGGACCGGCAGGGCGGAGCAAAAGTGTACCACTGATTGCAAACGCGACGGCGGGTTGCGTACGTCATTGATGTGGCCAAGGCTGAGGCACATCGACAGACAGCGGCGATTTTCGGACGGTAATTCCAGCGGGGTGCCTCTTGCGCTCGATGCTCTGATAAACTCCTTGCAGATGCCCACTGACGAGGTGAACCCCAATGGCTGACTGGAAAAAATCCTCGCTGAGATAGTGAACTCCGTCGAGGTGGCGTCTCGGGAAGCCAACGCGCGGCAGTTGGCCAACCAGCGGCGAGTTAGAGCTCTTCAGACGGTTCGGAGAACGAACGTATGCCTGTTTTGGGACTGCAACGTGCCCATCAGGCAAGATCACATATTTTGTTACGATCACTACGAAGATTTACAGGACGGGCTCATCGACGAATGTCCGAGTTGCGGTCTCGCCAAGGACGTGCAATATGAGGTCTGTCTCGATTGCTACCGGGCGGAGCGGAAGAAACCCCGTCGCGAAACTCAATCAAGGCCTCCGTCCTCCAATACGTGGTACAAGCCTGAATACTCCCCGGCGTGGGAAAAAGGAGATGCGACCGCCGATCGTTTCTTCGTATACATACTGAAACTCGACGGAGGACATTTCTACGCTGGTCAAACGCGAGAACTTCGAGAACGTCTTTCCGAGCATCGCGATGGTAGAGTGAATACCACGGCCGGGCGTCACCCACAATTGGTATGGTTCGGCGTGCTTCCAACCCGCGAGGCAGCGACCACGACAGAGGTGCACCTAAAGAAACTCGTTGATTCCAATCCCCGCGAGATTC
>CAZJDV010000124.1:0-263 GCA_964544865.1 uncultured Dehalococcoidia bacterium | reverse complement strand
ATGAACTCGTTGTGAGTGAAGCTCGATCTGCTGGGTTCAGGGCCAGCTGGCGTCCCACTTTGCAGCTGGAATCCGATCTCGTCCAAGCCGAAGTTCTCAACAACTCTCATTGTGGTGAGACCGCAAGGCCATAGTTTTAGCGGAATGACCGTCACTTCTGCCCGGCGCACACTATCAACGAATAGCGATGGGGTCCCGAACCGAAACCGATTCAAGTACCAGGCCACCGGAGTCTGTGTATCAAGCGAGAATCCGCAAGCCCC
>CAZJDV010000123.1:0-5595 GCA_964544865.1 uncultured Dehalococcoidia bacterium | reverse complement strand
CCCTCGTCGAGTGAGGTCTCAAGGGTATCGACCGCCTTGCTGGCCAAAGCCCGCAACCGTGGGTTCCCGCTACCGTGAATCCTTCAGACTCGCTGCCTCACAGGCATGCTGCGTTCAGAGCTTGCAGGGTTGAAGTGGCCCGACATGGACTTGAAGTCAGCGAGGCTCAAGACCGAGCCAACGTGGCAGCAGACCGACTGTGTTTTCACCATGGATAGCGGCGCGCCGATAGACCCGGATAACCTGAGCCATGAGTTCCGCCGGATCATCAACCAGGCCGAACTCCCCCTGGGAACATTCCATGGCCTGCGCCACTCTTTCGCCACCGCGCTCCTGTCGGCCAACGTGCATCCGGCCGTTGTCCAGTCCGCCCTGGGGCACTTTTCCATCACCCTCACCATCGATACGTATTCTCATGCGATGTCGGGGCTGGAAGAGGCAGCTGCTCGGAGGACTGACGACGTGCTAGGGGATGCGGTCGCTGAAAATTAGTGACCATTTTGTGACCAAATGGCCGTTACGACTAATAAAGGCGTCCCGGGCAACACCCGTGGACGCCTTTATCATGCGATGGAAGCTTGGCGCGCCCGGCACGATTCGAACCCGCGACCCACGGTTCCGAAGACCGTAGCATCGAGCGTTGTTCTACACCTTTAAGTACAGGATTAGAACGTGTGGTTCGTCAGTATCTCTCCCTACCGTATCTAACATGCTGAATTGTGTTGCGACGTGTTGCCGAGTACGTTAGTAATCTGTTAGCAAACGCAAGCCACACTTTTCGGTCACTCCCCTGCACCTGCCCCTAGGCTATACTCCCCCCCCTCAAAAGCAGGTTCTGCGGGGCGGTAGTATGAGGTCTAGATTGATGTAAGACTCTCCCTGCGGCAAGTCCTTAGACCTCATATCGGAGGTTGATTTTAGCAACGGCCTGACATCGTAGCCGCACATGACGGCCCCGGGGCGGTGTGCCGTGGTGATCGCTTGAAGACCCGCGACCCCAACCTCGAGGACTAGTCCTTTCGCCGGGACGAGAGTGCCCACGGCGGTCATCATAGCCAGAAAGATCTTGCCCAGAGCGCTCGCGGTTATCAGTGCGGCCCTGTAGCCGGCGATGGATGCCATGGAGGAGAGGGCGTCCATGCTCTGAGCGCGTACGATTCGCGGTATCGATTCCATGCTGAATCTATCGAGGCCCCGGTCGGCCAGCCGCCGGCCGAGGTTCGGACAGGGGCTGCAGCAGAGCGAACAGGAACGCCCCTTCCCACATCGTGTCCGCTTCGTGCCGGTCCACCGCCGCGTTGTCCATCGGGGCAGGACTTTGAGCGAGACTTCGACGGGGCCATAAAGGCTCTCAGCGTCGGCCGCCACGGTGGCCCTCACCGCCCGGTGGGCCTGGTCGGAGATGAGCGTCCCTCCGCAAGCGCCCTTCTCCACGAAGATCTCCATCCCCTCTTTGACCAGCCGGCCCACCGTGTCTGGAATCAGCTTTTACGCACCGCTCGCTTTCAACGATCTCTCTGGGCACACTTATCTTCGAGCGTCTGCTCCCGCGGTTCCGGCGTCCCGGACCGGCTGATTGACCTCGGCATTGTCCGCTAGAAGTGCGGCCGCAATGATTCCTTCTATCATCCCCTCGACCACCTTCCAGCCCAGGGAGAGGAAGAAGCTATTTTCGAGGGTCACCCTTCCGACGTGATCAGAGCCTGCATTGAGTCCGCCGGAGTGACGCGCTCTCGAACTCCCCAAAAGGGGCCACGCCCCTCTGTGGCCAGACCTCTAGGTGAACGCTCGGTGCTACGATCCGCAATGCTCCATCGAGCCCTGAGTGCCCTGGATACGCGTCCCCCGCAATGTCCCACCGGTCCGTTTTTGCGGTTTACTGATCCCCCGACGGCCAGCGGCGTTCGATGGAGCCAGGTGGCGACTCACGGTTTGACTCCGGCCATGCGGGCGTACTTCTCCCAGCGCTCGTCCACCGCGTCCTGGGCCTCGGCGATCAGACGCTTTGCTGCCTCCGGGTCGGCCTTTTTCAGCATGAGATAGCGGCCCTCGTTGTATGCGTACTCCTCGAACGGGATCTTTGGCTTTCGTGAATCGAGCTGGAAAGGGTTCTTGCCCCGGGCTTTGAGGTCTGGATCGAAGCGGTAGAGGGGCCAGTAGCCGGAGTCCGTCGCCAACTTCTGCTGCTCCATGCCCCGTGCCATATCGATCAGTCCGTGCTCGATACACTGGCTGTAAGCTATGATAAGCGCCGGCCCGTCGAAGGCCTCCGCCTCACGCATCGCCTTGAGGGACTGGGTATCGTTAGCGCCCATGGCAATCTGGGCCACGTAAACCTGTCCGTAGGTCATGACCATCATGCCCAGGTCCTTCCTCGGCAGGCGCTTACCCCCGGAGGCATACTTGGCCACGGCGCCAAGGGGTGTCGCTTTGGAGGCCTGTCCACCCGTGTTGGAGTACACCTCCGTGTCCAGTACCAGCACGTTCACGTTGTGGCCGCTGGCCAGGACGTGATCGAGGCCACCGAAGCCGATATCATAGGCCCATCCATCTCCACCGACGATCCACACGACCTTTTTGACAAGAGCGTCGGCCATGTGCAGCAGCTCGCGGCCCTGCAGGGACTCAGCGTCATGCAGCCTGGACTTCATCTCGGCCACGCGCTCGCGCTGGGCTGCGATGCCCGCCTCGTCCGATTGGGCGGCGGACAGCAACTCCTCGGCAAACTCGACGCCGATCGTGTCGACGAGGCTACCCACCAGCAATCTCGCATACTCAGCCTGCTTGTCCAGCGCGAGGCGCATGCCCAGCCCGAACTCGGCGTTGTCCTCGAAGAGCGAGTTGCTCCAGGCCGGCCCACGACCGTCCCGGTTCTGCGTCCACGGCGTCGTGGGCAAGTTGCCACCGTAGATGCTGGAACAGCCCGTGGCGTTGGCGATCATGGTCCGGTCGCCGTAGAGCTGGGACATGAGCTGCAGGTACGGGGTCTCCCCGCAACCTGCGCACGCGCCAGAGAACTCGAACAGGGACTCGAGGAGCTGCACGTTCTTCACCGTATTGAAGTTCAACCCATGGTGGCGGGCCACATCCGGCAGGCCGAGGAAGAAGTCCCAGTTCTTCGGTCCTGTATCGCGCTGGGGCGCCTGGTCCATCATGTTAATGGCCTTGCGGTCAGGTCGCGCCTTGTCCTTGACGGGGCAGATCTCCACACACAGCGAGCATCCTGTGCAGTCCTCCATGGCCACCTGAAGCGTGTACCGCAACCCGGGCATCTCACGCCAGCGGGCGTCCGCGCGCTTGAAGGTATCGGACGCGCCTTCCAGCGCAGCATCCTCGACCACTTTGGCGCGAATCACCGAGTGAGGGCAGACCAGCACGCATTTCCCGCACTGAATGCAGAGGTCCGGCTCCCACACCGGCGCTTCCTGCGCGATATTGCGCTTCTCCCACCGCGAGGTGCCGCTGGGGAACGCGCCGTCGGGAGGCAGGGCGCTCACGGGGAGCTGGTCGCCCTTGCCCGCAATCATCTTCGCGGTGACCTCCCGCACAAAATCGGGCGCCCTGACGGGCACCGTGGGCCCCAGACTGCCGCGGCCGTTCACCCGGTCCGGCACCTGCACCTCGTGAAGGTTGTGCAGGGCGGCGTCCACGGCCGCGAAGTTCATCTTGACCGTGTCTTCGCCCTTCTTGCCGTAGGTCGTCTCGATGGCCTCCTTTATCTTGGCTGTCGCCTGGTCCAAGGGCAGCACACCGCTGATGGCGAAAAAGCAAGGCTGCATGATGGTGTTTATGCGCCCTCCCATGCCCGTCTCCCTGGCCACCCTGTAGGCGTCGATTACGTAGAGCCTTAGCTTCTTGGCAATAATCTGCTGCTGCACTCCCCCGGGCAGGCGATCCCAGACACTGTCCGGCCCAAACGGGCTGTTCAACAGGAACGCGGCGCCTTCCTCGGCGGCTTCGAGCACGTCGAAGCGATCCAGGAATCCGAACTGGTGCACTGCAACGAAGTTCGCCCGCTCGATCAGATAGGTGCTATGTATGGGCACAGGCCCGAAGCGCAGATGGGAGATGGTCTGCGCACCCGCCTTCTTGGAGTCGTACACGAAGTATCCCTGGGCATAGGAGGTTGTCTCCTCCCCTATGATCTTGATGGAGTTCCTGTTGGCGCTCACGGTGCCGTCGGATCCGAGTCCCCAGAAGACCGCTCGGACCTCGTCCTCGCGCTCGATGGAGAATCCACGATCGTGCGCGAGGCTGGTGTGCGTGACGTCGTCGTGAATCCCGACGGTGAAGTGGTTCTTGGGCCGTTTCGCCTCCATCTGGTCGAATACGGCCTTGGCCATCGAAGGGGTGAACTCCTTGGACGAGAGACCGTACCTCCCGCCGACAATCGACGGGAACTCGGTGAAGGGCGCAGCGCCATTGGACAGTCCCTCGCTGACCGCCGTCACGACGTCCTGGTAGAGGGGCTCACCGGGGCTTCCTGGCTCCTTGGTCCGGTCCAGTACGGAGATCGCACCGATGGTGGCCGGCAGGGCGTTCAAAAAGCTCTCAACGGCGAAGGGTCGATAGAGCCGCACCTTTACCAGGCCGACCTTCTCGCCGCGCTCCACCATCCAATCCACCATCTCCTCGGCCGTCTCACAGCCCGACCCCATCATCACTACGACTCTGTCCGCGTCCGGCGCGCCGACATAGTCGAACAGATGATACCGGCGGCCCACTCTGTCCGCCAGCTTGTCCATGGCGTTCTGCACGATGTCCGGCGTTGCCAGATAGAACGGGTTGACGGCCTCCCGCGCCTGGAAGTAGACGTCCGGGTTCTGAGAGGTACCGCGGACGAAAGGCCGATCGGGCGAAAGGCCCCGGGCCCGATGGGCTCTCACCAGGTCCACGTCGATGAGCGCGCGAATATCATCCTTCCCGAGCTTGCGCACCTTCATCATCTCGTGAGACGTGCGCCAGCCATCGAAGACGTGCAAGAAGGGTACTCGTGACTCCAGCGTGCCAGTCTGGGAAATCAGCGCGAAGTCCATTACCTCTTGGACCGAGTTGGCAAAGAGCATGGCCCAGCCGGTGGACCGCGTCGCCATCACGTCGCTGTGGTCCCCGAATATGGAAAGGGCATGGGTGGCGACCGTTCTTGCAGCGATGTGGAAGACGGTGCTCGAGAGCTCGCCGGCAATCTTGTACATGTTGGGGACCATCAGCAGCAGGCCCTGGCTGGCGGTGAACGTGGTGGCGAGGGAGCCGGTCTGCAGCGCCCCGTGGATTACACCGGCGGCCCCGCTTTCGGCCTGCATCTCCTGGACCGTAGGCACCGTGCCGAATATGTTCTGTTCGCCGGCCGTGCTCCACTGGTCGGCCAACTCCCCCATCGGCGATGACGGGGTAATGGGGTAGATGGCGATTACTTCATTCGTCTGGAAGGCGACGTACGCCGCAGCTTCGTTCCCATCTATGGTTACTTGATTCAAAGACATCTCAGTGCAGCTCCTTCAAATCCCTCATGCCCAAATGTGCACAGTCTCCCCGCCGCGGACCTTGCAGCGAGACGCGACGAGCCAAGCCGTGAAAGTGGTATGAAGAGTGGTC
>CAZJDV010000122.1:0-5667 GCA_964544865.1 uncultured Dehalococcoidia bacterium | reverse complement strand
GGCCAGGGCCCTCGCCGCCACAGAGCTCCAGTCCTCGCCCGCCGGCAGCACCGACGTGTCGTTCCTCCCAGCCGCCGTGACGAACAGGGCCTTGAGTTGGGAGACGTGCATCGGCGCGCCCCGTCCAGTAGCCGACAGGGCCGCGTCGGTCATTCGGCCCAACTGCTGCTCGAGCAGCACTCTGTCGAGGTAGATGCGGGAGGCGCTGTATATCGCCGCCGCGACGGAGTCCCGGTCCATCGCGCCGTCCCAGCCAGCGAGTTTCCTCTGGGCGAGGGCGGAGAGATCGTCCAGGGGCTCTGCCGCAGCCAGAACCCCGGCATAGGTCAGTGCTGGAATGGAAACCCTCTCGCCGTGGATAGCCGCCATGTCCTCCACGGTGGCATTGTCCAACCCTCTGAGCCTGTCGGCTATGCGGCGGGCCCGGTAGTCGGGAGAATAGTGTAAAGCAATATAGTGGCGGTAATCATCGGGTGCTATGCGATTGTTGGCGGTCACTATATACCCGGTATCGGGGTTGCGCGACCTCGCAAGCTCTTCGAAGGGCACGAAGCCTTGCCACTCGTAATCGCCCTTCCAGCCGGGCACGGGCAGCCAGGCGTTGAGCGGGGAGCGGACCGGCAACCTGCCCCGGTTGAGGTAGCCTATGTCGCCGTATACGTCGGCGAAGACGAAATTGTTGCACGGGTCCACCCAATGCCTCATGGCCCCCTCGATGTCGTCCGCCGACCTGGCCTTGAGCATGCGTGGGAGGCACTCGCTCCACCGGTTGGGTCCATCGGTGGCGGTGTACTTCAGCGCGATACCGTGTCCGGAGGCCGGATCGCCGGCAATGATAGGCCCGTGTCTGGTGACCAATATGCCGACGTCGACGGGATTTCCACCCTTGACCTCCACCACCTCGCGGCGGACCTCCGCCTCCCTCCACTCCCCGTCCCACAGGTACTCCGAAGGCGACCCCTCCTTGAATCGCTCCATGTATACGTCCTGGTAATCGGCCTGGGCGTGGGTCACGCACCATGCCACGTGGGCGTTGTGACCGAAGTGGGGGAAGCCGGGGCATCCGGGGAACGACAGGCCGATGGCGTCGAACTCGGGGCACGCGACGTGGTTCTGGTAGTACACATTGGGCGTGTCCAGCGGACGGTGGGGATCGCCGGCCACCAGGGGCTTGCCGGAGGCGGTGCGGCTGCCGGATACCGCCCAGCTATTGCTGCCGGCGTCCACGTCGCTGAGCCAGCCGACGTGCTCCTGGCCGGCGCTGAGCTGGGCCAGCGCCTGCCAGGCGCCGCCGCCGTATTCCTCTCCCGGAGGGGTGATGAGCAGGTGTCCGTCCGGGTAGGCGGGGATTATCTCCGACGCTCGCTCGGCGCCGAACTCATTGACCAAACGCGCCCGCCACAGCTTGCCCTCGTACACTCCCATCAGGATGTGCCTGACCATGAAGACCGCCAGACAGTCCCACGGCTGCCAGGGCTCGGGCACGGCCTCCAGCATCCGATACTCGACGGGCAGCGGGTCCGGACCCTCGATGTAGGCGTTGACGCCCGCGGCATAGGCGTCCAGCATGGTCTTGGTCCCCAGGCTCAGGGCAGCGTAGTCCTCTTCGACGGATCTTGCGATCTGAAGCCTGCGCATCGACAGGTCCTGTTCCACGCCGCTCTCACCGACGATCTCCGCCCACCGTCCGTACGCGGTGTGGCGGTCGTGGTCCATGTGCCATAGCCGGTCCTGCGCCGTGGCGAACCCCTGGCCGAAGAATGCGTCGTGGAAGGAACGCGCCCTGATATGAGGGATGCCATGCACGTCGCGGAGGATCTCTAAGCTATCGCCCACACCCTCCACAGTGACAGGTCTGGACATGCTGGGCAGCGTCGCTCTGATGTCATCCATACTCAGGGGTGATTTGGCCATCGTTGTCTCCTTGCTGTTCGCCGGTCTATTAGCGGGCCCAGGTGATTATGCCATCAGACGGGCGTTCACTTCAACGCCCTCCTGCGACGGTGCTATAATCGCGACCGTCCCCGACTTAAATCTACCATGACGGAGCAGTCCATGAACAAGATCGAAGCAGCCATCGCGGACGTGCCTGGCGCCGTTGGGTTGGCGGCACGGCACCTCGAGACCGGCGAGCAGATTCGCCATCGGGCGGACGGGGTCTTCTTCACCGCGAGCACGTTCAAGGTACCGGTGCTCTTGGAGCTCTACCGCCAGGTGGACCAGGGCATCGTCGACCTGGACCGGCGCATCGAGCTCAGCGACCGGCTACGGGCGCCCGGCGGAGGGGTGGTCAAAGAGCTGGCCAACGGGCTGAACCCGACGGTGCACGACCTTTCGCTGCTAATGGTAATCATCAGCGACAACACGGCCACGGACCTCCTGTACGACCTGGTGGGCCGCGACCGGCTCAACCGGACGATGCAGGAGCTGGGCCTGGCCAACACGCGGATCCCGATGTCGTGCCGTGAGCTGCTATACAGCATGTACGGCGTCGAGACCGACGACATCGCCGAGGGCGCGAGGTTGGTCGCGGAGGGGCTGGCCAAGGGAGAGGTCGTGGCGGACTCCAACGGCATGTCGGAAGAGCGGTCCGACGTGTCCACACCCGCTGACATGGTCCGGTTGCTGGGGCTGATACACGACGGCGGCGTCCTGTCGGCGGCGTCCCGCGAGGCAGTGCTGGGCATCCTCGGCCGGCAACAACTCAATACGATCATTCCCTACTACCTGCCGCGTGGCACGAAGACGGCCCACAAGACAGGCGGCGTGACCGGCGTGCGCTGCGACGTGGGCATCGTCTACGCGCCATCGGGGTCATACGCCCTCGCGCTCATGGCCAAGCAGGTCACGGACGGCAAAGGGATCGACCGCAGCCTAGCGCGCGTCTCCCAGGCGGTCTACGAGCATTTCGACAAGTGACGGCGCCCGCGGGCCTCGTCACCCCTCACCGAACCCAAACACACTCAGCGCAGTCTTGCCCATCACCCAATCCCGGTCCTCGCCACTCCGCAGCGCCTGGTGCTCCATCACGCCGTCCAGTGCGTTGCGGTAGCCCTCCCGGTTGCTGACGGGCGGGTAGTCGCTGCCCCACATCATGCGCCGGGCCCCGAAGGCCTCGCAGACCATCTCGATGAATGGGGGCATTTCTTCGTACCGAAAACGGCGTAGCAGGACAGATGGGCGCGCGCTGATCTCACCCAGGCCGGGGATCTTGACGTAGGTGTTGGGAAGCTCACCCAACTTCAACGCCCGCCCGAATGTCTCGTACGGGGCCGGGTCTCCCTGTCGCGCTCCCAGCAGGTGCTCGAGGACCACGGTGAGGCCGGGCAGCCCCGTTACCAGGTCCCAGAAACCGTCGGACGCGAAATCCTCCAGCTCACCGTGACAGCTAACCACCAGGCCCAACTCGGCGGCCTTGCGCCAAAGCGCCACGGGTTCCCCTGGCGTCAGTCGTACCGCCACGGCGCCCTGCGCGGCCACTTCCGCGAGCCGGGACGGGGCGCCGTCCGTCGATGCGTCCACGAGCGCCGCCACGGCGAATCGGCCGGAATACCGGGAGGCGCATTCGAGCAGGTAGGAGTTGTCGAAGGCGCCCCTGTGCTGGACCAGGAGGGCCTTGTCCACCCCGTTGGCGTCCATCTGGTGCACGAGCATCTCGATGGGCTCGAACCAGTTCTCGCCTGCATGGCAATGGGTGTCGACGATGCTCATCGCTATTTCTCCCGCCATGAAGTCGGAATGACCGGCGCGCAGTCCCGAGGTCCGCCTACCCTCGGGGCAGCGGCAGCCGGACCTCTTCACCCCTGGCCGCCGAAACGTAGGCCCCCAGTATCACCTCGGTCAGCGAGGCCGCGACCCTCGTGCTCACCGCGGGCTCCTGGCCCTCCTCGATGCAGTCTATGAACGCCGCCACGTCGAGCGCCATGGTGTTGGGCCCCGGCATGGCGACCCAGCGTCGTTTCGGCATCGGCGAGTACGCCTCGTGCGACGCGCCCCACATTCCCATCGGATCGTACGGGTCGACGGCGGGCTGGACGAAGTCCGGCTCGTTGTTGTAGAGCTCAATCCTGGGGCGGAACGCGTCGAACGTGAGCGTCCTCTCGGAGCCGACGACCACAACCTTTTGCGGGCCGGACTGCGGGTGGCTCATCCATCCAAAACGGCCGGCGATGACGGTCGCGGTGACCCCACCCTCCAGTCTCATAGCCATTGCGCCGAAGTCCTCGACTCCCGCGCCGAAGTGCTCGGCAAAGAAGTAGTTGCCCGTGTGGGCGTAGACCGACTCAATCTTGAGGCCGGTGACGGCATGGATGAACCCAAGTCCGTATATTCCCACGTCGAACATCTCGCGCTTGGCCTCCAGGTGGGTGAACCTGCCGGTGGTCTCGCTCTCGCTCCGGACCGTGCCCTTAGGAACCGAGCCCGCCCGGCCCTTGGAGAAGACGTTCTCGGCATGTATGGCCCTGAGCTCGCCGATCCTGCCTTCGGCGACGGCGCGCCTCGCCTCCTGCACCCAGCCCCCCAGGTTCAGTGTGAACATCTGGGCGCGGACATCGTTCCGCTCGGCGGCGGCAACGATGGTGTCAAGGTCCTTCACGGAGCCCGCCAGGGGCTTGTCCAGGTAGACGTGCTTGCCGGCGTCGAGACACTTCTCCGCAACCAGGCCGCGCCGCTCCACCATCGGCGTCGCGCTGACGATGTCGACGTCGTCGCGGGCCAGGGCCTCGTCCAGATCTGGGATATAGGGTATCCCGAGATCGTCGGCAAGCTCCTGGTACAGCGCCGCGCGACCCTCGGGGTCGCCTCGCTCGCTGGCGACCGCGACGAGGCGGCAATTCGGATCGGCGCCGAAAACCTCCGCATGACTCATTTGATGGGTCCGCTTGGCACCAACTAGTAGCACGCCATATTTGCTCAAGATCGCCGTTCTCCTCGTGTCGGATCTCGAATCTTACCGCAGAGATCGCAGGGAGCGCGGAGACATCGACGTAAGAAATTCACATATCTCCGCGGCCTCAGCGTGCTCCGCGGTGAGTCCATTCACGCCTCGTGGTACAGGGTGCCCCTGCTGCCGATCAGCATCAGGTCGATGTCCGGTGCGTCGTCCGAGATGGTCGCGCTCACGGTGACGAGCGCCGCTTGGCCGGTCGCCCACTTAGCCATTTCGGTCAGGTGCACCCCGTTGTCTTGCCCGATCCTTTGCCGCTTCGCGACCGACGCGCCGAACCAGGCCTCCCCAAGGGCGATCCACTCGTCCAGGGTCCGCGCCAGGTCCGATTCACTCGGTGACCTCGCAATACATCGGAGGAACTGGGGCTGGCCCAGTCGCTCTTCGTCCACGGCCTCCTGCACGACCGCACGCAGCGCCGACATGTTGCTCTCCGCCATTCTCCGTCTCCCTGTTCACTCTTAAGTCGATGACACGTTAGCACATTGGTGGGCTGGAGGATAGGGGAAGGTGTTGGGTGTTGGGTAATAGGTGTTAGGGGGCCGGGGCTGTTGTTGGTTGACGGCGGATGGTGCCGTTGCTAGACTCGGCCCAAATGCGGCAAGGAGGTCGGGCATGTCCCAGGGCCGAGGAAAGAATATACTCATCACCGGCGCTTCCGGGGGCATCGGCATGGCCACAGCCCTCTATCTGGCGGATAAGGGCTACTCGGTCATAGG
>CAZJDV010000121.1:0-5788 GCA_964544865.1 uncultured Dehalococcoidia bacterium | reverse complement strand
CGACGGTGATGCAACTGCGAACTGCGGTCAGGGCCGCAGTTCGCAGGGCGCGTGCTGAACCCCAGGTCAGGTGGAGGACGGACGTTGATGATGAGACTAATGTGCACTTACGACCTGGCAGCCTTTCCGCGGTTGGAGGTGCTGCCCGACCAGACCGAGTTGATCATACGCCCCATGGTGCCGGAAGACGCCGAGGCCCTCTTGACATTCTTCCAGGAGTTGCCCGAGGAGGACCAGTGCGACCAACAAGAAGAGGTTACGTCACCTGAGGTTATACGCAGGTGGGCACGTCAGCTGGACTATGACCATGCGTTACCGCTTCTTGCGTTGGCCTGTGGCGGAATCGTTGCCTACGCGACGCTTCTGCGGAGCCGCGCCGCCGCTCGCAGACACGTAGGCGAGATACGGATCGTCGTCCATCCCACCTACAGGGAACAGGGCGTCGCGATGGTGCTCATGCACGACTTGATGGCAATAGCGCACCGCAGCGGACCCCAATTGCTTACATTCGAAGCCGTCTGCGGCCATCAGGACGAATCCATTCGTTCGGCCCGCTGGCTAGGCTTCAGGCAGGCAGCGGTGCTCAAGGGACGGGTGCAAGACCCAGTCGGCAGGTTGCTGGACGTGGTGGTCATGGAGGCCTCCATAGGTACCTGGTTCGAATGGTGGCCGTTCCGAGCAGGAATAGCCCAGGTGCGGGTACGGCTTCCTTGGGAGCAGAGTAGATAGGCCAAAGGGCATGGCGCAACTGACGCGGGGTGATATGCTATGGTAAAGCACATTCTGGTACCTTTAGACGGATCGGAATACTCGGAAAAGGCGCTGGGCTTCGCCATTGATTTGGCCCAGACCACTGGCGCGCGCATCAGCCTGCTGACAGTGATCCTACGATTCGGCGTTGTGTTGCCCAGCCGGCAGCAGCTTGAAGAGTCCAGTCGGTCGCACATACGCGACTATCTGCATCCCATTCGGGACAGACTCGTGGAACAGGGCCTACAGGTCTCCGCCCACGTGGATTTTGGCAACCCCGCTGATGCCATCGCAGACTTCGCGAACCAGGAGAAAGTTGACCTGATAGTCATGTCCACCCATGGCGTCGGAAGCAGAGGAGCGTATGCTCTTGGAAGCGTTGCCATGAAGGTAGTCCAGATTGCTCCCTGCCCGGTGACTATGTACCGGACAGTGGAGGCGGCGTCCGCCTCCAGGCACACCGCCCAGGAAAGACTTGGTCATCACCTATCGGTTACGGTCTCAGACAAGGTGAGCGCATCTTGAACCCTCATCGCCGACACGACACGGATGGACGCAGGAGCACAGATGCCTGAGACACTGCTCACCGCGGGAGACGGACCAACATCTGAAGAACAACGCCAAATAACTCACGAGTTCTTGGTCCAGCAACTGCTGCGCCCGGAGGCTTACCCCGAAGAGGTCTCCGCTGTTAGCCTGGCCCAGACCCACATCTCATCCCTCTTTTTCACCGAGCACCACGTGTACAAGGTTAAGAAAGCGGTCAACTTCGGCTTTCTTGACTTCACCACCCTATCCAAGCGGCGCTACTTCTGCCGTCAAGAGGTGACCCTGAACCGCCGTCTCGCACCGGATGTCTACCTGGACGTGGTCGAGGTACGCGAAAGCGGGGGCAGGCTTGCCATTGGCGGTGCGGGCAGGACCGTTGAGTACGCGGTGAAGATGCGCAGGCTGCCGCCTGACCGCTCTCTCGCCCAACTCTTGCACCAACAGACCGTCTCTCCCCAGGAGATAAGAGGCATTGGAGAGATGATAGCCCGCTTCCATTCGGTTGCCCGGACCAGTCCGGCCATAGCCCGTCTGGGCGGCATCACTTCCGTACGCAGGAACGTCGAAGAGAACTTCCGCCAGACCCGGCGGTACGTCGGGTGGGTTGTTGACCGGGATACCTACGATGACCTGGCGGCCTACAGCAGGGCATTCATGGACACCAGGACTGAGACGTTTATCAGGCGGGCTTCGGAAGGACGCATCCGCGACGGCCACGGCGACCTCCTGAGTGCGGACATATTCCTGGTCAACGGCGTCCAGATACTCGACTGCATTGAGTTCAACCGCAGGTTCCGTTACGGGGACGTGACGGCTGACATAGCCTTCCTGGCCATGGACCTGGACTTTCATGGACGAACCGACCTCTCCACAGAACTGATCGAGGCCTACATTGGGGCATCGGCAGACAGCGGCGTATTGGAGCTCCTGGACTTCTTCAAGGCGTACCGGGCATACGTCCGCGCCAAGGTAACCAGCTTCCGACTCGATGATACCTCCCTCTCCCAGGAGGAACGCCAACAGGTCACCAGCACGGCCCAGGCGTACTACAAGCTTGCCCACTCCTACACACACGTGGTGCCACAGCCATCGCTGATCATGGTTGTTGGCCTCATGGGCACGGGGAAATCCACCGTCGGAGAGGAGCTATCCCGCAGGTGGGGTGCCGTCCACATCTCATCGGACGTCACCCGGAAGGCGCTGTTCGACCTCCCGGCGGGTGAGCACCGCTACGAAGCATACGATCAGGGCATCTACTCCCCCGACGTCTCGCGTCGCACGTACGACGCGATGCTCAGCGAGGCCAACGGACTTCTCGCTCGCGGGCAGACCGTTGTCCTGGACGCTACGTACCGCTCTGCCGCTGAGCGGCAGCGGGTGGTGGAAGCAGGCCGCAGGGTAAGCGCCGGGGCGTGGATAGTGGAGTGCGTCGTCCCGCCGGAGACAGTGCGGAGACGAGTGCGTAGACGGGTCCGCGAGGGGACATCCGCCTCGGATGCCACGTGGGAACTGTACGAGCAGCAGTCCGCTGAGTGGGAGCCGGTTGCCGAAGTGCCACCCGAGCGGCACGTGCGATTGGACACGAGTGCCACGCTGCAGAAGACCATGCAGAGCCTGCTGTACCAGGTCTATGCCGGAGCGCTGAACAACACGTGACGCCGTCCCGGTGCGTTTCACTCCCGCGATAAGCGGGTCCGGAGTTGCGCGCGGTCCCGCTCATCCTGAGAGCTAGTGAAGAAATGGCCTGTACAGGGCCTCACGGGTTGGCGGAGCACCTTGTCATTCTAGAGTGCAGTGGTCAAACCACTCTTGCTCTCCGGCGCGCTCCGCTTCGCGAAGAATCCCTTACGACCCGTGCCTACCGCAGGGCCGAGGTATCGGCCCATCGTTGGATTCGCAGGCACACTCACGCTTCACGGCCAAATAGTTCACAAGCTCTGAGCAATGTCCTGAACCCGTCGACGGACATTATCAGCAGAGGTTTGGCGCCGCACGTCTGCGACTTGGGATGCACCTCCAGCGCACCCAGGTATTGCGCCCTACCCGCGTCGTTGTCGGCTGGCAGCGAAGCGTCGAGAACAAACATAGACATGAAAGACTGAACGTCGTAGGCACAGTGCCGGGCGTCGGCAAGGCTTACTTGAAAGTCGGTCTGGCCCGGGGTGTCCACGCGCACCATTGCCCGCGGTCCGGTTCCCGTAGCTACCAGGTCTCCAAATACGAACACATGCCAATGACCCGACGGCACACCCGCGACATCGTCCGTGCCCAGCGCGAAGTTCTCCACTCCGATCGACACCTCAATCGTCCCAGGCTGCAAGCCAGGGGCGGCCTGTAGCAGGAGTCGCGGCTCCGGGGCCCCGGCGGGGACCCTGGCCCGACAACCTACGTTGACCCCATCATGGCTGAGCGCCTGACTCTGCCCGACATCACCGGTTGTGTGAAGCTCCATGTCGAACCTCCCGATCACGCCCGCACCAAAGGACAGCTCAGCCACCTCATCCGGCGTCAGTTGGACCTCCAGGTCGTACCCATGGAGGTGGAACTCCCCGGCCCCAGCGCTTTGCACGCGCAACAGGACATCGTCGCCCTGGTCCACTCTGATCAATGGCGGGTCAAGGTCCAGCCTCCCGCCAGCTATCTCTACGTCGAAGACCCGGGCCGGCGGACCGGCGCCACCGCACCTCAGGGCTAAGAAAGCCAGCGTCAGCGTTCCCATTAGCAAGGACCGCACTGGTTATCTTCATTCATGTCCCACGTGTAGGTCTGCGTTCTGTAGGATGACAGTTGGATGCACAACGCACGGAATCAGGTATCCCAAATCGTGCATGACCGAACGCCATCCGCTGTCAGATATATATACGAACGCCCGCTGCCGCCGGATGGTTCAGGGTGATCGGTAGCCGCCCGCGCTCGGATTCGAACTCCCTAGCCGGCGTATCGTTCCACGCGCCTCTCGGCGGATGGGCAGCGAGGACATGTCTTAGAGCGTGTTTCCAAATGTCATGCTTGAGGGAGTCCCGACGCATTGGGACGACTGAAGCATCTTGTGGGCTTGCGGGATGCGCTCTGCCAATGAGTCACGCATCCTCCGGTGCACGTGATTCGTCGCGGAGTTTATCCTGAGCCTGCCGAAGCGCTCAGAACGACCTACCCGGAACCCTTTGAACACCCTCTTGGCATCTCTCAGGGGCTACCCGCGAGCCACCGCATAGAACCTGCGCAGGGCGTCCAAGTGCTGGTCCACGGACGTGAAACCCGCACCCATTGTGTTCACCCCTATGTGGCTGGCACCCAGGTCCCGCCAAGCGGCAAGCGTCGCGGCCCACTCCTCTTCCGAGGTGTTGCCAATGCCGATCCCTCCCTGCACTCCGATGCTCGTGGGGTCACGGCCAGCTTCAATGGCGAGTGAGCGCATACGCGCGATCCGCTCACGGACGGCCTCATCGGTGGGACGGCCTTGGGGGAACCAGCCGTCGCCTACGTGCGCGATCCGCTCAAGGACAGGTTCAGCGCCGCCGCCGAACCAGATCGGGATCGGGCGCTGCACCGGCGGAGGATTGATCCCGGAAGCCGTCACACTCTCCCAGCGACCTTCAAAGGTGACAACGTCCTGCGTCCACAAGGCCCGGAGAAGGGCGACCTGCTCCTCGCTTCGGCGGCCACGGCTGCGGAAGTCCTTGCCCAGCGCCTCGTACTCAACCCAGTTCCACCCTATGCCCACGCCCAGCCGCAGACGGCCGCCGCTGAGTATGTCCACTTCCGCCGCCTGCTTGGCTACCAGAGCGGTCTGGCGCTGCGGCAGGATGATTATCTGTGTCACCAGTTCAAGGCGGTTGGTGACGGCGGCAAGGTAGCCGTAGAGCACGAAAGGCTCATGAAACATGCTTTGGTGCGTATAGGGCCCACGCCAGTTCGGGTAGTGGGAAGGATCGGCGCCAAGAACGTGGTCATAAGCGCCGATGTGGTCGTAACCCATCTCCTCCACGGCCTGCGCATACTCGCGGATGGCTCCGGGGTCGGAACCAATCTCAATCTGCGGGAGTGTTGCCCCTATCTTCATAGCTTAGCTCCGTTCGGGATCAATGATATCCAGTGTAGCATTGCAGATGAGGAGAGCGTTGTCCGATTACGAACCACGTATCCTCACGGTCAACGGGCGAGTTGGGCCGCCAGCCCGGCCAGGCTTGGTTGTGATAGCATATGTCAGGCAGTATCCATGAGAGCGATTGGCCTTCGCACACCGGAAAGAATCGGTGGCGACAAGGAGGCACCCCAATGAGAGTAGTCAAGCAGATTGAGGCGGCAAACCTGGACGCGTCGGATATCAACAGGCTGGCACAGGAGGCGGGAGACCTCGCTGCTCAGGAATACCGGGGCGCCGGCTTCCACTGAAGCGAGTCCGTATTGCGTGCCGTGGCGCACGCTTTGGGGTTGCAGCCGCCTGCAGCGGTCTTGATGGCCACCACCGGGTTTCGGGGCGGAGGAG
>CAZJDV010000120.1:0-5819 GCA_964544865.1 uncultured Dehalococcoidia bacterium | reverse complement strand
CTGTTTCCTCGGCCCGGACTCGCGACTGCCGATGATGTACATGCCCGACGCCATCGCGGCGCTCACGGACGTGGCGACGGCCAACGGCGAACACCTGACGCACCACTCGGACTTCAACGTGAACGCGATGAGCTTCACACCCGCCGAGCTCGCCAACGCGATTCGAAAGAGGCTCCCTGGCTTCGAGATCGACTACGAGATCGACCCGCTCCGGCAGTCCATCGCGGACTCCTGGCCAGACAAGCTGGACGACACCGTGGCTCGGAAAGAGTGGGGCTGGGAGTCGCGCTACGATCTGGACGACATGGTCGACGACATGCTGGAGAATCTCGGCAGGAAGCTGGGGGAGGGCTGATCCGCCACCACGGCGTGATTATCGAGCGCTGGCTTCTTGTGGAGTAACTACCCGAGCCTCCCGACCGCCTCGTACTAGCTGCTCTTTGTCCCAGGTAACCAGTGGCAACGCCAACCTTTGAGCCAGAGCGACGTAGATAGCGTCGGCGCCCCTCATGCTCAGGTGCGCGGCGGTCTCGGCGCTGAGCCGGGCGAGATCAAGGTCCACCGGCGCCAACCTCGTTATCGGAAGGCGAAGAATGGCGGGGACAGACCGGATTCCCAAGGCGCCTTGGGATGTCCGTCGAGCCACCGTCTGCTGGCCTGATGATGGGCGTCATTGGCGACGAAAATGCTTACCCCTACGCTGGCATCAACCACGTACAACGTTACAGCTCTCGCCGCTGCTCATCGAGGGCCTGCGATGCTGTGACCTCCGCCGGCCTGAGCGCGTCGATCTCTCTCGCCAGATCATCGATATCGGCCAGTACCACGTTGGCGAAGATGGGCCCGGGGACGAACTCGAAGCTGCCGCCCGCGCGCTGAAGGACGGAGGAGCCGGTGATGTCGGTGGTCAGGAGGTCGGCGTGAACTGGATACGCATGAAGCTCCCTCCGAGGGAACAGGCCAACGAGCGCGCCAACAAGATTTTGCCTACGCCGGGGTATGTCATTCAGAAGCAGGTGGCCGCCCGCAAGCACGCAAACGACGCTATGCTCGATTACGTCGGCGCCCACGACTACGACCCTGGAGATGCTCCGCACCAACGCATAGGCGTTCTGGACGAAAGTATTCAAGGTTCTGAAATCCGGTTTGACCAGCAGCATATCATACCTTGTCGAAAGGTAGTGACATCATGTTACTGGAGGAAGTACCCAGGCTATAAGGGTGCGTTCCCCTGTCTCTGGCCAAAGGTAGCCTGGTAATTTGGAAGGCGCCGCCACCTTTGGCTACTCGTATCGCAGCGCCTCGGCGGGGTATATTCTCGAGGCCTGTCTCGCCGGCAGAAAGGTCGTCAGGAGGGAGAATAGGTACGTCGCCGCCAGGATGAACCCGATCTGCAGCCACGGGACCGAGAACGTGATGGCGTCGATACCCTGCTCGCGGCTGATGTCCGTCACCGCGTTGTACGAGAGGACCATGCCCAGGACCAGGCCGATCACTGACCCCAGCACCGAGACGAAGGACGACTCCATCAAGAAGCTGAGCTGTATCATCCCCCGCTTGAAGCCGATGGCTCTCAGCACGCCGATCTGCTGCCGGCGCTCCACGACCGCCCTGGTGCTGATAACGCCCAGGGCCGCGACCCCCACCAGCAGGCCGAGGGACATGAACCCCGTGAAGAGGCGGAAGAAGGCCTTGCCCGCCGCGGACTCCCTGTCCACTGTCTCCTGGAACACCTCGGTCTCCATGCCGTGCTCCAGCAGAGAGGCCTCGAGGGCCCTGGCGGCCTTCTTCGCGTCGACGCCCTCCGCCAATCTGAAGCGGTAGTTCGTGACCGGTACTGCGAACGGCACTTTATCGTCCACGATCTTCTTAGGCACAATGATCGTCGACGCGTTGTTGTGCAGCCGGTCGAACACCGCGACGACGGTGAGGAGCACGACCACGCTGGAACGCGGCTCTCGCACCTCTACGACTATCGGTTCCATCTTGTCCGCACCATAGTGAAGACTGCCGAAAAGCCGGTCCTTCGCCTCATCCTCCGTGGGCTCCTCCGTAGGCAGCATCCACCCGCCGATCACGGCAAGCGTGGGGTCGTCTCGCATCGCCTGCAGGACCTCATTGCTCGTCGGACCGTATCCCTCGGCCACAATCTTGAGATCGTAGCTGCTGGAAGCCAGGAAGTCGTCGTCGGCCACCAGGCCCGTCCTGCTCCTCCAGCGGTCGCCGCCGTCGACGGTCCGGAGCTGCAAGCGCACCGGCGTAAACCCGCCTATCGCCTCGAAGTCCTCGGCTCGGAGATCGGGCTCGCCACCGATGGCCAGGTCAATATCGCCTATCGGCGTCGTGAGGTTGATCGCGCCTCCGACATCGAATCCCGCGTAGACCTTCCTCGGCTCTTCGAACTGGGTCGAGAAGGTCTCGGTCAGCACGGACATCACGATGAGAGTGAAAACCACCAGCGCGAACATCGCCAGGGTGAGACCCGTCCGGAACTTGGCGCTCATGGGGTAGGCGACTGCCGTCACCAGGACGGGGCGCAGCCTGCCCACTCGACCCGTCAATAACGAAAGCCCCCGCAGCAGCAGGTCCGCGTTGTACATGATGATCCATACGGCCGCGCCGACCATGGCGATGCCGGAAGTGAACATGATGCCGAAGTCCCGGTCCAGGTCACCGATCTGGCCCTCGAATACGCTGAACGGCATCGCCCAGAACACCAGCATCGCCACGCCCGCCGCCGTGAAGGCGACACGGTCCGAGGTGGCATCCGCCAGCGAGGTCCGCCTCAGCCCTGATCTCGCCATGAGGCCGAGGCCGATGATCGAGAGCGAGATCCCGGCGCCGAAGTACGAGAACCGATGCCAGGACGTGATCGCCATGTACGTGATCCCGGCACCGGACACGAGCGTCAGCCACCCCTGGAGCAGGTACGGCTCAGCGACGCGCAGCAGCCCGACGATTACCGCTATCAGCCATGTGGGAAACAGCACCAGCACGGCCATAGCCACATTTCGCGCGGACTCGCCGAACCTGCGCCGAACCAGGGCCCTAGCAGCCGCCCACAAGTACATCAAGGGCAGGGCCACCGACCTGAGCAGGCCGCCCAGCCTGGTCATCAGCGGGGGTGCTCCGGTGGGAATGACAGCCTCCGGGAGCCCTCTGATAGCTACCACTATGTTCAGCCGGCTCACCCTGTAGGCCGAGATCGCGACCGTGGTGAAGGTGATTACCATGCCCAAACCGTAGGCGACTAACACGCTGCGCGTCTCGAAATGAATCGAGAGCTGGAAGGACTCGTCGAAATTCGAGAATATCTGGTTGAGCACCGACACCATTATGGCGCTCACCCCGAGTCCGAGGACGACCCCGACCGCCGCCGACACGACGGCGTAGGCAGTCCCCTCGAAGACGAACATCAGCACCAGGTGGCGGCGCTTGGCGCCGAGGGCCCGTGCCATGCCCATTTCGTACTTGCGCGCCGCCGCCAGCATCACGAATATCAGAAAGATCAGCAGGACCCCCACCATGATCGAGAAGGAGCTGAACAGGACGAAGATCGCCGTAACCTCGCTCCCCACCTCGTCCGCGTCCTCCAGAAGGCGTCGCTTCACTTCCAGCACGCGAAACTCGGCCAGTTCGAGAAGGAGCGTGGCCGCCCGTCGGGCCGCGTCCCCTAGCTCGGCCTCGTCGAGCTGCTCCATGACAACTCCAGTCAGCCCTCCGTCGGAAAGCAGACTGTTCAACTCGTCGCCCAGCTCGTCTTTCCGAAGCTCCTCCAGAAGCTGCCCCAACTCCTCTCGCAGCTCTTCTCCGAGGCCCTCCTCGTCCCTCTTCTTCTCAAGGGCTTCCAGCACGGGGGCCTGGCCGAAAATCTCCTTGATCTGCGTGGCGACCGCCCGGTCGTTGAAGAAGACCCTCAGCTCTTTGGCCACCTCCCGGCTCAGTTCGGCGCCCGACCTCTCGTCTCCGGTATTGGACACGACGATGGAGTTGATCTCGCCGGGCCTATCGAACATCTCCTGGGCCCTTGCGAGCGGCAAGAGCATGTTGGGATCGACCCCAGCCAGTCCACCTCGGGCCACGATGGCCCTCACCGCCACGGTGACGGTCCCGCCCTCGAGGAAGACATCTAGCTGGTCCCCGGCCCTGGCATCCAGCTCCTTCCCGGCTTCCTCGGAAATGAAGACCTCGCCGTCAGCCAGGTCCCTCAGGCGGGCGGCGCCGCCGTCCGCAAGCTCGAAACCGCCGAAGCCTTCCAAGAGATCAGGATCGAGACCCACGACCCTCATCTGGCCCTCGCTGAGCTTGGTTCGCCGGTCCTGCACGGGCACCGACTCGGCGATCTGGGGTGCTAGGCCGTCGATGTCCTGGTTGCCGGCCGTATGGCTCCGCAGCTCCTCGAAACGCGCGTAAGGAAAATACAGCTCGCCGAATCCGCCCCTCTCGCTCGCCCCTGCCGGCAGGACCAGCTCGTCAACGTGCCGCAGGCCCTCTATCGCCTCGTTGCGGATGGAGAAGCTGAGGGTGTCGCCGGTGCCGAAGGCCGCCGATATTATCACGGTGCTCAGCATCACCCCGATGACTATAAGAGCCGTCTGGCCTCGCCTTCGGGGTATGTTCCTCAGGCCCATCTTGAGCATGATGCGGTTGCGTAGTCCGAGGCCCACCACGCCCGCCATGACCACCAGGAACGTTGCCGAGAAAACGTACATCAGCGTGTCCATTGAAAGGCCGAAGAGCTCTTCCATTAACCGCGCCCCTCCATCGTCCGCGCGTCACCGCCCCGTGCAGGCAGGTCCGTGGGGCCACCTCCGTCCTCAATGATCACTCCGTCTCGCATTCTGACGATGCGGTCGCCCCTTTCGCCGACCTCCGGGGCGTGGGTCACGACGACGAACGTCTCGTTGTCGTCACGGTTGAGCAGGGACATCAGGTCCATGATGCCGGAGGCCGTCTCGCTGTCCAGGTCTCCCGTGGGCTCGTCGGCCCAGACGATAGCGGGCCTGTTCACCAGGGCCCTGGCGATGGTCACGCGCTGCCGCTGCCCGCCGGAGAGCTCCCCCGGCGTGTGCCGCGCCCAGTCGGCAAGACCAACCCGGTCCAGCATCTCCATCGCCCTCTCGCGCGCCCGGCGCGAGGCGACGCCGGAGACCAGCAGAGGCATCTCCACGTTCTCGACGGCGTTGAGCACCGGCAGCAGATTGTAGAGCTGGAACACAAAGCCCATTCGCAGGGCCCGGTATTCGCTTCGCTCGTCGTCGGGCAGATCGTGGAGCACCACGCCGTCTATCAACACCTCGCCGGAGTCGATCTCGTCGAGCCCGGACAGGCAGTTGAGCAGCGTGGTCTTCCCGCAGCCGCTGGGCCCCATGATGGCCACCATCTCGCCCCTGCGCACGTTCAGGCCAACGCCCCGCAGAGCATGCACCCTCACCTTCCCCGTGTCGTAGGTCTTGTGTATGCCGGTCGCCGCTATTATGAGGTCCCCCATCCGTCCGTGCCTCCGATCAAATGATCCATGATGCAATCTAGCATGAGTCCATGTTAACCTTGGCCGCGTCCTCGAAAGGGACAGACTAGGCGTTCCTCAATCTGAAATCCATTTTGGCATTCCCGCTGCCCCGTCCACATCGACAAGGGTGATGATTTCGTGTCGTCACAACGGTCGAGACGCCGCTCAACCGTTGTGACGATTCCGCCGTCAGCCGTAAGTATGAGCCCGCCGGAGACAACGAGACCTCCTGCATCGATTGACATCGATATTATGGCATGAGCGCCGGCGACTCGTTACGGGATGTGTTACGAACTCATCGGTGACG
>CAZJDV010000119.1:0-5875 GCA_964544865.1 uncultured Dehalococcoidia bacterium | reverse complement strand
TCGAGGTCTTGGGTTGCATCCAGCATGTCTCGCCAGTCGTCGAACTCGGGCGTACTCGCCGCTAGGCCGGTCCGTGTTGTCAGGGCTTTTCGATGATCTGCATTCGGATCTGCCAGGCCCACGATTTCTATGTCATCCGTCGCCTGGTACACCTCGGCATAGATCTGGCTTCGTCCCCCGGTTCCGATGAAAGCGACCTTGTGCATTGAAATATTGTCCTCTGATGTCTGCGACATTCGTGGTCAGCTGGAATTGGCTGTTGGGCAGAGGGTACAGTGGGAAGGAGACAGCGTCCATAGGAGTGGCGGATTCGGCTTCGTAGAATACGGGAGCGGATGGGTCTTGGTGGGCTTTGTGGACTTCAAATCCGTCCGGCACAGGAATCGAGAGCCTTGGTTGAAGCAGGTAAGGAGCTACTTGAGAGACAAGCTCTTGCGCTCATTATTGGACAGTTGGAAATCAATCGGCGGGCTATCGTGCTGTTTGATGCAGCGATCGAGGCCGCTCCAGAGAGCCTAGAGGCCCGCTATCAACGGGCGCTGGCGTATCTCGCATCTGACCAGCCTGACGCTGCTATCAGCGTCCTCACTCAAGCGATACGCTTGGACCCAGACGTCGCAGACTACTGGTATCAGCGCGGACTAGCTCAGGTGGCCCTGCGAGACCAGTTGGTCGCCTCAGGATACTCCTGCGTGGGAGTATTCTGGCTGTGATACCAACCGTCTACGGGTGTCCCGTCTCCTAGGTGGTAATTGCGACACACCCATGACGGAGCTACTTTCTTCCGGCAGTGGTGTCTTGGGTGGGCAGTCCGATGCTGGCGGGAGTTCAGAATAATCAGGGAGAACCGCCTGGCTGTTGGTCGTCGTCAATAACCTGTTGGTGCCAGTGTGGAAATCGAGTCTGCTGCGCAGCTAACGGGCCTCCGTTTTCCCTTTCTTGACGGGCCGCATTCTCCGTGGCCAGTGGATTCTGACCCCGGGGATCCTCACTTATGGCGTCCTGGCCCGTCTGCTCGCCGGCGTGTGGGACTCATTGCGCTTGAAACTACGTTCCTCAAGTAGGGCGAGCCGTGTAGCCGACGGTCAGCAATTAGACGCGGTGCGCTGCCTGGGGTACAATTGCGCCTATCGTCACAATGTCCGATATTTATGTAATTATCAGGTGCGTAGGGAGGTCCCATGGCAACGGAAACAAAGGCGCAGAAGTATACCGTCGTGGGCACGCGCGCCGTCAGGCATGACGGCTTTGACAAGGTTATAGGCAAGGCCCGGTACGGAGCGGATATCAGCCTGCCCGGAATGGTCTATGGCCAGGTGCTGCGCAGTTCCCACGCTCACGCCGTAATCAAGTCCATCGACACCAGCAAGGCCGAGACGCACCCGGGCGTTCTGGCCATCGTCACGGCCGCCGATCTGGCCGTGGTTGGCGAAGAGCTGGCGGAGCTGGGCGAGGAGACGTATACAGCGCTGAAATATGTCAAAGACAGGATACTGGCGTCGGACAAGGCGCTGTTCAAAGGCCACCCCGTCGCTGCCATTGCCGCCTCGAGCCCCCATCTGGCCGAGGAACTGCTGTCGCTCATCGAGGTCGATTACGAGGTACTTCCCTCGGTGACGAACGTGGAGGACGCCATGAAACCGGGTGCGCCTCTTCTTCACGAGAAGATGACTACCGGTGAGATTAGTGACGAGACGGTCAGTGGGACTAACATCGCTGCGCATAACCAGTTCGACCTTGGGGATATCGAAAAAGGATTCGAAGCGGCAGACCGGATATTCGAGAGGGAATTCCGCACCAAGAGCGTGCATCAAGGCTACATCGAGCCGCAGAACGGCACCGCATGGTGGGGCCCAGACGGAAACCTGACCGTCTGGTGCAGCAGCCAGGGCCACTTTGGGACTCGCACCAACCTGGCGAAGATGGTGGGTATATCGGAGTCCAGGGTCAAGATCGTTTACATGGAGCTGGGAGGTGGATTCGGCGGAAAGCATGCGATTTATCTGGAGCCCCTGGCCGCAGTCCTCTCTAGGAAGACCGGTCTCCCCGTGAAGATGACCATGACGCGTGCCGAGGTTATGGAAGCGACGGGACCTGCTTCGGGCAGCCACATGAAGGTTAAGATCGGGGTCACGTCAGAGGGTCGGATCACTGCGGCGCAGGCATACCTGGCCTTCGAGTCCGGGGCTTACCCCGGCGCGTCGCTTGGCGGGGCCGCCAACAACATGTTTTCACCATACGAAATCGAGAACATTCACGTCGACACCTACGATGTGGTGGATAACAAGACCAAGACCAGCGCCTACCGCGCCCCCGGCGCTCCCCACGGCGCCTTCGCCGTCGAGAGCGTAATCGATGAGATCGCCGAGGCGCTCGACATCGACCCCATGGATATTCGGATCATGAACGGCGCTCACGAGGGAACGAGGCGGCTGAACGGCATCGTGAACCCGCGCATCGGCATGCTGGAGGTTGCCGACGCCGTCAGGTCTCATCCTCACTACTCCGCCCCTCTTGAAGCGAAGACAGGAGATGGGAAGAGCCGGGGTAGGGGCGTAGCGATGGGCTTCTGGGGCAACGGCGCGGGGCCTGCCAGCGCCATCGCGTCGGTGGTATCGGACGGCAGAGTGCTGCTGACCGTGGGCACCTCCGACGTCGGCGGGACGAGGACGACGGCCGCGCAGCAGTTCGCAGAGGTGCTGGGCATCGCCGCCGAGGACGTACGGCCCCAGGTGGGCGACACGGATAGCGTTGGCTTCAGCTCGGGTGCCGGTGGCAGCGGTGTGACCTTCAAGACCGGCTGGGCAGTGTACGAAGCCGCCCAGGACGTCAAGCGACAGCTGCTGGATCGCGCCGCCGCCATCTGGGAGACCGACGTAGACCAGGTGGAGTACGTAGACGGCGAAATCCGCCATAAGTCCGACTCGGAGTTGCGCACGACGCTGAAGGAGCTAGCTCCGATGCTAAACGCGACGGGAGGGCCTATCGTCGGGCGAGCCAATCTGAATAATCCGGGCGCCGGTGGCGCCCACGCGGCCAGCATCGTCGATGTGGAGGTTGACCCGGAGACCGGTAAGGTCGATGTATCACGTTTTACGAACTTCCAGGACGCGGGCAGGGCAATCCACCCGGACTTCGTCGAGGGCCAGATACAAGGCGGAGCGGTCCAGGGAATAGGCTGGGCGCTCAACGAGGAGTACTACATGGGCGACGAGGGGCAGATGATGAACACCAGTCTGCTTGACTACCGTATGCCCACAAGCCTCGATCTTCCGATGATAGAGGCGGTGATCATCGAGGTGCCCAACCCGGCGCACCCCTTCGGCGTACGCGGGGTAGGCGAAGTGGGGCTCGTCCCGCCGCTGGCAGCGCTGGCTAACGCCATCCACAACGCGGTAGGCGTCCGGATGAACCAGCTACCGATGTCCCCCGGTGCGGTGCTCAAGGCCATTCAGACGAAGAGCAACAACCGATAGCGTGGTGTCTTCGAAACACGCGCATGGGTTGTCATTGCGAGGAGGCGGCAGCCGACGAAGCAATCTGGACTAGGGGTGGCCCCCTGCCGCGAGATTGCCACGGCTCTCCTTCGTCGCGCCTCGCAATGACATTTGCGGTAAGCGCCGGAGGCGGGACACTGGACCAATTCCGCCGATCTGGAACCGGCTACGCCAGTCGCGGTAACTGGGGCATGGTATTGTCAGCAGGCTATACTGCCCCCAGGGGCAGGGTTATGTGGGGTGGAGCCTAGCGGCTAGGAGTCCCTTGGGGGATTAGGTACAACAGGGGGCATAGAGATAAATCCCCCCTCCTACCTCACAATAGCCTTATAAGCCCCAATAGCATCCTCGTTATCCATCTGATGACCCTGTTGCCTCGTCCAGAGCCACCATGGCACTAGCCCTTCTCCCCCTTGTCCCACTCGGCTATACTGCCCCCAGAGGCACCTTGGATCTGTAATTACAAGGACTCTCTCGCTTCAGCGCCAAGCTTCCTAAGTAGTGGCGATCCCGACACAGAGACCTCACGGCGCCAGGCAGCCCGGGCCTTGGTCAGTCGATGTACGTCTCGTCAGGCCGCAACGCGTTGCGATGAGGCAGGTATTGCAAGACGACCGCCACCTCTGCCACCGTGATGGGGTGAATAAGCTGGGCGTCTTTCTTCAGGACGTCGACCCTCAGCGTGTTCGTACCGACGCGGGGCAGGCGGCCATTCAGGTCCACGTGTATGCGGTAGCCGTTTACGGCGTGGTCTGGACTGGGTCGAAGCTGATAGATCCAGTCGGCCCAGCGCTGAGCCGACCCGGGTACTTCTTCACCGTTCCACACCAATCTGATCTCGTCATCCTCCATCAGGTGCTGCAAGAACACCCGGAGCTCGGACCGCCACAGCTCGTCTTTCTGGGCCTTATCGGCCGCATCGTCGGTGACCTCGAGCGTGATCTCCTGCCCGCGCTGCCCAGGCTCTAGAGGCGCTGGAAGCTGATTCCTTAGCCCGAGCCGCATTGCAGTCCCAGGTTGCGGGCTGGTCCCCAACCGGAATTTCTTGTCCTGTCTTGCCAGAAGGTCTGGGTATCCCATGAAACGGAGCCGTCCCGTCGCCGCATCGTCGTAGGGGTACCGTTTGGGCTGGGGATAGTAGGTATGGAAAAAGACACCGCCGGCGCCCGCCGCGTAGGCGTTGGCGGCCGCGGCGTAGTTCACCTCTCGCGTTAGCTCCGGCCGGTTCGTGGCGTCGATTCCCGCGAGCACCTTAACGTTCGTGCCATGAGCGGCCCGCACAATCTCTCGCAGACCGCTCGTGTTGGCCTCGAAACCGTCCAGGGACTCGGCCATAGTTATCACAGAGTCGACCAGTCCCTCGCGTATCCACATTTCCAGATCCATTCCCATTGCTTTGTTGCCCGCCAGAGTGGCCGCGATGCGGACTACCAGCCGCTTTTCCTGTCCTTGCGCGGCAGATGCAGCTTCGCACACCCGACGAATCTCGCGCACCCACTCGGTCATAGTGTCGGTATGCTCGGCGACCTCTCGGCGAGCAATGAACGGCGCGTAGTCCATCATGTTGATCTCGATTCCATCCGAAGGGTAGTCGCTGACCAGCTCTCTTATGACCGCCAAACGGTTGGCCCGCACCTCGGGCACGGCGTACGAGAGCCTGTTGGGCTGGTCGTGCGCCGCCTCCGGGTAGTCCGGCTCGGGGCCCACCTGCCACTCCGCGTGCTCGGTTGTGAAGTCCGCGACACGACAGTTGGTAACCCTGTCGTGCGGGGTGTGCGTCATGTTGAGCAACAGGCCTGGAAGAAACCGGAAGCCGCGCTCCTGGGCGTGCCGGCAGACCAGCATCAGGGGGTCCACGCCACTGTCGATCATGGCCTTGGCGTTCTTTGCCGCCCGCCACCAGATGTCATGGTCTGTAAGGTCGACGTTGTGGCCCCAGCGCTCGCCTACCTTCGTGGCATACAGCAGCACGCTGCAATCACCGACGGCGTAGGTGATGGTGTCAACGCCCAAGTCCACCAGTTCGTCAATTGGCTCCTCGTACTGCCGGACTCCCATGGGTGGCTCGTACAGGTATACGCTGGAGTGGCGACCGTCGGTGTAGAACATCACCTCATGTGCTTTGCTCATGCTCGCCTCCTTGTTGAACTTGGTAGGCCCAGTACTTACGGCTGTAGTGCCCCCAGGCCACGGTGATCATATCCTCCCAGGTGCTATAGCCAAAGAGGTCACCCGACATTTCCCATATCAAATTGTGGGCACCCTAGTTGATCGTGCATCGACGGTGGGCGGAACATTAACCCGGCATTCCCCATATCCAGCTACCTTGTGCCAAGCAACGCACTATCCTCGACGAGAGCCATGGTAGTATCACTCAC
>CAZJDV010000118.1:0-5948 GCA_964544865.1 uncultured Dehalococcoidia bacterium | reverse complement strand
GACTGATGGTGACGCCCACCAAACCGATGGACATGGAGAGGCGGGTGCCGTAGATCATCCTCGAGTACAGGTCCCTTCCGAGCTTGTCGGTTCCCATGAGGAAAACGGCGGGCCGGCTCTCAACATCCGCGACGCCAAAGAGGTGGCGCCGGGTGGTGATGATGCCGAGGAACTTGTACTCAAACCCGCGGAAGAAGAAACTCACCGGGATATTCTCACCCTTGAGGTCCTGCCCGACCTGAATGTCAGGATCTAGCGCGCGGGCTGCCGAAAGAAAAATCTCATGGCCAGGGTTCGGAAGTTCATCTGTCGCAGATTTTGGGCCATCTACGACTAACAATTCGCCGCAGACTGTCGTATGCTTCTTTTTCAGTGTGAAGGGGTCCCGCCAGCTGGCTATCGGGCAGACGTGAGGGCTGAAACCCCCATCGAACCATTTTATCGTCTGGGGAGCCATGAACGCATGATTGATCTCGCCGATGGCCGGGTCGCTGACGGCCAAGAACTGGGCGAAGAGGGCGACGGCGTATAGCGCGAGTATGAAGCCCGAGGCCACAAGAGCGGCCTTATGCCGCCTGAACCGCCACCACATCAACTGCCATTGTGTGGCTACAAATACTCGTTCTTCTTCGACATCGGGCGCTACTCGCGCTGCGACTGCTTCTGCCATTATTGAATTAGCCTAATTCTTGGATCTAGAATCCCTAGCAATATATCTGACATGAGGGTACCAATGACGGTCAACGTGCCCAGCAGCAGCACGATCGTCGCCGAGACGAACATGTCCTCGGCCAGGAGGGCTCGTAGCAGCAGAGGGCCTTCCGTTGGCAGGCTCAGTACCACCGAGACGATGATACTGCCCGACATTAACAGGGGCAGGAGATAGCCGAGTGTGCTGACCAGTGGGTTCAGGGCGATGCGCACCGGATATTTGAGGGTGAGCTTCCACTCCGAGAGGCCCTTGGCCCGAGCGGTGACCACGTAGGGCCTGTTCAGTTCGTCCAGAAGGTTGGCCCTCATCACCCTGATAAGGGCCGCTGTGCCTGCGGTCCCCACCACGAACATCGCTATCCACAGATGTGACATCAGGTCGACGACGCGACCAAAGCTCCACGGCGCCTCCATGTACTCGGGCGAGAATAGCCCGCCGATGCTGTGGTCGGGGAAGTAGGTGAAACTGATCCACAGCAGCCACAGCGCCAGCAGGAAGTCGGGCACCGCCAGGCCCATGAAGCCGATGAAGGTGACGGTGTAGTCCTCGACGCTATGCTGCCTCACCGCCGAGTAGATGCCGATAGGGATAGAGAGACCCCAGGCGAACAACGCCGTCGCGCCAGCCAGGATTACGGTCATGATAAGCCGCTCGAGGACTATGTCTCGAACGGGTTTCATGTACTCCAACGACATCCCGAAGTCCCCGTGCCAGACCATCTTCCAGGCCCACTTGGAGTACTGGACATATATGGGCTGGTCCAGGCCATATTGCTTGCGCAGGGCATTTTCCAACATCTCGCTGGCCCCGCTGGTTCTTCCGAAAAAGAGCTCCTCAATATACGTGTCCACGTAGTCCCCGGGAGGCAACTGAATTATGGCGAAGGCTATTATGGAGAGGGCCCAAATAGTGAGAAGCGCGAGCAGTGTACGTCGTATGATGTAGCTAACCATTGGGCTCGTATTCGGTCCTCATGGTTCCTGGGTTTAGGAGGGACACGTCATTCTACCACACGCATTTTGGGGCGGCTAACAGGACATGAACAGGCGCCGAGGTACTCTCCGTTAGCCGTCGACGATCTTGATGCGCGGGTCCACCACTGCCAGGAGGATGTCCGAGATCAAGGTGCCGATCACGGTAAGCGTCCCTATGGCCAGCACCAAGAATCCGGCCAGGTAGATGTCTTCGTCCTGGATGGCCGTCAGCAGGACCGGCCCTATCGTGGGGAGGCTCAATACCACGGAGACGATGACGCTGCCACTGATCAGGGCCGGCAGAAGATATCCCACGGTGCTTATCAGCGGGTTGATCGCGACCCGCACGGGATACTTGAGCACGGCCCTCAGAGGTTGCATGCCCTTGGCCTTTGCCGTCACTACGTAGGGCTTGCCCAGTTCGTCCAGCAGGTTGTTGCGCATGATGCGAATCAGGCTCGCGGTCCCGGAGGTGCCAAGAACGAGTGCGGGTATCCAGAGGTGGTTTATCAGGTCGACAACCTTCCTGAAGCTCCATGGAACGTTCTGGTAGTCGGCCGACAAGAGCCCTCCCACACTCATGTCAAAGTATGCGAAGGCCACATACATGAGTATCAGGCCCAGCAGGAAGTCCGGAACAGCGAGTCCCGAAAAGCCCAACAACGTGAATACATAGTCGCCCACCGAGTGCTGCCTGATCGCGGAGTATATGCCGATGGGGATGGCCAATGTCCATGTGACCATAATGGTGAATCCTGTCAGCGCGATGGTCAGCCAGATCTTGTCTCCGATGATCTGCTTGACGGACACATAATAGCCCAGCCCGTTCCCGGTAGGGCCGAATGAGCGTCCCAGGTCCCAGTGCCGCACCATGTTCCAGATCCACTGTGAGTAACGCAGATACATTGGCTTGTCCAGCCCCAGGTACTTGCGCATGGACTCCATGATCGCCGGGGCCGCTCCCTCGCCGAACGCGAACGTAGTGCGGTCGTAGCGCTTGGTGGCGAGGTCGCCCTCCGGCAGCTCGATAATTACAAAGGCCAGGACCGATATCGCCCAGATGGTGAACATGCCAAGCATTAGGCGCCTGATGATGTAGGCAAGCATTGCAACCTCCTTTATGGCCGCCGCTTCAAATCCCCACCGCAGCACTTGTTCATCGTCGTAGACTCCTCGGAGCGCAATTCAGGGTTGTCTCGTCCCGGTCACGAAGCCTCTCGCAGGGCGACGATGCGTTCGACGATGGCAACTCCAATGCCGCGTAACATCTCCAGGTCCTCAGCAGTGTATGCCGAAGGACGGGCCGACGCCAGAACGAGCGCCGCTACGACTTCTCCCTTCGCCTTGAGTGCGACCGCCATCATCGAGCGGATGCCTGTGTCCAGCGTCGACTGGAGGCGCGGGAAGCGCTTGGCCAGCGCTATCGGGGTCTCGTCGCCGATCACTATGCCCCCACCCTTCTTAATGCCCGCCTCGACTACGGTGTCGGAGAGCGTGCGGCGGTGGCCGGTGGAGCGGTTCGGCACGTTGCGGCCGGTTACGAACGCGTCCGTGAAGACGTAGTCGTCCATGTCGATCAGTCCGATGTTCATCCGGTCAATCGGAACGATGGCGCCTAGCTTGTCCGCTATGAGGCTGCCGAGCTCCGCGAAGGACGAGGCCAGCCTCGCAGCCTCGCCGATCCTCTCGATTACGTCTTGATGTCGTAGGCTCGCCATGACCTGTATCCCCAGTTGATCCTGTCCACTCAGCCGGCATCCGCCACTAGCCATTGCATGGCGCGGCGCGGCGTCACCCGCGTGAACGGGAACCCGCCAGGGCGTGTCAGATAGCATTCGATCACACCCGAGGTCGAGGGCCGCATCATCGCCAGGTGGACGCCGCTCTTCCAGTCGAATGGCCATTTCGGCGGGCCGACGATCACGAAATCGCAGTTCGAGAGGACGTGGCCGCTTTCGATCAACGGCTGCATAGTGGTCAGGAACGAGATATGGTCGGGACCGCCGGCGGCCTCGCCGGCAAGGCCGAAAAGCTGCCTCACACCGACCCTGATCGTACGCCCGGACCTGATGTGCTCCTTGAGCTCGCCGAGGTCGCCGGAGATCCGGGCGCCGCTTGAGTCGTGCTCGTAGACGACCCTCCACCGGTCGCAGACGAACCAGCGGTACACACCGTAGGGATAGGTGTCGCTCGCGTCGTACCACGAGTCGCCGATGGTCCATTTTATGTGCGAATAGGTTCCCGACGTGTCATATTTGAACAGGCCGACATAGGGCTGCTCCGGAATCGTTCCCTCATGGGTATACGAGTGGTGATGGCTCATCAAGCCCGCGAAGGCGTCGCCTTCGCCCGAGTAAGTCTGCTGGAAATAGAGAGTCTCCTCGTAGGTCGCGGTCGTCATATACAGATGCAGGTCCGCGCCTCGGGCCACGGCGCGCGCGACCTCTTCTACGCTTCCATGGGCGGCGGCCAGGTCTCTATCTTGCTCGAGGGCTAGGACCCAGTCATTGGTCATCTTGCTCTCCCCGGAGTCTCTCGCCGGAATGGGTCACCGCCCGCCGAGTCTGACGATGCCCGCCACTCGGGATAATAACAGCCCCGTTGGTCACACTCAGATCGATACCACCACGCGACCACAATAGTAACAGAGTCTCATCACCAGCCGGCTGCGGTCGGTTGCCAGTCCATATGACATCGGCCGATGTCACTCAGTGTCACAACGAACCGCACAAATTGCCGGCGCCCAGTCAGCCGTGAGTTGACCGAGACCAGTGAGACAGCGTGAATTGAACGGGTAAACCGATGCATGTACAATACGGCGCGGCACGGCGGCCGAACCGATTCAGGGAGGCACGATGACAAGCTCACGAAGGGACAAACTGCAGGGCATCCTCGTTTCTCTGCCCACATTCAACGACGAGAAATTCAACCTTCGTCTGGACCGATCGAAGACGCACATCCAGAGGCTGATAGACTAGGGCATCGTCGAGGGCTCGGGCGTGCTCATGATAGCCGGCGGCCTCGGCGAGGGCTACTTTCTCGACGATGACGAGTGGCAGGGCATGGCGCACGCCGGCGCCGAGGTGGTGGACCCGTCCGCGGATGGCCAGAACGGCCAGCGATACTACGGTCACATGTACGACCGCCTTCTGGGGACCGGCCCCAACGGCAAGCTGGATACCGGGACCGGGGCCCTCGCGGGATGGAGGAGCAGCACCGACGCCAGGTCATTTACGCTCCGGCTGAGAGAGGGCATGAGATGGCACGACGGCGGTGAAGTGACCTCCGACGACCTCAAGTTAAGCCTGGAGCACTACGCGCGGCAGGCCGCCGCGTGCAGCGCCTGCGGCTCCATTCTCTGGCTGGCCCAGGAGATCAAGACGATCGATCTCTACCGTGTCGAGGTGACGCTCAAGGAGCCGGATGCCAGATTCGCCGCTAGGCTGGGTCCGGAGTGGGAGGACGTGCCGCTGCTGCCTGCTCAATACCTGGAGAGGGTTGGACAGGAGCGCTTTGCCGACCAGCCCATCGGAAACGGCACCTGGAGATTCGTCTCCAGAGTCCCAGGGGAGTCCATTGAGTTCGAGGCCAATACAGACTACTGGGACCCCGCCCGCGTCCCTGGATTCGACCGGCTGCGCCTGGAGTTGGTCGCCGACCAGCAAGACCGGCTCGACATGCTGACGGAGGGGACCATCGACATGGCGCTCGTCGTTCACTGGCCTTCGTGAAGCCCGACCTCGTGCTCATCTACGACCAAGTACGTTCAACAGAGCTCCGGTATCTTGAGTGGCTGTTTCACCACGACGGCGAGATTAGCGGCGACGAGGACCTGACGACCATCAAGCGGGGCGACGCCTCCCTCACTCTAGCCCGGGTGCTCCCGGAAGAGATCGAGTACTGGCGCATGAGCAACATGGAGCGCACGAGCATATACACTGACTCAGACTCTCTCAAAATGGTCCGCCCGTGGATTCGTTACCGGGGCTTCGGCCCCTTCCATCCCTGCGAGGCCATGGGCGCGCTCTGGGCCGTCCACGTCGGCGACCCGGAAGACCTCCTGCGGATCGGCACGTCTGTGGACGACAAGCACCTGAATGTGTCGATCACGTTCACCGACGGAAACCGAAGATAGGTGGAGATCGCGAGGACGCCATGAGGTGTGCCGGCCGGGAACCCAGGCCGCGACTGACGCTAGCTCGTCAAGGCGCCATCGATAGACTTAGGACAAGAGAATGGAAGCAGGATTCTCCAAAATCAAG
>CAZJDV010000117.1:0-6016 GCA_964544865.1 uncultured Dehalococcoidia bacterium | reverse complement strand
TCCTGCTCGACGTTAGCGGCAACCTGTGCGAGGGCCAGGGCAGCAACATATTCGTCGTCAAGGACGGCGTGCTCTTCACTCCCCGGGAGCAGCTCGTGCTGGCGGGCATCAGCCGGCAGACGGTGATCGAGCTCGCCCAGGAACTGGGGATCGAGGTCCAGGAGGCCGACATCGACCTCTTCGACGCCTACACCGCCGACGAGGCCTTCGTGACCTCCACCAGCTTCTGCATATGCCACGTGTCCAGCATCAACGGCTCGGCGGTCGGCGCCGGCAGCCCGCCGGGACCCGTCACCGACCGCCTCCAGAAGGCGTACAGTGGCCTGGTCGGCATCGACATCGTCGGCCAATACTTGGCGCGGCTGAAGTAGGGGTCATCATCTCTCGCCTGAAAGAGGCCCAGCTGGCCTTCTTGGAGTGGTATCCATGATGCCGTGGCCTGCCCTGCTCGCCCTTTGGGCCCTACTCATTCTGGCCGGATGCGGGTTGGCCGGCGGCGAGGACGAGCCGGTCGAATCCGACTCGTCGCTCGTGGACTTGAGCGGCCTCGGTGATCTGAAGGACCACTTCAACCAGGACGCGGGAATGCCCCGCATTCTCATCTTGTTGTCGCCTTCGTGCCCCGAGTGCCTGCTGGGCGCCAGCCGGGTGCAGCAGGTGGTCCTCGAGGAGAACCCCGGCGTGATGCCGGATCCCAGGGCGCTGCACTACTGGGACGGGGAGAAGGCCGTAGGCACCTGGCTGGCAGAGCAGGACCGGTACTGGCAGCTCTTTAGAGGCCCGAGCGCCTGGGACATATACTACGTCTTCGGACCCGATGCCGCCTGGGGCGAGGCGCCGGGGCCGCTGCTGGACTCGGGTTACCCGCTGGTGCAGAAAACAAAGGGCTGAGAGAGGCCTTTAGCCGAATCCTCCCGAGATAGCCAGATCGAGTTTCTTTGACTCCGCGTCGGGCGCACCCATATAATTGCCCCGCCGAACCGTGGCTCCCCCGCGCTTCGTAGAGCAACAGCGGAGTTTTTCATGCAAGATGGCGGAACCTATATCGCAACGTCACGCACGCCCTCCGGCGCGGTCTCGACGGGCGGCCTGAACGACCGGCATTTCTTGGACATCTATGGCCAGATGGTGCTCTGCCGCACGCTGGACGAGCGCGTCTGGATGCTGAACAGGCAGGGCAAGGCGGCCATCGTCGCGTCCGCCCAAGGGCACGAGGCCGCCCAGGTCGGCAGCGTGTGGGCGCTCCGCAAAGGCGTGGACAACTTCTACATCTACTACAGGGACCTGGCCGTTCTTGTGAGCCTGGGGATGACCCCGGCGGAGATCATGCTGGGTTTCGTCGCCAAGGCGGGCGAGCCCCTCAGCGCCGCGCGGCAGTTCCCGGTCCACGGCGCGTACCCCGCGCTGGGGATCGTCAATCTGTCCAACGTCGTCGGGACCCAGATACCGCAGGCCGTGGGCGCGGCCCTGGCGTCCAGGATGCGCGGCGAGGACACGGTGACCATCTGCTACTTCGGCGATGGGGCCGCCAGCGTGGGCGACTGCCACGAGGCCATGAACTACGCCGCCATCCACAAGCTGCCCGTAATCTTCTTCTGTGAGAACAACGGGTACGCCATCTCGGTTCCGCTCTCGAAGCAGATGGCCGTCGACAGCGTGGCGGGCCGGACAGAGGGCTACGGCATGCCCGGATCGGTGGTGGATGGCGCGGACATCGCAGCGGTGCATGAGGCGACGGCGGAGGCCGCGGCCCGCGCACTCGCCGGCGATGGGCCGACCCTCGTCGAGGCCATGGTCGAGCGTTATCTGCCCCACACCAGCGACGACGACGACAGCCGCTACAGGCCTCGCGAGGACATCGAGGAGGCGCGCAAAAGGGACCCTCTCAGAATCCTCGGGGAGCGGCTCACGGCGAGCGGCGTGCTGACGCAGGAGGTTGAAAGTCGCCTGCGGGAAGACGCCGTAAGGGCGGTCAACGAGGCCACGGAGCATGTGGAGCGAGCGCCGTACCCGGACACGGACGACTTTTCCGACCACGTGTATGGCGGAGGTGCGCCATCGCCGTGATGACAGTCCTGGAGGCGGTGCGCGAGGCCATGCGAGAGGAGATGGAGCGCGATCCGCTCGTCTTCGTCATGGGCGAGGACATCGGCGCCAGGGGAGGCGTGTTCCTGGCCACCGACGGCTTCGTCGAGCAGTTCGGCGAGGAACGCGTCATCGACACACCCCTCGCGGAGTCGTCTATCGCCGGCATCGCCCTTGGAGCAGCGATGCACGGCATGCGGCCTATCGCCGAGATCGAGTTCGCCGACTTCATCTGGCCCACGTTCAACCAGCTCGTTGGCGAGGCGGCCCGGGTTCGCTACGGCACCAACGGCGCGATGTCCGCGCCCCTGGTGGTCAGGGCGCCCTACGGCGGCGGCGTGCGAGGGGGGCTGTACCACTCCCAGAGCCCGGAGGCATATTTCGCCCACACGCCGGGGCTGAAGGTGGTCGCCCCGGCGACGCCCTACGACTCCAAGGGGCTGCTCAAGAGCGCCATCCGCGACGACGACCCCGTGATCTTCCTGGAGCACAAGCGCACCTACCGGCTGGTGCGCGGGGAGGTGCCCGAAGGCGAGTACACGCTGCCAATCGGGAGGGCCGACGTGAAGATGGAGGGCGAGGACATCGGCGTCATCACCTACGGGCTGATGCTCCACCTCTGCCTGGAGGCCGCCCGTACCCTGGCGGACGAGGACGTGAGCGTCGAGGTATTGGACCTGCGCACGATCCGCCCGCTGGACGAGGAGGCCATTCTCGATACCGCCAGGAAGACGGGCAAGGTGCTGATAGTGCACGAGGACACCAAGGCCGGCGGGATAGGCGGCGAGATCTCCGCCATCATCTCGGAGAGGGCCTTCGAGTACCTGGACGCTCCCGTGATGAGATTGGCCGGGCCCGAGGTACCGGCCATGCCATTCAGCCCACCCCTCGAGGCGATGTTCATGCCTGACGCCGACCGCATCGCCTGGGCGATGCGCAAGCTGGCGGGGTATTGAGGGTTAGGCGATGCCGGGGAGGAGGTGTCTCCGTGATCGGCAAGCTACAGATAGTGAAGCTTCGTGATGTTTGGAAGGACGAAGCACGCGACTTCACGCCATGGCTTGAGGAAAACATTGAGGTACTGAGCGGGAGGGTTCGGCGGGCACGTTCAGCATCGACCTCATCGCCGAGGATGAAGCAGGCGATGTAGTCGTGATTGAGAACCAACTTGAGAAAAGCAATCATGACCACCTGGGCAAGCTGTTCACCTACCTCACGGCTATTGGCGCAAAGACCGCCATATGGATCGTCGCCGATCCCAGGCCGGAGCATGTGGTTGCCATCTCATGGCTCAACGAGTCCCATGCCGCATCCTTCTATCTCCTAACGATGGAAGCTGTCAAGATTGAGGATTCTGATCCCGCGCCGTTACTGACGAGTATTGTTGGACCTAGTGAGGAATCGAAGGCGGTAGGAGGCACCAAGAAGGAATTGGCCAAGAGTCAGGTAAATCACTATCGCTTTTGGGCAGGTTTGCTAGAAAGGGCAGAAGCCAAGACCGACCTCCATGCGAACATATCTCCGGGCCAACAGAGTTTCATGTACACGTCAGCAGGAAAATCCGGCCTTTTGCTATCCCATGTTATCCGTCGGCACGACGCAGAAGTGCATCTGTACATCGATCGCGGCATAAGGAATGGAGGAGGAAAACGAAGCCATTCTTGACAGCCCTAGGTTGGCGAAAGACGCGATCGAGAAATCTTTCGGGGCTGAGATTGAGTGGGAAAGCCTTCAGGGAAGGCGCGCGTGTCGGATCAAGAAGATCATTGATTTGGGCGGCTATCGCGACGAGGAAAGATGGGAGGAAGTGCAGGATGCCATGATCGGCGCCATGGTGCGGCTCGGGGCAGCCTTCAGGCCTCACATAGCTGAGCTAGGGTAATGGAATACTAGACATGATGAGTAGGTACGTAAACGACACCCTTGGCCCACAACATGAAGATTGAGCTTCCACAGGTCGGCGAGTCGGTTACCGAGGCCATCGTCGGCAGGTGGCTGAAGCAGGTGGGCGATCGGGTCGAGAAGTACGCCCCGCTGGTCGAGATCGTCACCGACAAGGTAAACATGGAGTTCCCGTCACCCGAGTCGGGGGTGCTCTCCAGCATCCTCGTCGAGGAGGGCCAGACAGTGCCCATGGGCGCGGTAATCGCCGAGATGGACGTGGAGGGAGAACCCGAGCGAGAGGACAAGGACGACGCGGTTGAGGCCGAAACCGTCGACCGCACCGGGACACTGCTCAAGGACGTTGCGCCGGTAGGTCCAACGGGATCAGGCGGGCCCATGACCGTCTCTCCAGCGTCCCAGGCCACGAAACGCTACTCTCCAGCGGTCCTCCGGCTGGCCGCAGAGCACGACCTGGACCTGTCCCTGGTGGCGGGGACCGGCATCGGGGGCCGCATCACCCGCAAGGACGTGCAGGGCTACCTCGACGCTCGCACGACAACCCCGAAGACGGCGCCCGGTGCGACGGCGGACGAGGAGCGAGTGCCGCTCACCCCGGTGCGGCGCATGATCGCGGCCAACATGGTCAAGAGCGTCACCGAGATACCGGAGGCGTGGACGGTTGTGGAGGCGGATGTCTCCGGCCTGGTGGAACTCCGCGAGGGTGCGAAGGCGCGCTTCCAGCGGCGCGAGGGCGTGAACCTGACCTACCTGCCCTTCGTCGTGAAGGCCGTGGCGGAGGCCTTGAAGGAGAGCCGCATTGTCAACTCCACTTGGGGCGGCGACACCATCATCCTGAAGCGGCGGGTCAACGTGGGCGTGGCGATCGCCACGCCGGACGGCCTGGTCGTGCCGGTCGTCCGGGACGCGGACTCCTTCGGCGTGGCCGAGCTCGCCGGGACGATAGACGATCTGGCCACCAGGGCGCGCAAGGGAAAGCTAAAGGTGGCGGACATGCAGTACGGGACGTTCACGATCAACAACACCGGCGCGCTGGGATCGGTGACCGGCAAGGCCATCATCAACTACCCCCAGGCGGCGATCCTGAACACCGAGGCGATCGTCAGGCGGCCGGTGGTCGTTGGCGACGCCATCTCCATAAGGTCGATCATGAACCTGTGCCTGACCTTCGACCACCGCATCATGGACGGTGCCGACGCGGGCGCCTTCGTCTCCGGGGTCAAGCGGAGGCTGGAGGCCATCGGCCTCGAGGCGTCCGGCATATGACGGACTGGATCTGCGCTCTGCAACTGGATAGCGCCCGCGCCGTCACTGCGGGGAGCGGGGTGGCGCTGTGCGACGCCGTCCGGCGCGGCGCGGACCTTCGCATCTACACCGAGTTCCGTCACATCGACATCGACTCCCCGAACGACGAGGCCGTGCGAGAGGTGGCGGAGTTCAGGGAGCCCCTTCTAGTCCAGGACAGGTGGGCCGCCGGCATCATGACCTTGCGCCAGCCGGTCGATATCCCCGACGGTTTCGGACCGAGGCCGTCCATGTCGATCTTCCTGTATAAGCAGGACGGGCGGCGGGCCATCGCGCGCCCCCATCTGGACGGCGCACCAGCTGCGGGCGACAAGGGCCCGTCGCCGCTGACCTCGTACACCGACATGCCCAAATACCACCAGCAGGTCGGTTGGGAGTCGGAGACCAACGCGCCCAGCAGCAATTTCATCTACGAATTCGACGTGTTCAAGTACTGGGTCCGCGACGACTGGCGCGAGGTCTTGGCCTACTCGGAGGGCGGGGCAATAGAGTCCGGTCCCTGGATCCTTTGGCGGACGCCTTTTCCGAGGGCGCGGAGATGACTGTCGCCATACGCGGACTGTGCAACGGCCTGGCCGGTGAAGACGAGTCCGGTATCGGCCACGAGGTGTTCATCCAGGTGGGCTCTTCCTACTACTACACCGAGTCGAAGCTCTACGTCGGCGCGACGTGTTGTCAATCAGCAATAGAGGGACAGTCATGGAGCCGAGAAGATTTGTTGTGA
>CAZJDV010000116.1:891-6069 GCA_964544865.1 uncultured Dehalococcoidia bacterium | reverse complement strand
CTGCCGGGTCGAAGTTCTGGCGTTGTTTGCCCACCTCGTTGATGTCGAGATCGACCTCTATTAGGGAGAGCAGCCATCTGCTCCTGATGCGGGCGCATGTGCTGGCCGGAAACCGAGCCAACGCATTCTACGTCTACCACCGCTTGCGCAAGCTGCTCGACGACGAACTGGGCGCCGGACCGTCACCCGAGACCGAGGCGATTTTCCGGGCAGCGGCGACGCCCTCGCCGGACACCTACCCCTGGCGGTGGATGCCGCGCGTCGTGCCGTCGCGCCCGATGCGTATCGGACTGGTGGCAGGGGTCGCGCCCGGCTCCGGCAGGGGCCAGGGGCCGGCGGAGGCGCCGGTGGCCCGGGGGTTCGCCGGCCGGCGCGGCGGCTTGCCGGAGGGCTGATATGAGATGGCCAGATGCGGTGTCTCGACCGGTCGTCCGCCCGCGCCATTGGAGCGCATCGCTGCCTCCAGGATCCCGGTCGTCAGATAGGTCCGCTCCAGGGGCGACGGCGGCCTACCGGTCAAGAAGAAGTCCTCGATGTTGAGCCCGAGGTAGCTGAATACCGCGTGGGTATCGCCCGAGTCCGTGTCGTACTCGAGCGCATCCACGCTATTACCCCGCCTAGCCGCGTAGGCGAACGTTCGCACGTAGCCGTTGTCCCCGAGCATGGGCACCGCTGCCTTCAGCCCGTCGCGATATTCGACCAGGAAGACGTGGGGGGCCTCGACGCGGGCGGGGTCAAGCTTTCCCGGCCCGCCCTTGATGGCGGCAAGGGCGTGGTCGGCCAGGTCGCGAGACCATAGCCCATCCTCCGCCGCCCGCCAGACGGCCCCTCCCGACAAACACCGCACAGATCGCACCCCCGTCTCGCCCTCGGCCCGCCTTTCGACATTACTCTGCAGGATCTCTAACGCGTGGTACCCGTAGCGCTCCAACATGTGAAACCCGATGGCTACGGCCTCGTCAATGGGCTCGCCAATGGGATGCTCGAAGTCGGGCCGCCGCCAGCTCACCGGGAGCGCCGAGCCGGCCCACAGGGGTACGCCCAGCTCTCTGGCGGTTTCGTACATCCAACGAGCGTCGTCCCAACGATAGGACAGGAACTTGTCGTTGAACACGGGGATGGTTCGGCCCGACTCCGCGATCACGCCGGACACCTGCTCGAAGAAGTAGCGGCGGGGCAGCATCTCCTGGCCCAGGGCGGAGCGCGGGTAGTCGCCGTGCTCGCCGACGATGAGCACGGCGTCCACGGCGAGCCGGCCCGAACCAAAGGTTAGCGCTCCGCGTATGCTCTCGTAGAGCGGGACGTTGTGCTCAAAAGCGATCTGGCGGCCGATGTCCTGCTCGTGGAGCTGGTCGATGAACATGGATGCGACCCGGGTGCGGGGCGCCATCAGTCCCTCGTCGGTGGGAAATCCCCGCAGGAACTTAGTGACGATCCCTGAGGCATGGCTCCTTGGCGCATACGAAGTAACGACGGCGGCGATTCGAAAGTCGTCTGGCATGGGGGACCTCCCTGGCGAGCACGCGCGGGCGTCCCGAGCTACGCTGAGTTCGGGGCGGACCGCGTTTCGGCCCAGTACGCGGCCGCGCCGCTAAGGCCGGCGTCATCGCCGCCCTGAGCGCGCACGATCTTGACGCGCGAGGCAGGACAGCCGTCCGCGCACCTCGTGAGTGCTGCCCTGACCGGGCCCAGGAGCAGCTCGCCGGCCCGGGACATCCCGCCTCCGATCACCACCGTGTCCGGCGTGAAACAGTGGACCAAGTTGAACACACCGATGGCGAGGTCGCCCGCTACGCCAGCGAAGAGCCGAACGGCGTCCGGCTCCCCGGCAGCCGCCCGCGCCGCGACGGAGCCCGGGTCCTCTCCGCCCAGCCGTGCCAGGGCCGTGCCCGACCCCAAGAATTCGACCGTGTCGCCCGTCGCCCGGTCGATGATCGTGTGCCCGATCTCGGCCAGGGACAGCCTGCCGTGCAATAGCCTTCCGTCTACGATCACGCCGGCGCCCACGCCGGTGCTGGCGGTCACGTAGGCCATGTCGCGAGAGCCCCGGCCGGCTCCGTATCGATGCTCGCCCAGCGCCGCGAGGTCGGCGTCGTTGGCGAGAAGTACATCTATGCCCAGCTCTTCGCTCAGCCCGCGGGCGCTGACATGCCCCTCCCAGCGGGGGAGATTCGGCAGTCTCAGCGGCTCCCCGCCGACATAGTCGATCTGTCCTGGGACGCCGATCACTATGCCGGCGAAGTCTTTGGTGGCGCCTAGCGCCTGCCGTAGCAGCCTCGCCAGCGCACCCGGATCGTCGGGCGGAGTCGGTATTACCTGCTTGTCGCGCACCGCGCCATCCGCCTCGGCGCGAGCGACCCTCAGCTGGGTCCCACCAAGGTCACAGGCAAGAACGGGTCGGGTCGTCATGGTGTTTCACTTCCACCCATCGGGGCGCATGGACATCGGGCGACGGACGATAACACTCTGCATGCGCCCCTTTGCTACCGGCCAGGACGCCCTCCTCGCGGTTATAGAGGGCGGTCACGAAAGTCGTCGTCAACGATAGCACAGTCCGAATACGGTGTCACAGACGGCATTCAGTACGGGCGGCTTCATCGGTCTTGACGCCCGCCTGCGGCGCGAATATCATTCGCCCCGAAACGAGCGGCGTCCAGCCGGCATCGCGAATCAATGTTGTGAAGGGGAAAAGACGCATGGAAGAAAAAAGACCTGCGCCGGACATGTCCGGCAAGGTCGTGACCGTGAGAGGGCCCGTCGAGCCGGGCATACTCGGCGTCACGCTGATGCACGAGCACCTGTTCGTGGACCTGCGAAAGAACCACCTGCCCCGCCTCAAGCTCGTGACCCAGGAAGGCCGGTCGGAGCCGATAATGACGACCGACGGCTTCGCGGCCACCGAGTTGGCGCTATGGGAGGCAAAGGTCGGCCTCGGGACTTTGCGCATGGCCAGGGAGATGGGGACTATAGCTGACAACTACGTGTTGGCGGACGAGGGCGTGATCACCGGCGAGGTGATGGAGTTCAAGAACCTGGGTGGCGGGACGGTAGTCGACGTCACCAGTATTGGGATCAAGCGGGCCCCGCGCGCCCTTCGCAGGGTCTCCGAGGCTACGGGCCTCAATATTCTGATGGGCACCGGTTACTACCAGAAGGTTTTCCATCCGGAGGACATGGACCGTCGCAGCGTCGAGGACCTCACGAGCGTGATAGTCCGTGACTTGACCGTGGGCGTGGCGGACACCGGAATTCGCTCTGGGATCATAGGCGAGGTGGGGATCGAGGGCGGCCCTATTACCCCCAATGAGACCAGGAGCATCCAGGCGGCGGCGCGTGCCAGCAGGCTGACGGGGGCTGCAGTCACGTTCCATCGAGGGGGAGTGGGCGCCGAGAGGCGCGAGACGCTGAACATATTCGCCGAGGAAGGCGGAGACCTGGCGCGCGTCATAATGGGGCATGCCGACGAGATAACCGGCGACTTGCCCCTCGTGATCGCGCTCCTGGAGCGCGGCGTCTACATCCAGTTCGACCTTATCGGGAGAGAGGAGGCGCTGAGGGAGAGCTTGACCGCGCAGGTCGCCTGGGTTCTGCCGGAGCTCATCGGCGCGGGGTACGAGGACCGTATACTCCTGTCCCACGACGTGTGCTGGAAGGTGCACCTGAGGAGATACGGCGGTTTCGGATTCTCGTTCATACTCGAGAAGTTCCTGCCCCACCTCCGGGAGAGCGGCGTCACGGACGCCCAGATCGACAAGATGATGGTCCGGAACCCGAAGAGTGTGCTCCCGTTCGTCCGGCCTCATACCCTGTAGTAGGCCATTGCAGGGCCAGCAATGGCTCCCGCCAAGCCAACCCTCGCCGGTCGCGGCCCTACTGGGGCAGGTTGCGCGTCAGAATTCTTAGCCGGTCCCTCTCCAGCAGGTGTGGCTGAATCTGCGACACGAACGCCGCGAGCGTCTCATCGACCGTCTTGTCGGTGTTGTCTATCTCGAATTTGATACGAATGAACGACCTCTCATACTGCTGCTCAAACAGGTCGAGCACCTTCTCGATGTCCTTTTCCTTGACCAGCGCGTTTTCGTGAGGGTCCGCCTTCATCCGCTCGCGAATGGCGCCGGGCGAAGCCTTGATCAGCACCAGGGCGGTATCGGGCGCGATCTCTACTATCTCCGAATCGGTCCGCCGAGCATACATATCACGGTCTGCATACTCGCCGGGACCGCCGTAGCCGTAGTAGAGCGGGGCATACACGGCCTCGTCGATGTGGAAGCCGACCATCGTGTGATGCGCGTCTGAATAGAACGATGGGGAGAGGTGGTACCCCATGTGATACCGCTGAAAGCTCTCCTGGAGGTTTGGGCTCAGCGCCATGAAAGCCTCGTTTTCCTCTTTGGTGTGGGGGGCATGGGAGACCTGGGGCATCTTCCAGTGGTCGTGGATTCCCATTGTCCCACCCATAGTCCGCTCGACCCACTTCGCTATCTCACCTATCAGGGTTGTCGTGCCCGCGTACTCGCAGCCGATCAGTATGAGCCTCACGCTCGCCTCCCATTGAAGCCGGGTCGCCCAGGCGGTTGTTGATGCCGAGATCGCACGAAGTCGGATTCGGCGCACGCAAGTGTAGTGGGAGATTCGCCCGCAGTCAATGGCATTCCCCGTCGGGATTCGGCGGCGCACTGAATGCCGGTGCGCCTCGGTCACGCCGGCGTCAGGATCACCGCCGACATCTACTCGCATGTCACACCCAGGAAGGGCGAAGAGTCCGTCCGCCGAATCCGGGACGTGCTCGCCCAAGGTGATTTTGCCGCGGTGCCGAAGCCTTCGTAGAGGGTGTTACCTCTGTCGGCCTGAGAGCTCGTCGAGCGCCGCGGCGCATGCGATCATCTGCTCCCACCAGGCGTCGATGCCGCCGTACTCGTTGCGCCACCGATAGATGGTCTGCTCGGTGACTCCGATCTGACGACAGACCTCGCTCACCTTGCTGCCGGAGGACATGGCCACCAAGCCCTTGGACACCGCTTTCCTGGACTTATTGTGGCGGCATGTCAGTAACGACAGCAAGATCCCGACCTTTTCTTCTGATGGTAAGCACGCGCCGCTTCGGCGCATCGAAACGGAGATCCGTACCAACTCGTCTGAGGTTTGGGGCAATGCGCTTAAGAATGTTCCCAAGCCGAG
>CAZJDV010000116.1:280-881 GCA_964544865.1 uncultured Dehalococcoidia bacterium | reverse complement strand
CCAACCTCTACGCCTGGTCGTGGCTTCTTCGACCAAGGTGTTGAGTTCTTTCAATGGCTCGGCTGCAGTTCCACTCCATTCATCCTTCGTTACACAGTGCCGGTCGTCGCCCCAGGCAGCCAAGATAACAGAGAAGTAGCGGTTCTCCCTATTGTACCGTCTGGTGGAGCTGGGGGGACTCGAACCCCCTGCCTCCGCCTTGCAAAGGCGGCGCTCTCCCAGATGAGCTACAGCCCCACGATGCTCCCGCGCCCAGAGTGCAGGTCCGGAAAGGACAGGCGCACCCAACCGTCTCGCCGCGCGACCAGATGGCTTCCCTTGGGCATCACCTTCGCGCAGATCGCATGGCCTGGACGGGCAAACAAAAAAGGGCCGGTCCTTCCACAGAAAGACGGCCCTACAAGCCCTTAACCGCTGGATAGTGGAAGGAAACACTCTGTTTCGCTCACGATGGAGCGGTCAACTCAAACGACGGGCTGTCTATGGAGTGACCCTTTGGCCTCCCGGGGAACTCTCCCTTCCCCACGGGGGGAACGGGTCCGGCTCTACCCGGCGGCGCCAGGAAACTCACCCATCGAACGACCTGGAAGCACCCCGACGG
>CAZJDV010000116.1:0-270 GCA_964544865.1 uncultured Dehalococcoidia bacterium | reverse complement strand
GGTGCATGTGCGCCGCCCTTCTCTTTATCTTAACTCCTGAATAGTGGAAGGAAGGTGATGATTCACGTGTAAAAACGGTGGGTTTTCTCAGGGACCGGCCTCTTTAGCCGGGGGAGCTTCCTCCGAGCCTTCCGAGGAAGGAACGGGTCATGCTCGACCTCGACTCTGTTGGCCAGCCGCCCACCGATCGAACTAGGATTTCCCGACGTATCGGGACTCCTTAGAAAGGAGGTGATCCAGCCGCACCTTCCGGTACAGCTACCTTGTTAC
>CAZJDV010000115.1:0-6547 GCA_964544865.1 uncultured Dehalococcoidia bacterium | reverse complement strand
ATGAGCGCGGTTGCACTAACATAAGAAGTGGTACAACTATTGGGGGCAGGTCACTCCGCGGGCCACGTCCGGACGACGCCGAGTACCGGACAGTTGCTGCGCGACGCCCGCGGGCTAAGGCCTGGGCAATGGCAGGTCCACCCGCACGTTGCCGCGGTCCTGGGAGAGCAACGCACCGAGCATGATCTCCAGCGTATCGCGGGCGCGGCGCGGCGGCGAGCTGCTCTCGGCCCCGTTCCACACCATCTGGGCCATCTCCTTGACGGCAGGCACCAGGGCATCTCCAAAGAAGCCGGGGTAGCCGAGGTGGTCGAAGGTTGGGTCAAGGGTCAGTGGACCCTCCACCTCGTCCGTGAGCCAACGAGCACTGGATTTATCGTCCAGCCTGATCCGCCCACTGGGGCCCATCAGGTCGATCTCATTGACGGCCGGAGTCATCTTCGCGGAGTTCAAGATGGCCCGGACACCGTTGGCGTACTCGATGATCAGCGTCGAGCCCGGGTCGAGAGCCGGGTCCTTGCCCCCCTCGCCCTTGTACATGGTACCGTAGTCCTCGAAGCCCCGCTCGTGGACGGCGAGCACCCACTGCGGCCTCGCGTCCGCGAAAAAGCCGATGAGGTCGACGGCGTGGGTCCCGTTTCGGAACAACATCGATCTGTGCCCGCCCATGTGGGCCACGATGCGGGTCAAGTCGCCCAGGTCGCCGTTGCGGACCGATTCGCGGGCTGCCCGGTAGTTGGGGACGAAGCTGCGGGTATGGTCCACAGACATCCTGGTGCCGTTGCGCTCCACGGTGCTGACGATGCGGTCGGCGTCTTCGATGTTAATGGTCATTGGCTTCTCGCAGAAAATGCCCTTGACGCCGGAGTCGGAGGCGTCGCAGACCGGGTCCGTGTGCAGGTGGTCAGGCACTACGACGCTGACGACGTCGAGGCTCTCTTTTGCGAACATCTCCTTGTAATCGGTGTATGTGCGCGCCGAGTCCCGCTCTAGCCGGGCCTTCTCCCAGAGCTCGTCGATCACATCGGGAAACAGGTCGCACACGGCGACTAGCTCGTACTCCGGCGCGTTCGCATATGCGTAGGCGTGGCTGGCGCCGAGTCTCGCCCCGATCACCCCTGCCCGCAGCTTCTTATCCGCCATGTGTACCAATCCTCCGCTTGATGTGGGCCGAACGGAACTGCGCCCGCCTCACGATCAGTGGCGGCTCGCGACCGGCCACACTATAGCAGATTGAGAGCGCGATCACATAGCCATCCCCCATATGCACCCCTTACGTCTCACAGGCTACTTAGAACACCGAGCGTCAGATGCGGGACACGGGATAGGTCCCATCTAGCTGAAACCCCTCCACTCGAAGCCGCTTGACTCACATTCAGAGCTTGGCTTACAGTTGCACCAGGTCAGCAGGCCGGTGTCCCTGCGGCGCCGACGCCATGATGGAGTCCTTAATGTACCAGGGGTGCGGGCGGCGGGGGCTGCGAGGGACAGTGTTAAGACCGCAGCTGGTTGTGACCTACGGTGGGGAGGCACGTACACATCGAGGCAGCACCATGACCGGGCCAGAACACAGAGCCACCGATGGGGCGAAAGCCGTCAGGCGTATGCCACCGCCACGCGGCGCACTGAGCGGTTACAGGTGGCGAATGTTGGCAGCCCTCGCGACGACGGCGGTGGCCGCCGCTCTGGCAGCCGGCTGCACCAGTGGTGTCTAGAGTGGTGACGATGGAACCGACCAAGCCGCCGCCGCTCAGCCTACAGCCCCTGTAGTGAACGAGCTAAAATCGTGCGAGGCGGGACTCCCCATCGACGACCAGAAGAAGAGGCTGGCCGCGATAGCAGGAGCACAGTTTTCAGGGGCAACGACCCACGATCCCGAGCTGTCCGGGCTCCACTACCCCCCTGATGTCAGGGACGAGCGCACGAGCGGGATATTCGTGTCGATTGATTTCAACGGTGACGAGGCCGATACCGTTGCGCTCAGGAAAGCGGGGTTGGACCGGCGGATGCGAGACGCCATGAGTCCCTGTACACCGCGGACTGCGAGGACCTCGCCATCGTCCAACTCAACGCACGAATGAGAATCTACGCGCCCGACTCGAGACGCGCGCTGCCCACCGAGCATGGGACGGTCTTCCGGACCAAGCTGAGACGCGAGGTCGCCGACACCGTCGACTGGACTAACAAAGAGGACCTGGACTTCAACCAGATCTGGGAAACGATCATACTGAACGTCAGATGGAAGAGTGAACTCGAGGGCGACTGAGCATCGCCCGCCACACGACCGCACCTGGGTGCGCGTCGGTTAGGGGCTCATCCGGTCTCCACAGCCCGGTTGAGGGCCTAAAGTCCTTCCAGGCTGGACGCCATTGCGACTCGCGCTGTGGAGGGCCCTCCTCCAACCCAAGCTTCAGCGCGGTATTGGCTGAAGCCTCGTTCGAAGCAAGGCAGTTCCATAGCGGCTTGAGGCCACACTCCAGGCATCCCTCTACAACTGCGACGCACGCAAAGGTCGCAAGTCCTTGCCACCTGAAGGGAATCGTCGTGGCAATGCCGAGCGACGCGAATTTCGAGCTGAGGCAAAACACCGATGCTACACTGGCTATCTCATCGCGACGATCGCGCAGAACCCGAAGAAGTCCTGCGCGATCCACGCCAGCCACTCACTTGTGATTTCGCCACCCTCCCCAGATGTCGCCAGCGCCCCGCTTGTGCCCGTCCATCGCGATCCGGCGAACAGTAGGCGCCAATCGAAAATAGGGTCGTCAGCCCAGGCATCTTCACGCAAACGGGAGAACCATAATAGACGGAGGTCAGCCATTTTGAATTAGTCTATGGCAAGGACGGGCTACACTCGGGAACAAGTGCTCCGGTCCAACGGATAAGCAGGCGCTGCGAGGGTAGTCAGGCGTCGTCGAGGCTTGGAGCGGCAGTCAGTGTCGAGTTCGTATCGATTAACAGCCTGCGATGGTCGCAGGTTTTTCGCGCAAGGTCGCGATGCTGGGTTGGCGGCCCCGCTCCAGACAAAAAGTGGGAACTTGGCAACGTCGGTGGGCGCCTGTCTCAGGAATAGAGGGCCAGCCTGCCCTGCTCCATGTCGTCGCCCACGTGCTGCTGAATAACCTCGAAGGTCTCCAGCTCCCACTCGCCAACGAAGGTTATGGCGGTCCCCTGGCGTCCCATCCGGCTCGTCCTGCCAATCCGATGCACGTACTCTTCCACGTTCTCGGGAACGTCGAAGTTGATAACCTGGCAGATGGCGGGAATGTCGAGGCCGCGTGCGGCCACATTGGTAGCCACCAGGAGCTTCAAGTGCCCGTCGCGGAACGCCTTCATCACGGAGTCCCGCTGGACCTGGCTCAAGCCACCGTGGATGCCTTGTATCGGATATCCCCGCCGGCGCAAGTTGTCTACCAGCCTCTCGACGCCCATCTGAGTCCGCCGAAAGATCAGTGTCTGGTCCTGTCCAATTTCACGCGAGCTTGTCGAACCACCATTTCGGAGAATCTCTTCCAGTCCGATGTTCTTGTCCTGGGTGGCTACCTCGTAGTATATCTGGCGAACCTGCTCGACAGGCTCGGCCTCCCCCCCTATGCGCACCCAAAAGGGTCGCTTGGAGTGCCTGTAAACCAGGCGACGGATGGCGACTGGCATAGTGGCGGAGAAGAGGGTCGTCTGGCGGGTGCGCGGCGTGAATCGCAGGATACGTTCGATGTCCTCGGCGAATCCAATGTCCAGCATCTCGTCTGCCTCGTCAAGCACCGCGACGCAAACCCGGTCCAGGCGCAGGGTGCCCCGGCCGAGGTGATCCTGTATACGGCCCGGTGTGCCGACGATAATATGGGCGCCCTTCTCAAGCTGGGCAAACTGGCGGCGGATGGGCTGGCCGCCGTACACCGTAACCACGCGGAGTCCGCGGAACTGGCACAGCAGACGCAACTCGTCGCTGACCTGGACGGCGAGTTCCCTGGTGGGTGTCAGTACAATCGCCTGCACGTGGAAAACGCCGGGGTCCAGCGTCTCGGCCAAGGGCAAGCCGAAGGCCGTGGTCTTACCCGTGCCCGTCTGCGCCTGGCCCACCACGTCCTGCCTCTCCAGCATCGCGGGGATTACCTGCTCCTGGATCGGCGTGGGTTCCTTATAACCCATTTCCTGAAGCGCGGACGAGACCGGCTGAGAAATGGGTATGGCGCCGAAATAGTGGTCCCTGAGAAGTCTATCGGATGATGGGGACTGGGACGCCGAGGGACTAGTCTGGGCGGGTGGCGGATTACGGTGGCCGTTTCGGCGGCGGTTCCTGGTCCGGCGGTAATTTCTGGATGTAGTAGTTGGCCCGTCGTTAGCCGAAGGCAAAATAGTAGGTCTGTCCTTCCTTTCGAATCTGGTTGTGTGCAGTACGTCCCTTAAACAAAAAAACGCGGTACGCATGAAATCTAGCGCACCACGTCAACTAAGCGTGCCTGGCCCGACTGCGTTACTCAATTAAAGATACTCCAGGACATAGGCCGCGTCAAGCTATCCATTGGCGAAGCGTCTGACGAGCTGCCCATGAGCGGTTCTTAATCGGCGTGGGCCGCAGGGCGCCGATAGGCGCCGAGATCCTTAGGAGGACCCGTCTAATGGTCACCGGACGGCGGCTTCGTTGGAGATCGAATGCGGCATGAATGTTCGATCACAACCATATCGATTATCGACTGGCGACCTGGGATAGAAGTCGGGCAATGAGAGTGGAGACTCGACGGCCAATCTGGGAAACGCCGGCCGGGCGCAGGTGCAGAGATGAGAATTGCTGGGCAAGGGCACGATCGTCATGTTTCCCGTTGACATCTGTTGCCGCGCGCGATTTTGATTCGGCACGACTTCGGCGGAGCCGCAACAGGATCCCCACCGATGACACAACTTAGCGCAGAGCAACTCGACCACTTCCACCGGGACGGCTACCTGATCGTGGAGGACACCTCATCGACCCCGAGGACGTACTGGATCCCCTGGAGGCCGAGTACGACACTGTGCTCGACGGTCTCGCCAGAAAGCTGTTCGACGAAGAAACGATCACTTCTACCTACAGTGACATGGCCTTCGGAGCCCGCCTGACACGGATCTACCAGGAGAGTGGTAAGGTGCACTCGCAGTACTTCGACTTTTCCCTGCCTCAGAAGAACGTGACCTACGACACACCCATGTGGCACGGGCCAGCCGTTTTCAACGCCACAACTTCGCCCGCTCTACTGGACGCCGTAGGGTCGATCATCAGGCCCGAAATCTACTCGAACCCCACACAGCACGTCCGCCTGAAGCCCCCCGAGGCCCTCACGCCCGTCAACCCGGACACGGGTCGAATACAATTGGGCGCGCCCCCCTGGCATCAGGACATCGGAGTGGTCACGGAGGATGCAGACGAAACGGACATGCTCACAGTCTGGTTTCCCGTGTGGGACGCCGACGAGGATGCCGGATGCCTCCAACTGGTCCCGCGAAGTCAGGACGAGAGGCTGAACAAGCATTGTCCAGCCGGGACTGTGAAGGGACGCACCGGCCTCCAAATCCCAGACCATCTCTTCCGTGTTGGAGACGCTGTGACCGTGCCGATGCGGCGGTCGAGTATGCTCTTCATGCACCGGATGACTTGCCATGGGTCTCTACCAAGTAAGAGCGACCGAGTCAGATGGAGCCTCGACCTGCGGTACAATCCCATCGGGCAGCACACTGGGCGGGAGGCGTTCCCCGGGTTCGTCGCCCGCAGCGAGGCGCATCCGGAGAAGGAGATGGACAACGCCGAGACGTGGGCGCAGCAGTGGCGCGACTCCCGCGAACGTCTGACCCGCGAGAACGATCCGAGCTTCAACCGCTGGGACTCGGACGACCCGGCCTGCGCCTAGCGGCTCGCTCTCTGGTTGGACGGAATTCAGTATCACCCGCACTAGGCCACGCCAACTCATGATCCGCTGCTCCAGGGCATGAGCCTATCAAGTAGCGATCGTTTATTCGCAGATGCGGTCCTGTGCATACGCGGGACCCGGCGGCCAAGGCGCGGACATGCCCGAGAGTAGGATCGCTGTGCGAATCCATTGCCGCCAAGCCAGGGTCACAAAGGTTGGCCCCTCTTTACCTTGTCTGGCAAGCCATACAATCAAGACGATGGTAGCTACAATAGCCGCCAAGCTAAAAGGTAGCCCAGTAGGCGCGTCAGTGTGTTTGGCTACGTTCCAGGGCGTCAGTACACAGGTGGCCCGACTCTGAGGGTCGCTCTCGCTCAAGTAGATATCACAGCAAGAGCGGAGCATTTCTAGCGATATGTTCAGGTAATCCCAAGATGGGCCACCTCGATCCATCAAAAGCTACAGCAGACACTGCTTATGAGTTATCTAGGTACGACCACGGGCCCGTTCCTCGAAGAGGAACCTTTTTATGGCCTCGCTGTAGCGCTGGTAGAGGAGGCCGCCGGACAGCAGGATGAAGCCCAGCGAAAGGTATGCCGCTACGCGGTAGCCCTGCTCCAACTCGAAGGTGTCGACCACAAACAGCTTTGCTACAGGGATTGCCAGGA
>CAZJDV010000114.1:0-6715 GCA_964544865.1 uncultured Dehalococcoidia bacterium | reverse complement strand
CCACCGGGATGCATTAGGTGGGCGTGCATCTGAGACCAACGACCGTTACCGAAACATCGTAGAGACCCACCTGCAGGTTCGCTATCTTGTAGAAGCCGTCGCTGTCGGTTACAGGGTTTGAGGGATCTCCACTCGCGTGCAGGTTGGGTACAAGGCCTTCTTCAAGGCCTGCTGGTCGAACCTGTCGACGGCAAAAATGCCCGGGTCTTGCCCGTTCAGCATCAGGTCGGTGACGCGGTCGCCGGCGACCAGTCCCATGGCGTTCCCGTAGCCGCTGAATCCGACGACGAAGTACACCTCGGGCTCGTCCGGCAGGTGGCCGATTATAGGGAGGCCACCTGCCGGACGTGTAACCGTGGATGCCGGCCCAGCGGCGGGTGACCCCGTTGTCTGCTTCCGGGAAGTGCTTGGCGAGTATCCTGCCGATTGCCTCTTGTACCTGTGGCGTGACCTCGTCACTGAATGTCCTCTCTTCGGTCTCGTAGTCGAGCCGACAACCCCCGATGAGCAGCCGCCCGTCGGAAAGCTGCCGAAAATACCACGACAGACCCACCAGGCCAAGGGTGTTAACGATCCTGGGCAGGGGTTCGGTGACGAGGACCTGACCGCGGCCCGGCTCGACCAGTGGGCGGAAGAAAGGATGCATCAGCGCGGCGTACCCGTTGATCGCCAGGACCACCTTCTCACACCGCACGAGGTACTGGCGAGTCCGGACGAGCAGGCTTGCGCCGTCTCGGCTGATGTCGAACACCTCGTTGTTGTCGTAGAGCATTGCGCCACACGACTCGGCTAGTGCGATGTTCAGGCTGGCAGGCTCAATGCCAAAGTCGTCCGGCTGGAGGAGCGTCGCCGTGACCCTCGCTTGAGAGGGTCCCCAGCCACGTACTCAGCCGCGAACCCGTCGCGTATCAGCAACTTCTCGCTCTCACGGAGCTTGAGCGCCAGGGCTTCGTCGTTGGCAATATAGCTGGCCCCTATCTCCTCGTGCTCGATGTCAAAGCGCACTGACAGCTCTCGCATGCGCCGGACGTTCTCATCCGTCAGGCGCCATAGGTCGCGGGCCTCTTCTCGGCCCCAGCGCTCAATGGCCTCGACATAGGAGTGGCGCACCCCAATGAGCAGGAATCCGCCGTTCCGGCCGCTGGCACCGGGCGCTGGATGGCGGACCTCGACGAGCGCCACGTCTTTCCCAGCCTCGGTCAGCAGACCTGCCAGATGGGAGCCTACCAGGCCGGCGCCGACAACAACGATGTCGTGTGTGACTGTGATTGGATCACTAGCCATCTCTTGCCAGACGGAAACAGTCATAGGTGTTGCCTCCTTCTCAGCTTTGAACGGCTATCGCGTCGATCTCTATCAGGAAGTCCGGGTCTGCCAGGGCGGAGACGAACATCCCGGTGGCGGCTGGAAACTCTCCTGTAAAGTACCGCTGGCGCACCTCCCGCACCTTGGTGAGATCAGCCTGGCCGGTTAGATACATGTTGAGCTTGACCACATCCTGCATGGAGGCCCCTGCCGCCCTCAGCACCGCCTGTAAGTTGAGCAACACCTGATTCGCCTGGGCCGAGATGTCTCCCTTGCCTACCAGGTTTCCGTCCTTATCCAGGGCGACCTGACCCGCGGTGTACACTGTGTTCCCGGCCTTGAAGGCATGAGTAAAGCTTCGCCCCATGGCAAATGCACGTCCGTCGGTTTGATAGCCTCGTTGGGCATCCCACACTCCTTGTTAGTGATATCCTGTAGCTTATCAGACGGAATTGCCCCTACCAAGCTGCCTGAGCCCGAGCAGTGTCCTTTGCCCCAGTGAAGGGAGGCCGCGTGCGAAGACTTTATCCGCCTACGGTATTACTCATGGCCTTAGCGCATGGATCCTGGAACGATCTCCGGTACTTTAAGCTCATGGACCAGGTCGGTAGAGGCCTCCACGTCCGTGTCCACGATCTCCTTGACCCGCGCCAGCTGCGCGTCGACATATGCTGCGAGATCGTTGAACACATCGTACGACTGCCTGGTGGGCACGCCATCGACGAGACCCACCGTGTCCGCGAGCCGCCAGTGCACCCGTGCTCAATCTTATGAGACAAAGTGAGGTTGTTCGTATTGCGCCGGTGCTAGTTTACGCTTTCAGCGTCATAACCGTCAGCTACCCTCGACCCCGATCTTGCCCCATCAAGATAGTGCGTCCGTGCTAGCGGCATCGGGCGCATCGCCCGTTGCCCGGCACGTCACGACCGGAAGGACTTTTCGAGGTGATACACGGCGGCCATGTCATTGGTGATAGAGTCCTTTGCGATGGGCAAGCCAATTGACAGGGTCGGAAGTCCCTTGTAGTTGTTTGGCCATCGAGGATAGACGCCTGCTTTGGCCGCAAGTCGGCTGATGTGGGCAGCTCCGGCTAACATCAAGAAGGAGCGTGGCGATGACCGCTGAGAAGCTAGCTACCGAAGGCGCCAAACACGTTTCCCAGGTTCGCGGACTGGGACGCCGACATAGAGCGCAAGGTCACCAGCCGCAGTCACCGCGACCTTATCCACTTTTCTGTGCGTGCCGGGGGCAAATATGAAGGTAGACTGGATGAACCATACCGGCTTTGTCGTAAGCGACATGGAGAGGTCTCTGGCATTCTACCGAGACCTGCTGGGACTTCAAGAGGAACGCAACACGGTATTGGAGGGCGAATTCATCTCCCAGGTGTTGGGCTACGACGGTGTAAAGCTACACATTGTATATCTAAGCAATGGCGACATGAGACACTCGGTGGAACTTATGCAATATCTGGAACCGAAGGGCGGTGGGATGGCACCTAAGGCCCTTAACGATGTGGGCGCCACTCACCTGGGAGTCATCGTAGACGACCTGGACTCTCTGTACAGAGAGTTCTTGGCAAGGGGAGTGAAGTTCGTCAATCGCCCAGCCGTCCGTCCCGGTGCCGAATACCCGTGGGCGCGGAAGGCCTGTTACCTTCAGGACCCCGACGGCAACTGGCTGGAGTTCATAGAGCGAGCACCTGCCCCCGCTCCCGGAACGGGCTAACTGGACCGACTGGCTGCTGGTAGTTTCACTCACGAATGCCGTCAACCACTTGATTCGGCGGATGCTTGTCGCGCCCCCGGCAGAGCTTGTTGACATCTAGACGCGGCGCCCCTTATCCTAAGCTATACTGGTCATCGAGTGCCCGATCACAGTCCGGGAGGGGTAGCATGCGCAGGGCGACAATCGGGGTCATCGGCGCCGGATGGTGGGCCACCCAGGAACACATCCCTAGTCTCCGCACTTATGAAAAAGCCGATCTGGTGGGGATCGCGGACCCCAATGCCGAAAAGCTGAGGACCGCGTCCACCTACTACGAGGTGGACGGGACCTTCGAGGACTATCGCGACCTGCTCCCGAAGGTCGAAGGTGTGGTGATCGCGGTGCCCCACGCCTACCACTACGAGATCGCGCGCGACGCCCTGGACGCCGGCGTGAATGTGCTCGTGGAGAAGCCGATGGTCCTGACGGCGGCCCACGCATGGGACCTGGTCGATCGCGCCGCGAAGCAGGGCCTCGAGCTCATGGTTGGGACCACGTTCCAGTTCACCAGCCACGCTCGAAGGGTACGGGATATCGTCCAGTTGGGGGGTATCGGAGACCTCCTGTACGTCTCCGGCCTGTTCGCCTCCATGCTGGAGTCCTTCCTCCGGAGCCGGCCGCAGGACTACACCTCGGTCTTCGAGTTTCCGGTGACCCTCCCGAGGCAGGACACCTACTCGGACCCCGAGATCGCCGGCGGCGGGCAGGGGCAAACACAGCTCTCCCACGCCATGGGGATGGTGTTCTGGGTGACCGGACTTCGGGCGACGGAGGTGTTCGCGTACATGGGGAACTTCGACCTGCAGGTCGACCTGGTCGACGCCATCAGCTACCGGCTGGACAACGGAGCGATAGGGACCATGGGGGCGTCCGGAAGCGTGCGGCCCGAGCAGGACCAGAACCAGGAGTTCAGGTACTACGGCACGAAGGGGCAGATCCGACAGGACATCATCCACGGCAGGGCCGATGTCTACTACAACGACGGCAAGGCCGAGGTCTTCCCCAACCTCGCCGATGACGAAATCTACCCGGCCCATCTGCCCTCCCGGACCCTGGCGGACCTGGTGCTCGGCGATGGGGAGAACCTGGCGCCGGGGAGGGTGGCGGCGCACACCGTGGAACTGCTGGAGGCCGCGTACAGGTCGGCCGACTCCGGCATGCCCGTGAGGACCGAGGAGTTGAGCTAGCGTCCTGAGTGAGAAGTTCGCAGCCAGAGAACGGGCCCCTCGACGGGCACAGCGTGAGCGGCCCGCGGCTCTTCCCGCTCATGTGAGCCTGTCAAACCATATTGAGTCATCGCGTTGACCCCATTCGTATCATGAAGCGTTCTCATAAGACAGGGTGCGGGTGTCGCAGGCCCGGCTGCGCCGAGGAGGACCCTGGATGGAGAGAGCAGGATTCTTTCTGAAGGTCCGCGAGGACTCGCTGGACGAGTACAAGGAGCGGCATAGGAACGTGTCGCCGGAGCTCCTCGAGGCGCTTCGCCGGGGGGGGCTGGCGCAACTTCTCTCTGTTCCTACGAGAGGACGGGCTACTCTTCGGCTACTTCGAGGCTGAGAAGAGCTTCGAGAAATGTCTGAAGGGAATCCACACGGAGTCCACAGGTATCGTTGACGTTGCAGCTAAGGGAGTCGACCCGAAGCGTCACCAAAACCAAGGGAACAGTCCCAGGTGCGACGCTTCAAGGGGCGCCCTAATTCTCACCGAATGGAGACGCCATGCAGAGGGTAGGTTTCTTGCTCAAGGTAAAGCAGGACAAGGTGCAACAGTACAGGAAGATGCACGAAGACGTGTGGCCGGAGCTTCTGGACGCCTTGACCAGGACCGGCTGGCACAACTACACCATGTTCATACAAGACGACGGAACGATATTCGGCTACTGCGAGGTTGATGAAAGCTTTCAGGCTTCTCTCGATGGAATAGCCAAGGAGCAGGTCAACCTGCGCTGGCAGGAGAAGTTCGCGCCCTATTTTGAGATTCCACCTGGCTCGCGCCCAGACCAGTCGATGGTAGTGTTGGAGCAGTACTTCCACATGGACTAAGCTGAGTACTGCCGCACAGCCCAGAGCGTCCTAGTGAACACCTTGAGGCGCTCCTTTGCTTTGGAGAAATGGCCAAACTCACGCCCAAAGAAAGGCAGTTGGTCGACGAGTATCTTCTTGGTTTGAACGCCACACAGGCGGCGATTCGCGCTGGTTACAGCACGTGTTCCTGCTGGAATGAGCCGCGGCTCCCGCGCCTTATCACAAGCGGTAGAGCTCCTTCGCGTTGCCCGATAACATGGCGGTCTTCTCGTCGGGGCTGAAACCCGCCACGATCTCCGTGTAGGCGTCTATCAGTACGTCGTACGTGCTGAAGAGCTTGTCCACCGGCCAGTTGCTGGCGAAGATGCAACGCTCCGGACCGAAGGCGTCGATGCAGTGGAGTATCCAGGGGCGAATGCTGTCGACGGTCCAGCTCCAGTCGCACATGCCGAGGCCGGAGATCTTGCACACGACGTTCTCGGCCTCGGCCAGCGTCGTGATGCCCTTCCTCCAGCTCTCGAAGTACTCGTCGGTCCTCTCCTCCGGGAACCCGCAGTGGTCGAGGACGGCCCTGACGTTCGGGAACTTGCCGGCCAGATCCCGCATCTTGGCCATGTTCTCCCACTTGACGTCTAAGCCGGCGACCAGGTCGAACCGCTCCAGGAGGGCGTAGCCGCGGTGGAAGTCCGGATCGACTAGGTAGTCGCCTTCCGAGAAGTCTCGAATCCCCCTGACGTTGGGATATCCACGATGGCGGGCGAGCTCGTCTTCCACGCGGGGGTCTTTGAGATTGCTGTAGGCGACGATGGCCTGGGGGAAGCCGGTGCGGTCGGCGGCCTGCTGCAGCCACTCAGTCTCCTTGACCGGGTCCTCGATGCCGACGGCGGCCTGCACATGAACCGCCTTGGTGACGTTGGCGCCGCGGGTCTCGGCGATGAAGTCATCGACCACGTAGTTCTTGCCCTTTAATCTGTCGAGCTGCTCGCGGAGTTGCGGGTGCACGGAATCGGGCTGGAGCCACGAGTAGTTCAGGTCCGGGTGCGTGAGGTCCCAGAAGTGTACGTGGGTGTCGACGAATTCGAGCATGTCCATGGTGGTCCTCCGCTTGGGTTACTCCTGAAGGTGGGCCGATCATACCAAGGGGGCCGGACGGCGGCAAGCTGCGGCCCGAGCAGGAACATTAGACACGTTTGCAGTGCACCCTGTCCACCCCAGGCGCTGAGATTCAAAGCTGATGGGCGATGCCGTGACCTCTTGTGCTGCGACATCCGTCAACAAGATCGTCAACAAACATTCAGCTCTCCAGTGTACGGACTGCTGGTGATCCAACTTCTGTTGCCAAAGGCTGTATCCAAGCTGGTAGCTGGCTTCCTCGAGTGACCAGGTACTAGGGATGGGCCGGTGTCCCGTCGGCGAAGAACGAATGAATCACTGAACGGTACCGGTATGGATGGGCCGCTATGACATCGGACGCCGAGCATCCTGATTGGTCGTCAAGACGGGCGGCCATGTCAATCAGGCGGTCTATCCACGGCCATCCGGAACGCGTCGATGCCCTGGTCTCGCAGGCTTCGCCACTCCTCGGCCGACTGACGGTAGTCCGGCATCGCGTAGTCGTC
>CAZJDV010000113.1:0-6782 GCA_964544865.1 uncultured Dehalococcoidia bacterium | reverse complement strand
GGTGATACGTCACAGTAGACGGGCGGATGGGTGGTTTCAGGCCAGGATCTGCCCGCTCATCAGCGCCGTGGGTAGAGATCGCTAGGGCAGCGCAACATGAAGTGAGTGCCATCGGTTGAGAGGCCAGAAACTCACCCAGGCCCTGCCTATCAGGTTCGCGATCGGTACGGGCCCCCAATCGCGGGAGTCGAGGCTGGCGCGACGGTTGTCTCCCAGGACGAAGTACGAGTCTGGCGGCACTTTTGTAGGCCTCATGTTTTTTCTGTCTGGGTCCGTGATGTATGGCTCGGCGAGAGGGATCCCATTTATCCGGACCTGTCCTCTCTGAATATCGATGGTTTCCCCTGGCAGCGCGATTACCCGCTTGACGAAGTCGCGCTCCGGGTTGTTGGGGAATCTGAAGATGATTACCTCGCCCCTGCGCGGCTCGTGAAACACGTAGACCGAGCCTTCCGTTCCCGAATCCACGAACGGGAGAAGTCCTACGATTCTCCGGGGATCGAGTCGCATGTACACCAGCTTGTTGACGATGACGTACTCGTCCTCTTCCAGCGTAGGCACCATGCTCGACCCCTCCACCCTATAGTTGCCCATGCTGAATTGCAGCCCGAGGAATATGGCCAGCGCGAGTATGATTGTCTCGAACAGCTCTCGGATCACGATTCGCATGAAGATCGGCCTTTCATCGGTGGGGGCGCCTGTAACCCGCAACGCCCGAATGTCCATTATAACATTGCGCGCTGTGACTGGCCGGTCTGCCGATCTGTCATGTAGACTGGCTGTGCGGGCATGCGTGGAGACAACATCGATTTTGGGGCTCATGTGAGCTGCCGGAAGGCCAGTCGAGAAGTAATGCAACCGGACGAAGTCGATCTGGTCGCGCGGAGCAAGGGGAACGACCTTTCCGCATTCAACCAGATCGTCGAGCGTTATCAGGCCCGGTGTACAACCTGTCCGCCCGAATCCTCGGCGACCGCGCCGCGGCGGAGGACGCCGCCCAGGAGACCTTCATCTCCGCCCATAGGGCTATCGGGAAGTTTGCGGGGGCAGCCTGGGGGCCTGACTCCCGGGAATCGCGACCAACCGAAGCTACGACTTCATTCGCTCTTCCCAGCGTCATCCGGAGCGCTCCCTTGACGAGTCGCTGGAGAACCCTATGTTCCAGATCGCCTCGGAGGGTCCGTCTCCAGAGCAGATGGAGCTGTGCATACCCAGCTCATGTTGAATTTTGGGGAGATGGAACTTTCCAGCGAGCCTCAGCGTCTTAGTATGTGAGCGACGGAAAAACGGGCCAGCGGGTCCAATCAAAGTCAGATGTCGATCAGAAACCTGGAGGGATGAGTAATGTTGAGAGTGAAAGGTATCGTGGCTATCGTTGGAATATCAGCGCTGCTGGTGCTGGGTGCCGCCTGCGGCAATAGTGAGCCGTCAGCTACCCCGGCGAAGCTAGCCGAAGTTGAAACGGCATCTCCGGCCCAGGGCAATCAGGCAACGGCGCCGACGGCGGTTGCGCAGGCCCAGCAGACGGTTGCGCCGGTGGCCCCTGTTCAGACATCGGTCAGGCCCGCCTCCTCGGGATCTGGGACCCCGGCGAAGTTGCCGGTGGCGCCTTCCGCCTCGGCGGCGGTGGATGCCGGCCGCAGTGGCGGCGTATCAGCGCCGGCGCTCCTACAGGCCGCCAGCTCGGAGGCGGGGATCTGGGTAACCGGCCAGGGAACCATCAGCCTGGAGCCCGATCTCGTCCTGCTGAATGTCGGAGTGGAGACCATGGGTGACACGGTCGCGGAGGCGCGCGGCGATGCCGCGACGGCCATGGACGCCATCATACAGACGGTGAAGGCCCACGGGCTGAGTGACAGGGACATCCAAACTCGGTCCTTCAACATATGGCCCCGATACGAGTATCCAGAGGTCACGATCTCGGGAACCCGAACCCGCCAGCAGGTGCTAGTGGGGTATACCGTCAGTAACACCGCGGCCATCAAGATCAGGGACATGGACGCGGTCGGCGAGATCATCGATGACGTGGCTAACGCCGGTGGCGACGCCACGCGGATCAACGGCATCAATTTTACGATAGAGGACCCGAAATCGTTCATGGAGCAGCTACGTGAGGAGGCGGTCGGCGATGCCATCGCCAAAGCGGAACAGTTCGCCAGCCTCACGGGCGTATCGGTCGGCAACCTGGTCTTCATCAGCGAGATGGGTGGTTCCGGACCGATCGTAGCCGACTTCGCACAGGCCGAGGGTTTCGCCTTGGCGAAGGTAGCCTCCGTACCGACCTCGGTCAGCGGCGGAGAGCTCGAGCTTAGACTCAATGTCCAGGTGGTGTTCGCGATACAGTAGTCCGCGACCGGTTTATTAACGGGCGAGTGTCCCTCTAACGCGGGGCGCTCGCTTTTTCTTTTTGAGGCCTGCGGGGCGGCGCTCGTTGCGCCTCGAAGAGGCTGCTGCTACAATTTTCGTGCGAGCGGATAGGTGTGGCAGAGCCACGGAGGAACAATGGTTCTCAGCGACCGCACGATTAGGGAGGAGATCGCCAAGGGGCGCATCGTCGTCGAGCCTCTGGGCGAGGGATGCATCCAACCGGCCAGCGTCGATGTACACCTGGACCGAGAGTTGCTGGTATTTCGCAACTCGCGGCGGGCGTTCATAGACATTAAGGAGGAGCAGCGCGATCTGACCGAGATGGTTGAGATCGAGGGCGACACCCCCTTCATGCTTCACCCCGGCGAGTTCGTGCTCGGCAGCACCTTGGAGCACGTGGAGTTGCCCGACGACCTGGTGGCGCGATTGGAAGGAAAGAGCTCTCTTGGCCGTATCGGCCTGCTAATTCACTCGACGGCCGGCTACGTCGATCCCGGCTGGAAGGGCCACTTGACCCTCGAGCTGAGCAACGTCTCGAACCTGCCCGTGACCCTGTACCTCGGCATGAAGATCGGCCAGATCTCCTATGTGCGGCTGACCACGCCCGCAGAGAACCTCTACGGCTCGCCGGCCCTCGGGAGTAAGTACCAGGGCCAGACCTCGCCGACGGCAAGCCGCATCTTCCGCGATTTCACCGACGAATGAACGTAGGAAGCGCAATCACTACTCACCCCACAGGACACGGGATCAAGGGGTTCGTCATGGACTGTCTTAGTGGACATGCGCCACAGCGCGAGGGGCGCAGATGAGCCATATGAGGCAGGCTCTATCACTGGCGAAAGCGGCTCTTGGGTCGGTGAGCCCGAACCCGTCCGTGGGCTCGGTGGTGGTTAAGGACGGGACTGTCGTGGGAGAAGGACATACCCAGCTGCCGGGCGGCGCCCACGCGGAGATAGTCGCGCTGAACCAGGCCGCCGGGTCCGCCCGGGGAGCGACCCTCTACACCACGCTGGAGCCCTGCAACCATCAGGGGAGGACTCCGCCCTGCACGCAGACCATCGTCGATGCAGGCATCGTGGAGGTCCGCGTCGCGACGCTGGACCCGAATCCAAATGTGACGGGCGACGGCGTCTCGCGGCTCAAGGCCGCAGGGATACGCACTAAGGTTGGAGAGAGCGAAACCCGGGCACGCCAGCTCATGGAGGCGTACCTGAAGTTCACCACCACCGGCCTGCCGTTCGTCACTGCGAAGTTCGGCATGAGCCTGGACGGCAAGATTGCGACGCGTACCGGCGAGTCCAAGTGGATCTCGGGCGATAAGTCCAGGTGGCAGGTCCACGGCCTGCGGGCCATATCGGACGCCATCATGGTCGGGATCAACACGGTCGTGGCCGACGACCCCCAGCTCACCGCCCGCGACGAGCGGGGCGACCCTCGGGACCGGCAGCCCTTGCGCGTCATCATCGACAGCCGAGGACGCATTCCGGCAGGCTCTCGGCTCCTGTCGGAGCCGGGCGACACGCTCGTCGCGGTCGCGAACGCTAGCGCCGAGTCGCAGCGCGGACTTGCGAGCGCAGGGGGCCAGGTGGTGGACGTGCCGGGCGAGGACGGCTCGGTGGACCTGCCGGCGCTAATGAGCCACCTCGGCGCCGGGATGAGCATCACCAGTCTCTGCGTGGAGGGCGGCGCTACCTTGCTGGGCTCGATGTTCGACCTTGGCCTGGTCGACAAGGTGATCGCCTTTGTAGCGCCGATGATAATCGGCGGCCGGGACGCCCCGACGCCGGTCGCAGGCATAGGGTTCGAGAGAATGGCGGACACGCTTCGGCTGGAGCGGGTCAGATGGGACCGGTTCGGCCGGGACATGGCGATCACGGGCTACTGCTAGAGATCTAGACGGCGACAGCCGGAACACAACAAGATGTTTACAGGAATCGTTGAGGAAGTAGGAACCGTGGAGGCCGTCAGGTCCGGTGGCCTGAGCATCGCGGCGTCCAGGACGCTGGACGGGCTTGGCGTCAGGGACAGCGTAAGCGTCAACGGCGCCTGCCTGACCGTGACGACGCGGGGCGACTCGTCCTTCACCGTCGACGTAGTGCCGGAGACCTTGAGGCGGACGAACCTCGGCGGGCTGAAGGCGGGGGACGGCGTCAACCTGGAGCGCGGGGCGGTGGTGGGCGGACGACTCGATGGCCACATCGTCCAGGGACACGTGGACGGAGTCGGCGTGATCGAATCGGTAGACGAGGAGGCCGAGGCGCTGCTGGTCACCATCGGGGCGCCGCGGGACATCATGCGATACGTCGTCGAGAAGGGATTCATCGCTGTGGACGGCGCCAGTCTGACGGTTGTAGACTGTACCCGCGACCGGTTCGTGGTCACGCTGATACCGTACACCAGGCGCAGCACCGTGCTCGGGTCCTGGAAGAAGGGCGACCGGGTCAATCTGGAGGCCGACGTCGTATCGAAGTACGTGGAGCGGCTCTTATCGGCGGTGCGATGGCCCGTCGAGTCCGAGCGGGAGCAGTAGGCCCGGTCAAGAGTAGGATATGCCACAGATACCTATCGAGCAGGCTATTAAGGACCTCGGCGCGGGCAAGCTCGTCATCATCATCGACGACGAGGACCGTGAGAACGAGGGCGACCTCGTCATCGCCGCCGAGAAGATCACGCCTGAGGCGATCAACTTCATGATCACCCACGGTCGTGGCCTGGTCTGCGTGCCGATGCTGACCCAGCGGCTCCGCGAGCTCCAACTGCCGATGATGGTGCACGACAACACCGCTCGGATGAGCACCGCGTTCACGGTGTCCGTGGATGTGCTGGGTTCTGCCACGACGGGCATATCGGCGCGGGACCGGGCCGCGACGATCAGGGCGCTGCTGGAACCGGAGACGAAGCCCGAGGACCTTGGCCGGCCGGGCCACGTGTTCCCTTTGCGGTACGCAGAAGGCGGTGTTCTGGTTCGGGCGGGGCACACCGAGGCGGCCGTCGATCTGCCTCGTATGGCGGGCCTGTACCCGGCGGGGGTGCTGTGCGAGGTCGTGGCCGAGGACGGCTCTATGGCGCGTCTCCCTCAGTTGGAGCAGCTCTCCGCCAAGCACGGCATCGGCATAGTGACCATCGCGGACATCATCGCCTACCGCCGCGCTCGAGAGAGGTTCGTGGAGCGGGTCGCCGAGGCCCGATTGCCCACGTTATATGGCGAATTCGAGGCGATCTCCTACCGGAGCGTCGTCGACAAGGACGAGCATGTCGCCTTGGTCATGGGGAAGATCACGCGCGACGAGCCAACGCTGGTTAGGGTCCACAGCGAGTGCCTGACCAGCGACGTTTTCGGCAGCATCCGCTGTGACTGCGGGGAGCAGGTCGCCCTGGCGCAGGAGGCCATCGCCCGGGAGGGCAAGGGGGTATTCGTGTATATGCGGCAGGAAGGCCGCGGCATAGGCATTCACAACAAGCTCAAGGCGTACGATCTGCAGGACGACGGCCTCGACACCGTGGACGCCAACGTCCGGCTGGGATTCGCCCCGGACATCCGGCACTATGGCGTCGGCGCCCATATCCTGGAAGACCTCGGCGTCGGCAAGATGCGGATCCTGACGAACAATCCCCGCAAGCTCGCCGGTCTGGACGGATTCGGGAAATTGAAGGTTGTCGAGCAGGTCCCCATCAAGGCCAAGCCCAACAAGGAGAACAGCAGGTATCTGGAGACAAAGAGAAAGAGGTTGGGCCATCTGTTGGACGAGTCCGACACCGTCGAGAGGTCCGAGGGGTGACCCAGCCGCTGCAGGGCAGCATCGAGGGCGGCGGTCTCAAGGTAGGCGTCGTTGTGGCCCGCTTCAATGAGGCCATCACGTCGCGGCTGCTCGAAGGCTGCGAGGCGGCCCTATCCCAGCACGGAGTAGAGGACGCCGACGTAACCGTAACGACTGTGCCGGGGTCGTTAGAGGTGCCGCTGGTCGCCAAAAAGATGGCCTATTCGGGCCGGTTCGACGCCGTTGTCTGCCTGGGCGCCGTGATCCGCGGTGAGACGGACCACTACGAGCACGTCGCGGGCCAGGCGGTGAGGAGCATCGCCGAGGCGGGAATGGCAACGGGCGTTCCCGTGATCTTCGGTGTCCTCACGACCAACACGATTGAGCAGGCGGTCTCTCGAGCGGGCGGACCGCACGGCGAGTTCGTCGACAAGCCCCTGGAGCAGAAAAAGCCTGACCCTGGCAAGTCCGGCCATGCCGGGGAGGGAAACGCTGGCTTCAGCGCCGGGCTGGCGGCCATAGAGATGGCGAACCTGCTGAGGGTGCTGGACACTGGCTGAGGGGGTACCGCACCTGGCGGGCAGGCGGCGGACGCCGCGTCGACCGCCGGGGGGGGGGGGGGGGGGGGGGGGGGGGGGGGGGGGGGGGGGGGGGGGG
>CAZJDV010000112.1:0-6892 GCA_964544865.1 uncultured Dehalococcoidia bacterium | reverse complement strand
CATGCGGTTGCTGGGGCCACCGCCGGTGGCGGTTAGTCGCTGGATACCGCCGTAGGTGCCGATGCCCGCGGGGCCCTGGTTGACCTTAAAGTCCTCAGGTATGCGGTCTTCGACGGGAGGCAACTTCCCTTGTTTCACGAGTTCCGCGAACTTCGGGTTCTCACTAAATTGTGATGGCCGTGGACCTGTGTAGATGTAGTCCCAGTACACGCCCGGAACCTGAGGCGGGGGAACGTATTTGTAACCTTTCTCGGCCGTGCTCAGAGGCGCATCACGGTCTGGGGCAACAGCAGCCGTGGTCGGCTGGGCAACTGCAACCTTCACCTTCTCAGACGGTGCGGCCTGTGCGGCCGCAGCGGCCGGCTGGGCAGCTTTTGCGGCCTCGGGCTTTGCAGCCGGGGCAGCCGCGTCACTGGGCACTGCCGTAGCAGCAGCGGCTGCTGCCTGGGGCGCTTCCGGCGCTGCGGTCTCCTCCGCGCCGCCGCAGGCCAGCGCCACAACCAGCATGATCGCCGCAGCGACAGCCAGTATCGACTTCAACCTCATCAATTTCAACGACATAAGCGTACTCCTTTCAATTCAAGCGGGGCTTCGAGTCGCGCTGATTATAGACACATGCTGGGGGAGATGTCAAGACCTAAAAGCCGATGTATCGAGATTGGTCAATCTTATCCGGCCCATGGGCCTCGGGCAGGGTATCTGTATTCAGCATTCAGCGGCCGTCGAATCAGACCATCGTAGGACGGTCCCGACACGTTCGGCTGCCCCGCGCGCGATCTTGCACAACTCGTGAGTCGCCACGACCGAGGCCCGTGCGCATGGCATCTGAAATAAACGGCGATAGACCCAGACCCAGAGCGAGGGCCTTCTCTCACGACCAGCGGGCTGCAGAGAGTGGGGGGGGGGCTGGCAAGCGCGGCCCGTCTTTCAGACACGGACTCGGGAGAAGAATTCAGGGACACCACTGACACCGGGTGTGACGCGGAACAGCGCCCCCCGCCTGCTCGCCCTCGGCGACCTTGTCGTTACCGCCGGCGGTGGTGGCGTAGATATCCGAGTATCCCTCGCCGCCGAACGCGACGCTGGACACCTTCTTGACGGGGAAATGTATGCGCCGGTCTACTTCGCCGGTCGGGGCGTAGCGGATGAGCGCCGAGCCGTCCCACTGCGCGGACCACACGTACCCTTCGGCGTCCACGGTCATCCCGTCGGGCATCCCTTCCTCGTTCGATGTATCAGCGAACACACTGCGGTTCGAGATGCTGCCGGTCTCCACGTCGTAATCGAAAAGATCGATCGTCATATTCCAGGTATCCGTATAGTACAGGCCTGTCCGGTCAGGTGTATGGCCCATGCCGTTCGAGATCGCTACATCCGTTAGGACCTTTGTGATGGCGCCGTCCGTGTCCAGCCGGTACAGGCTGCCGAGCCGTTCCGGGCCCCGCGTCGGGTCTTTGGCATGGTGCCGCAGAATACGCGCCTCCCGGCATCGACGAAGACATCGTTGAACCTGTTCTCCTCCTCTCCAGGGAGCCTGTCGATGATGTAGCCGAGGTTCCCATCGCGCCACACCGCGACCGCGCCCATCTCCATGAAGAGCAGCAGTGCGCCATCCTCCTGAAACGTGAAGCCGCCCACAACATTGCCGTCGTAGAACTGCTCATGCGCGCCGGTCGTCGGATCGTACCGGAACAGCCGTCCGCCAGGGATGTCCGCCCAGTACAGGCGCTTTTCTAGCGGATGCCACAGCGGCCCCTCGCCCACCTCGCACGCGTAGTCCGCGATCATCTCCGGTCTCATTTATAGTCTCCCTGGGGTTGCGCCGAAATCAATCCCGTGTCCCTTTGTTGAGCTGGGGGCCCGCATGTGCGGCAGCGGACATGTCGGCGCCCACCCCTCGCCAGACCGGGGTCTACACGGGTAGCCAGACTGCCAGCGCGTCCACGGCCTCGGCCCACACGTCCTCACTTGTCCTGCCGCCGGACTTCAGCGTCCCGAACCCATGGTCCGCCCCTTCCAAATGGCGTATGTTGGAGCGCGGGACAGGATCCGCAGCTACTTTCAACTCATCGGGGGACGCGAAATCATCCCGAGTGCCCGAGCAGAACAGCATCGTACACGAGATTGAAGAGAAGTGCATGGCCCGCTGCTGCGACCGGTTCCACGGGGGATGCAGCGGGTACGCGAAAAGCGCCAGCGCCTCCGCGCTGTCCCCATGTGCCACCACCTGCGAGGCGATACGCCCGCCCATGGACCGGCCACCCGCGACCAGGCGCAGGCCGTCCGTTCGACCTGTTCGATGACTGCCAGCCATGTCACCTCGAGCACCGCGTTCCGGTCCGGCCGGCGCTTCCCCGCTTCCATGTACGGAAACTGGAACCGAACGGTGGTGACGCCACGGCCGGCCAGCGCCCGCGCGGCGTACACTCCGAATCGATCATTGATGCTTGAACCTACGCTCGGCGCGTACACGAACAGCCATCCATTAAACGGCTCTTCCGGCGGCGTGCGCAGGGCTGTTACAGACACCTCATCGCTCAGAGCAACTCGGATCGTCTCATCTGCCATGTGTCCTGCCTTCCGAGGCTTTGCCTTTGAGATCGAGCGTGTCGGCAGTTTACGACATCATGTCAAAGACTGCACGAATGAACGCGCATCTCTTCCCGCCGATGGCCTACTCCTCCCACAACACCGTCCCAACGATGGACACGAGCGAACCGCCGGTGGCGTCGGCCGGGCACTGGGCGTAGCCGACGGATTCACCTGTGGTCTCGCCGATTATTTTCAGCGCCATGTAGATGGGCGAGAGCCCGCATATGTTCCGCCGGTCCTGCTCGGCGCGGGACAGGCCGAGAAAGCCGGCGGCGTCGCCCCGGCAGATAGCGGCGATGGACTCGGCGTCCTGGGCCGCCAGTATGGCCTTGCCCACGCCGTCGATGACCGTCGCGTCTCCGAACGCGGGGCCGATGTGGGCCAGGTCGCCGGCCGCGACTACGAGCGTCCTCCGCCCGACGGTCATACCTGCAAGGTACTCCAGCACCGCTCCGATGACCTCGTCGCTCTCAGGCTCCTTTTCGCTCGCGACGAACTCCTCGAAGGACCCGCATAGCACCGGCACCATTGCGCAGGCCCGGCCGCCCATGTAGTGGTGAAGCCAGACGGCGGCCAGCTCGATTGAGTGCTCGTTGACATGGTGGAACTCCTCGGCGAACGCCCGCTCCGGTCCGATGACCTTGGCCAGGCCGTCCACCAGCTCTCGGTCCGTCGGCAGCACGCCCAGCGGCGTGGCATAGCTCTGCCGGGTGAGCGTCAGGGAGTTGGGGCTGCCCGCGTGGTCGGTACCGAGTATTATGACAAGCTCCACCCCGTCGAGGGCCGGTGCGCACATCCGCCAGAGCCGGGCGTATGTCGAGCCGCCCCGCTCATAGTCGATGTGAGGGCTCACCACACCCTTTAGGGTGGCGGATGCGGGCAAGGTAGGGTCATCTGCGGGCGCGCGCGACGCGTAATCCTCTATGACTCTGGCCAGCTCCGATGGAACGGCAGGATATACGAGGCCGGCGCGGGACGGCCCGCGGCTCCCGGCCTTGCGATAGCCGCTCAGCGCCTGGGCCGCTGCGGTCCGGTACGTACCGCTTTCCAGCATGAGCGCCGTGTCCATCCCGGCGACGAACTCACGGACCTGGGAGAGTGAGAGCTGCAGCCCGTGCCGGAGCGCCAGAGACGCCTGGATTCCCGCCTCGTCCCGCGTGCCATCGAGCAGAGCCAGCAGCGGCGTTAGCTCCTGGGGCACCAGCACGGTCCTCTTCGACAGTCCCAGCGGGTCGCGCAGATACAGATACCGCCGCCCCTGTTGCTCGACCCACTGGGGGTCCAGGGGGCGCAGCCTGGGATTCTCGGGCACGTTCACCCGCTTTTCCTCCGGGTGCCCCAGGAGCGAGATGCCCTGCAAACGGCGAGCGCTCGTTCGCTATCGAATAGGTCTCTCGGTGGGCGGTCTGGCCTCATGAATACAGCGAGAGTTGCTCGGCCTGCGCCGTCCACATCTCGTCGAACATCGCGTCGATTTCGGCCAGAGAGAGGACGGCGGACGTCAGCGGATCGAGCATGACCGCGTGCTTGGCGGCTTCGCGGCTGCCCTCCAGGAGTGCTCTGACCACCAGTTCCTGCACGGCCACGTTGGAGCGGTTCAGCGCCGCAAGCTGTGGCGGCAACTCGCCGACAACCATCGGGTGGATGCCCAGCCGGTCCACCAGGCACGGCACCTCGACGCACGCCCCCTCGGCGAGGTTCGAGATCAGGCCGTAGTTTGGTACGTTGCCGTTTATCACGCTCGGCTCCCCGGTCTCAATGGATGACATGATGCGGCACGCGTACTCCTCCGAAGGCTCGGCGGCCAGAGGCGCCTCCCCCGTGACCTCTTCGCGCATCTTCGCGAAATACTCGTCGTTGCGCTTTTCGAGCCTGGACAGATCCGCAGTGATCGCGTTCAGTTCGAACCCCTCCATCCGCTCAGCGCTGGTGCGGAAGTAGGGCAAGTACTCGGACATGTGGCGGGTGGACTCAGACACGAAGAACCCGAAGTGCCGCATGACCTCGAAGCGCACCGGGTCGAGCGCGTAGGTGCCGGCATTCTCCAGGGCGTCCCATAGCGCCGGGTAGGCGTCCTCGCCGTCGCGCTCGAACCGCAAGAACCAGGCCATGTGGTTGATCCCCGCCACCCACACGGCGACGCTCTCTTTCGGCGCCCCGATGTACCCCGCGAGCTGCCGGGTCGTACCCTGCACGCTGTGGCAGAGTCCGACGGCCTGAACGTCCGTCGCCTCGGAGATGGCCCAACACGCCATGGCCATGGGGTTCGTGTACTGGAGCAGCCAGGCGTCTGGACAGACATCCTCCATGTCCTCACAGATGTCCAGTAGCACCGGCACCGTCCGCAGCGCCTTGAACACGCCGCCGGGGCCGATAGTGTCCGCCACCGATTGGTCGACGCCGTACTTGAGCGGGATACCCTGATCGACGGACAGGTCGTCCCCCACGCGGATTGTCGTGATGACGTAGTCGGCGCCGTCGAGGGCCCTCTCGCGGTCGGTCGTCGTCTCCACCGCGGCGCCGGCGCCGGCGTCGGACACGAGCCGCTTCGCGAATGACCCGATCAAGTCCAGCCGGCTCTGGTCCACGTCCATGAGAGATAGACGGGCGTCCGCCAGCGACGGCGTGTTGACCACGTCCTGGAGCAGCTTGCGGGTGAACACGACGCTGCCGGCGCCGATGATCGCTATCTTGGGCATGTTTGTTGGTTCCCTCTTTAGGTCCGAATTTCGGTGGCGTTCGACTGGACACCCTCGCCACTTAGCCAATACGACGTTACCCGCGCAACATGCGATTGTCAATACGGCTGGCCTCCGGTTCTCGCTGCAAGTACCACGGGTGGTGTTGTAGGCCTTGCCGCATGTGTAATATCCTGCGGCGGACCCAGAGAACCTGGTGGTGACGGAGATGAGAGTGACGGCGGTGGCGAGTACGTGCGTCCTGTCCCTGGACGAGGGCATAGCCATCGCGACCAGGGCGGTGCGGGAGCGCCACTACAACCTGGTCCGGGTGGAGACCGACGCCGGGGTGGACGGCATCGGATTCTGCTATGGCGGGCACAAAGGGGGCCGGATCGTGACCCTGGCGGTGCGCGACCCTCAGTAGACCGAGGCCATCTGGGACGACATGTACGCCGAGTCGCTGCTCCATGGGTGCCGCGGGTCGGTGCTGAGGGCAATCAGCGCAGTGGACGTCGCCCTCTGGGAGATCGTCTCCCGCGACGCAGGGCTTTTTTATATAGGTACTTGAGCGGCGGCGGCCGGCAGGGCGAAGTCGAGGCCTACGTCCTTCCATCGTGGAAGGACGATTAAGCCGAGGGCAAGACGCAGGCCGACCTGGCCGCCGAGATGGAGGGTTACCTGGACATGGGGTTCAGGGCCGTCAAGATGGAGGTGGGCGGGTGCCTCCGGAAGAAGACGCCATGCGGGTCAAGGCCGCCCGAGAGGCGGTCGGCCCCGCCGCGCCCCTGTTCCTCGACGCCAACAATGGCTGGCCTGACGCCGCGGCGGCTATAGAGGCCGTCCGCATGTTCGGGCCCTACGAGATCGGCTGGATCGAGGAGCCGCTGATGCCCGACGACATCACGAGCCACGCCGAGATCGCCAGCGCGGTCCGCACCCCGGTCGCCACCGGCGAGATCCACGCGACACGCTGGGACTTCCAGCAGCTCCTGGAGGCGCAGGCCGCGGCGGTCATCCAGCCCGACGCCGGAGTGTGCGGAGGCATCACCGAGTGGCGCCGCATCGCGTCGATGGCGGCCTCCCACGGCGTCGAGGTAGCGCCCCACTGGCTCGCCGACCTCCACGTCCACCTGGCCGCGGCCACGCCAAACGCCACCTGGGTCGAGTACTTCCCCGATCACAGCGTCCTCAATATAGGCCGCCTTTTCGCCACCGCCCTCGCCACCCGCCCCGGCGCCCTCGCCCTAACCTAAACTCCCGGCCTGGGCGTCGAGCTAAACGAGGCGGCAGTAGGGCGCTACGCGGTGGATGGGTGGGGGTAGGGGGGCTGCGGGAGTCACAGTCGTCTGCAGCACTGGCAGCTGCCCATTTGAATCCGCGTACGCACGGGGATCAACCAGGCGGCGCCAATTCGAACTGCTCCACAGGTGTTGTCAATCAGCAAAAGAGGGACAGTTGTGGAGCCGAGAAGATTTGTTGTGGTGAAGAGGAGAAAGCGAGCTCTCTGACGGGTTTGTTGTAGCGTCTGCGCCTATCGATCGTCTGTAGCTGGACCTCCTTTCTCCGTTGGAGGATCTGCTCCCGCCTCCCGTTGAGCACGTCAGCCGGTGTGACATTAC
>CAZJDV010000111.1:0-7002 GCA_964544865.1 uncultured Dehalococcoidia bacterium | reverse complement strand
GAGCGCTGCCGAGAAAGTCTATGGCGCCGATAAACTGGTGGCCGTCCTGGCACGCTTGAGCGCACCGGCCGCACAGGATGCAAGAGTCCATGGCGATGTTGAAGATGGGGTTGCTGGCGTCAGTCGCCTCGCGTTCCCGTCCACCCCATCGATCGGCATCCGCCTCGTACCGTCTGGTCGCGATCGACAACTCCTTGTGATCGCGTTTAAGGGCGGTTCGCGAGCCGCCCACACTGTTGCCACGATTGCCGTCCTCCGGGAACATCCCAAGGGTCAGCTCCACCACGCCGCGCCGGATGTCGCTGACCTCTGGCGTGTCGGTCGACACCCTCATGCCGTCTGCGGCCGGCACCGAGCACGACGCGGGAAACCCGCGGATGCCGTCGATGCTCACCAGACACGTCCGGCAGGCCCCGATCGCCTTCATGTCGGGATCCTTGCAGAGCTGCGAGATGTACGTCCCAGACAAGTTTATGGCGTCCAGGACGGACGCCCCGTCGGATACCTCTATGGCCGCGTCGTTAATGCTAAGCGTGATGGTCATGGTATGGTTCCCTGTCCGCCAAACTCCAGCACTTAACCCATGCTATCGTGAGCGTTTCGGGTAGGTCAACGCAGTGGCGCTTCTTGCATCCCGTTGCTCCGCCGACCTTGTGCTAATGCGCCTCCGCCAAGGACAAAAAATCGTTGGCGAAGAAATGGAGGGCGCTAGTGATTGGGTTGCCAGCTGCCTGGCCCAACCCGCACAAGGAAGCACTGTTCACTACCCGAGCCAAGAATCGTATGTCGTCCAAGTCGGCGGGTGAGCCGTCCGATGACGCCAGCTTGTCCAGCGTCTCGACCATGCGCGGAGTCCCTTCCCTGCATGGGGTGCACTTGCCGCAAGACTCGTTCGCATTGTACGCGGCTAGGCTCCTTACCACGTAGGGCACGCTCATGCGCTCGTCTAGCGCAATTACGCCCCCCGCACCGAGCATAACTCCGGACTCGTGCAGCAATCCGGGAGCGATACTCGTGTCAAGCATCGACGGTGGAAGCACGCCACTGGAGGGACCGCCTACTGCCAGGGCCGTCAGCGAATGCCCGTCAGTTGGGCCTCCACCGATATCATACAGAATTTGACGCAGCGTCGTGCCCAGAGGCACCTCTGCTACGCCCGCCCGTTTCACGGAGCCGCTCAGGCTCATGAGCTTGGTCCCAGTCGCACCTTCTGAGCCTATCTCGGCGAAAGCCTCGGCGCCGTTGGACAGTATGAAAGGGACGCTGGCCAGGGTTTCGGCGTTGTTGATCGTCGTCGGCTTGCCCATAAAGCCGGCCTCTGTCGGGAAGGGAGGCCGGAGTCTCGGCTCTCTACGATGCCCCTCCATCGTGTTCAGCAGCGTCGTCTCCTCACCGCAGACGTAGCCGCCCGCCCCGCGCCTGATCTCCATGCTCAGCGAAAACCCGGTTCCCAGAATGTCGTCTCCAAGGAGGCCGCTGTTGTACGCCTGCCGGATGGCCCGTTCCATGCGCTCAGAGGAGAGTTTGGCCTCGGCGTTGATGTAGATGTACTCGTGGCTGACGCCGGACGCGTACGCCGCGATGATGGCACCCTCGAGGATGCGATGGGGTACGCCCTCCATGAGGTGTCGGTCCTTGAATATTCCCGGCTCCCCCTCCTCGCAGTTGACCACCAGAAACCTGGGCGTGGCTTCGTTGTTCCTCGTAGAACGCCACTTGAGCGCGGCGGGGAAGTACGCGCCACCTCTGCCTCGAAGGCCGGACTTCTCGACCTCCTCGATCACCTCTTCCGGCGACATCGACAGCGCACGCTCCATGCCCGCGTAGCCGCCATCGACAATGTAGTCGTCGATGTTCGTGCTGTCGAGCTCGCCGCAGCCGTCCAAAGACAGCCGATGCTGCCCATAGAAGAAGGGGGTTCCTCCGGTCTCGGCGGGGCCTCCGCTGGCAATCTGCCTAGCGGACTCGGCCGTCACCCGCACGTAGCGGCGCGTGTCGCCCGAGGGACCTGTGACCATGACCGATGGGGCGTCGAAGCATGCGCCGTCGCAACCGGTAGTTGCAATGTAAGCGTCGTCCGGCAACGAGCTCGCGATTGCGTCAGCCACATCACCGGCGCCAACCGACAGCGAGCAGTGGCCCACCTGGACCACGAATCGCGTCCTGCCGGCTTGAGCCGAGTCCCGGCGACTTTTGGCGGACTGTCTGAGCCTGTCCAGGGCGGGCGTCGCCGCTCTCATGGCTTCTCCATCCGCTGAACCAAGACCCTCACATCGTCCTGTGTGGCACGCCCACGCCATTGACCGTCAATCTCAACCACCGGGGCGAGGCCGCAGAGGAAGGCACACGGTGTTTCCTCGACGGTTGCTTGACGATCTCGTTTGTTGAGGTCCGGGTGGGGTCGTAGCTCGTCCTCTACCGCCCCCAGTATTCCGAGGCCGCCGTTGAGCCTGCAGCTCAGGCCGGTACACACTCGGAGAACGTGGGCGGTGGGCCGCTCAAGTCGCAGCTCCGTGTAGCTGGTCGCCGCACCATAGACCTCGCTTGACGGGATTCCGAGGTGCCAGCCCACGACCTCCATCGCCCAGTCGGGTAGGTATCCAAATTCGTGGTGGAGGAAATGCAGCGCTGGGAGCAGCTCTCCATGGTCCCTTGGAAACCTGTCTCTGAGCATAGTGCGAAGAGAGTTTCTCCCGCTGGTCAACTCAAGCCCTCGCCTTGTAGACGTGAACAGGGTTCTCTCATCGTACCCGCGCCGCCTCCGGGTTAGTTCGGGACATGCATCGCGTCTTTGAGCGCTTCGACTACCCTCTCAACCAGCGGCTTGTCCTGGGACTCCAGCGCGGTAGTCCCCCCGTCGCCGGTGCTCAGGACGATACTGTATCTCGTCTTGAGACGCCTGACCCATATCCACGCCATGGCAACGATTCCGAGGCCGGCATAGCCTACCCACCATGTGTCGCTCTGGGGTACCCATATCGCGAACCCTATCAATCCAACCAAGATCGACACCAGTCGAGATGGGCGCGTGCCTGTGACATCTACCGAATCGATGTCGATGATCTTGAAGCTGCGCCCCGGGACGAGAAGCCGCTCTTCCGTCACGGTGACCCCGCTCTCGTTCAGGAATACCTTGTCCGCCAAATTACCCGCCTTTTTGATTACTGTAGTGCCGGCAAGTGCGAGCGCTACGCCACCGAAGCCGGTGCTCTCACAACTCCCGTTAGCCCGAGCTCTCGAATCTTGTCGTCCGGGATCAAGCCGCCTTCAGTCCAACCTCGCGCCCGGTAGTAGCCCTGAATCATCATGTCGAGGTCGTCTTTGACGAGGCCAACGCCTTCGACCACTCCGGTGGGAAGGGTCTCCTGCAACACCCTGGGAGGCAGCGTGTCGTCGTCCCGCTGCCAGCCTTCGCGGATGTTGAAGAGCTTCTTCATGTTGCTGATACGCTCTCCAGCCTGTTTCAGCTCCCCGGCGCTCATATCCCATCCTGTTATGTGCTGGTAGATGTCAGCCGACTCCGCGTAGAGGTCGTCGAACGCCTTACGCAGGAACTTGCACCATATCAGAGAGTCCAGTACCGATGAGAAGTCCTCGCCGTCCACGGTTATCTTGCCTCGTTCGTCGTCGACTCGAAGTCTGTCGACACTGGACGAGAAGTCCGCCTCGTAGGCCGAGGACCTGTTGTGACAGGCGCCCCGAGTGCTGACAGCGAGGCCCAAGGCCATGGTCTTGAGGCTACGAGGCTCGTACCCGGGCATCTCCAGGCCCTTGACGTGCATAGCCCATTCGCGGGAGCCCTGGCCCACGGCATCGGATGCGCGCTTGCTGCCCTCGGCCAGCAGGTTGCCGAGACCCCGACGCTTGGCTATCAGGTCCAGAATAGCCAACAGTGCCTCTCCGTTGCCGAAGCGCAGGTCAATTCCGCCGGTGTCCGCCAGCGTTATGATGCCTCGCTCGTAGCACTCCATGGCCCAGGCAATGGTAGCGCCCGTGCTGATTGTATCCATACCCATCTCGTCGCAGAGCCGGGAGGCGCGTATGACTGTGTCGGATTCCGACACACCCACCAGCGGGCCCAGGGCAAAGGCGCTTTCATATTCCATTCGGCCCGTGGTCTTCGGCCTCGCGTCGGTCGTCACCATGATGTGCTCGCACCCGATGGTGCAGCTAGCGCAATGGGCGTTCTTTACCCAGTGAGACTGGTGGAACTCCTCCCCGCTGACATTCTCGGCGTCGTCGAACGTGGACTGTTGGAAATTACGCGTGGGTAGCGTACCCAGGCGGTTGAATACCGAGACGTTGGCCATGGTGCCCAGGGTGCGATATTTCTCGGTGGCGGGGCCCAGACTTCGACGTGTCAGCTCCCGACCGATCGGATTGAGGGCCTCGGGGTTGGAGATCTGGGTGGGACGGGTACCGCGAAGGGCGATCGCCTTGAGGTTCTTGGACCCCATGACGGCGCCGGGGCCAGTCCGGCCTGCGTGGCGCCCCCCGTCGTTGCTGATCGAGGCCATGCGGACGAGATTCTCGCCTGCGGGACCGATGCACAGTACGCGGGTTCGATTGCCCATCCGCCCCTTCACGGACCTTTCCGTCTCGACGGTGCTGAGTCCCAGCATCTCGCTGCCGTCGAGGAACTCGACTTCGCCGTCGTTGACGGAAAGCAGGGTAGGGGACTCGCTCTTGCCGATCACTACTAACGCGTCGCAGCCGGCCTTCTTGAGTTCCGTGGCGACGAAGCTCGAGGAAAGGGAGTCGCCTATGAAACCCGTCATCGGGGATTTGGTCACCACGGCGAACTTACTGGACGTCGTCAGCCTGCTGCCGACCAATGGGCTGCCCACGAAGATAAGCGGATTCGCCGGGTCCAGCGGCTCGACTCTCGCGGGGCAGTAAGTGTACAGAAGATAGGCGCCCAGACCGGTGCCGCCGATGAAGCCACGCAGCACGTCCGCTTCCAGCGGCTCCCACCACGACCTCTGTTCAGTCAGATCTATAACCAGGACCTTGCCATGATATCCGAACACGGTCAGCCCCCGGCCTGGCTTGAGAACAGGAGGATAGTGTCGCCCTGCTCCAAGTTGAGCGGCCCGTCACTCACAAAGGAGGTTCCGTTTACGTTCAACGTGTAGCTGGATTGGAGGCCGGAGAGGTCGTCCAGGATGGTTTCGCCGACCAGCTGGGGGCAGACGGCGCTCAGTGCGGCCGCGATATCTTGAATCTCCGCGTCCACCGGTACCGTGATAGGGACAAGGCGCCGTCCACTGGAGATCCGGGCCAGTCCAAACAGCTCGACCCGAATATCCAGCGCGCTTGGAGTGGTCAGATCGGTCTTCATATTCACGGGGGTCGCAGTCCTCCTTAGTGTCCCTGGGCAACTAGGTCAAGCGCCCTGTCGAGGTCCTGCTGGGTGTTGACGTTGAAGAAGCTCAGGCGCTCCGGGTCCAGTCCCTCGACCTGATCCTCCGGCACTACGTTGACGCGAACGTCGTTGAAGAAGCCGTCTATCTTCAGGTCGTCGGCCAGCACGCGCCGCTCTATGTGGGGCAGACATGAGACAGAGTAGGCGGCGTGAGTGGGTTCCGACCGCCCATCGAGCCGCGGGACGACGGCATCGAACCCCTCTCTGGCTGAAAGCATGTACGCTAACAACTCCACGTTGAGGAACGGCATGTCGCTGGCGACCACCATGCCCCATTCCGTCTCGATCGCCGACAGTCCTGTGAAGATGCCTCCCAAAGAACCCTTGTCAGGATGGATGTCGACCACAGCCGTCGCAGAACCAGGGAGGCTCAGTAGGGACACACGCTCATGGTCGTTTACCACGACCACTGTGCGCTCCGCAACTTGAGACAGCTGGCCGATGACACGGTTTATCATGGTCTCACCGCCAACGGGCTCAACGACCTTGTTGCGTCCCAGCCGTCGGCTCATGCCGCCGGCTAAAACGATGCCCGAAACACCCATTGGTGACTCCGCTGGAAGCGATGGGACCGCACGTGCTTTACGCCCCTACTCCCTTACCTCGGTCCATGCGACAGGGTCGTCATCCAAATACCAGACTCGGCCGCAGGAGGGACACTTGGCCTCGGTATATTCATCCGCGGCATCCGGGTCGTCGTCCCCCATGTCGAATGAGAACAACAGCGCCTGCCCACCGCAGGCGTCAGGACAGTCGATTGGATAGGAGCCAACCAGTAGCATAATTCACCCGCTCGCCCCAGCCTGTCGAAGCCCTACGTGCCAGTTTGACACGCAATGAACTGGGCAGAGCGTACCATAATCTACGGTAGCACGCTACTCGGGGCGCCTGTGGGAGCGCCGAAACGAGGCTCATGAGCCCTGGCCCGATCTCTGCTGGGACTTGGCCTATGGTCGGTGTGTCATGCCCGCCGAGTGCACCGGATGCTCCGACGGCAAGGATGGCGACTAATCCTAAGGCGCACTGCCGAGCAATCCGAGTTACAGTCCGAGAATGTTGCCCTCGGCGTCAACGTCCAGGGCCCGCGGCGAACCGGGCAGCCCCGGCAGAGTGACCATGCTACCCGCGATGGGGTAGATGAATCCGGCGCCCACCGACGCCCGGACGTCGGACACCTGGAACGTATATCCCGTGGGCCGGCCCCTGAGCCTGGAGTTGTGAGATAGCGAAAGGTGGGTCTTGGCCATGCAGACTGGAAGACTCCCCCAGCCGAGTTCGCCGAACCTTCGTAGCTGCCTCAGCGCCGGTGCGCTCCACTGCACGTCGTCGGCGCCGTAGACTTGCGTCGCGAGAGCCAATACCTTCTCCTCGATCGAAGCGTTTTCCGGATACAGATACGTAATCTCAGGTCTGGCAGTGTCGGTTGCGGCTATGACCGCTTCGGCGAGCTCGGTGCCGCCGGCGCCGCCTTCCTCAAAGATCCTGCTCTCCACGGCGGTGGAAGCGCCCGCCGTCTCCGCATGCTCTTTGACGATGGCCATCTCGCCCGGAGTGTCCGACGGGAACGTGTTCACGGC
>CAZJDV010000110.1:256-7147 GCA_964544865.1 uncultured Dehalococcoidia bacterium | reverse complement strand
CGCCTTCTCGTCGGGCAGATCGATCCCGCCGGTAAATGTGCCGAAACGCCGCAAAAGCATAAGCCGATGGTAACCAATCCTGATACTTCGGTCCAGATGGATGCTCTGGGACAAGTAGCACTTTTTTTGATAGCCCCCCCCTGACAGGACTGAATGCAGGCCCCTGAACGTTGCGTAGCCCAAACAAAAACAGCAGCACCGGCTTGGGGGAGACCGGCGCTGCCGTGATTGCCCGGCAGATGGGGAGGGGGGACTGCCGGGCCACTTCATCATAGCGCAGGTTTTGGGATCCGAGGGCTCCGGATTGCCTGCCGCCAGTGCGTATGGGGATTTTCGGAAGGGGCACCGTCAAAACTGCCATTTTTGCTGAAGACTTACAAGTCAGCGAGATTCTGGATCAGGTCTGCCGCAACATGCTTTGACTTGGCGAGGGATGCTTTGATACATTAGTCAGCATATTGGCATACCCGTGTGCGCCCGGAAATAAGTCCCATTGTGATCGAGAATTCTCATCGCCCAAGCCATGCCGAATCTCTTGTGGGTCTCGGCATCCTGCTGATGCTCGTGGTCATTGCCGCGGGGGTGTATCTTCAGCAGTTCCGCTACGACCCAGCCATGTTTCGGGCAACAGCGATGGAAGCGGATGCGGGGAAGGCTTCGACCCTCGGGGCGTTCCTGCCTGCCGGCTTGGTCGCCATGAACGATCTGGAAACATTTGATCCAGTGACTCTGGCGGACAAGATCAACGGCAAGGCTGAGACATACCTCCCGGCCGGCTTCGTGCAATTGCAGGCACAGCGATTTCGTCCGTCCGAAAGGGACGACGTCTGGTTCGAAGTGTTCGTTTTCGACATGGGCAGTGCCCACAACGCCTACGGGGTTTACAGTTCGCAGAAACGCCGCGGGGCCGAGGCACTCGACGTCGGCGCGGAGGGTTACCGCTCTGCCAACGGCGTGTTCTTCCGCCATGGCCGATACTGCGTCGAACTGGTCGCCGGCACGTTGAGCGCGGAGTTGCCCGAAGCGATTCTCCAGGCTGTGGATGCGTTCGCCCAAAACTTCGCGGCACGGACAGCCGTCGATGAGGACACTGAGGCTTTAGAACCATCGCTGTTTCCCGCCGAGGGTTTGGAGGCCGGAAGTATTGCCCTGAATGCTGCCAACGCGCTGGGCTTCGAACGTTTCGACAACGTCTTTACCGCCCGCTACGTCTTGGATGGGGCCGAAGCCGTTGCATTCATTTCCTTGCGAGCGACCGAGGCGGAGGCGGCGGAGCTGATCGAGGCGTTTCATGCGTTATGGATGCAAAACGGCGCGAGGGATGTTTCGCCACCGGAAGGGTTACCCGAAGCAAAGATGATGAAAATCTTCGGCATGTTTGAGGTGATTTTCGCCCACGGCAAGGTTCTGGCCGGCGTCCATGAGGCCGAAAATCGTGCCGCCGCGGAGAAGCTCGCAAAAAGGCTGATACACCAGATCGCGGAGGCCGGACGTTGAACGAACAGGACCATCAATATCGCATCAGCCGCCGGGAACTGCTGGCCCGTACTGCCAAGGCGGGTGTGTCCGTTGCGGCCCTGGGTGGGCTGGCTGCTTGGCTGTACAAACGCCCTGCCCTCCAATTCGGAACCGTCGACGGGTCCGTCACGATGCCGGACTTCTCCCTGCCGGAACTACGGGGGCAGATGGCCATCATCACTGGCGCCGATCGCACGCAGACCGTGCGACGCGGCTTGGCGGCACTGGGTGGAATCGGAAAGTTCATCGCCAAGGGCGACCGCGTGGTCCTGAAGGTCAACGCCGCCTTCAGTTCGGCCCCGATGCTCTCGGCGACGGCACATCCGGACGTTGTCAGCGAAGTCGTGCGCCAGTGCCTGACCGCCGGAGCGGAATCCGTCGTCGTGACCGACAACTCCATCAACGACCCGGTGAGTTGCTTCGCCCTCAGCGGGATCGGCCCGGCCGCTCGCTCGGCCGGAGCGAAGATGGTCCTGCCGAAGGCCAGCGCCTTCCGGTTGATGAGCTTGCCCGGCGGAAAGCTCATCTGCGACTGGCCCGTTCTGTACGGACCGCTCGAAGGCGCCGACAAACTCATCGGCATCACCCCCGTCAAGGATCACGCCCGAAGCGGGGCCTCCATGAGCATGAAAAACTTCTACGGCCTCCTCGGCGGCCGGCGCAACATCTTCCACCAGAACATCAACACCATCATTAAGGAACTCGCGATGCTTGTCCGCCCAACGCTGGTGGTGCTCGACGGCACAACGTCCATGATGCATAACGGCCCGACGGGTGGCTCGCTGGACGATCTAAAGCAGACCAACACGATGATCCTCAGCACCGATCCTATCGCAGCAGACGCGTTCGGCGCGACGCTGCTCGAAAAGAGCTCCACCGAACTGCCGTATATTGCGATGGCCGCCGAGGCTGGCGTCGGTGCGGCTGACTACGAGTCGCTGAATCCCAGGCGGGCCGATGTCGGCGGAGAAATGGAAAGCTCTCTGTAAGATGAGAATCATAATCGTACGACGAATTTGCCAGGCGTTCTTTCTGGTTCTGCTGCTCTGGTTCGCGGTCGTCACATCCGTAGGAACCGAGTGGTGGCAATTGCGCGGCTGGCCGGTCAACTGGCTGCTGCAGCTTGACCCGTTAGTGGCTCTGGGCACGGTGCTGACGACCCACACACTGTATGCGGGCCTGTTGTGGGCGGTCGGTACGCTCGTGCTGACAATTTTGCTGGGCAGGTTCTTCTGCGGTTGGTTCTGCCCGTTCGGCACGATGCACCAGTTCGTCGGCTGGCTCGGTAAACGCGGCAGGGGTGTCAAGGATCGCATAGAGATCAACCAGCTACGTCGGGCCGAGTCGATCAAGTATTACATCTTGGCCTTCCTGCTGGCTATGGCGGTGGGCAACGCGATCGCCAACCTGATCCGCTCGTCATTCCGTGGACCCAGCCCAGCCGAGATCGTTGCAATGGGGCTGCTGGCCGTGCTGGTTCTGCTGGCGGCGGGAAGAGCCTGCCGCACGCGCCTCCGGGCGGGCGGTCTGGTGGTCGTACTCGTGGCGGCGTGGGTCGTGGCCGGATTGTTCCTCTCGGCCGACCGCACGCCGCTGACGTCGCTCCAGACCGGGCTTCTGGACCCAATCCCGCTGGTCTACCGCTCGGTGAACCTGGCTTTGCTTCCAATCGTTGACGCTGCGGCAGAACGGCTCTCGCCGATGCCGCGACTGTACGAATGGGGCTTTTTTGTCGGAGCGATCTTCCTGGCGGCGATCTTCCTGAACCTGCTGATCCCGCGTTTCTATTGCCGTTACATCTGCCCGTTGGGGGCGTTGTTCGGTCTATGCGGACGGTTCGCCATCTGGCGGATAGGCAAGAAAACCGCCGAGTGCAGCCAGTGCCTGCTCTGCGAGGCCGACTGCGAGGGCGCCTGCCGGCCTTCCGGCCAGATCCGCATCGGCGAGTGTGTGTTGTGCATGAACTGCGTGGACTCCTGCCGACACGATCTTGTCGCTTACCGACCGCATCGCTCTGCCGCCGGCGAGGTCACGCCTGTCGACGTATCTCGCCGCGGGATGCTGCTGTCAATCGCCTCCAGCTTAGCGGTCATGCCGTTGATGAGGCTGGGGGGCAAGGTCTCGAGTAACTGGCACGCGAAGGTCATCCGCCCGCCCGGCGCGCTGGGAGAGAAGGCCTTCCTCGCCCGCTGCCTCAAGTGTGGACAGTGCATGCGAATCTGCCCGACGAATGTGATCCAGCCGGCCGGGCTGCAGGCTGGTGCAGAAGGGCTGTGGACGCCGATCCTGAACAACCGAATCGGCACGAGCGGATGCCAGTTTAATTGTGTTGCCTGCGGCCAGATCTGCCCTACCGGTGCAATCCGCACACTGTCCCTGGACGAGAAGACCGGACAGGGCGAGTTCGTCAAGATTGGCCCGGTCCGCATGGGCACGGCCTACGTAGACCGAGGCCGCTGCCTGCCGTGGGCGATGGATCGGCCCTGCATCGTCTGCCAGGAGAACTGCTCCGTCAGCCCGAAGGCGATCTTCGTCCGCAAGACGTACCAGACCGTGCGCGGCGGAGAGTTGACCGTGGCCTCGGCCGGACCGGCGACGATCTACCTGGCCGATGCGAAATTGTCCGCCGACGTGTACGCAACGGGCGACTACTACCTCTTCCTCGCCGGCGGTCGTCGAAGAATCACAGCCAACACGGCCGAGACTATCACGCTCGAACCGACCCGAACCTGGCAGCCGCCCGCCGCGGGCACACGCGTCGAAATCCAGGTTCGCCTGCAACGCCCACACGTGGACCTCACCCGCTGCATCGGTTGCGGGATCTGCGAGCACGAATGCCCCGTCAGCGGCAAACGGGCGATCCGCGTTACGGCTGAGAATGAGTCCCGCAGCCGGGATCGGTCACTGCTGAGATAATTACTCGAATTAACCGGAATTTCCCGGATTAGAACTACAGTCTGTGCATAATAAGGCATCGTTTGACCCTATGAACAAAGGGTTATCTTGATGCCAAGGACGGCGGAAGGCGAGATTGTAGTGCCTGAAGCCTGCAAGGACTCTTATCCTCGCTCTCGTTACAACGGCTCTAGGGGGTGCTGTATGCTCAGTAAGAAGAACTGGGCGCCCCCGGGGTGTCGCAGCGCCTCCCCAGAGCCTTGGAAGCCCACGGCACGAGGAAAAAGTGCGAAATGCGAAAAGTGTTAGGAGCAACAGGGGATCGCTGTAACACAGCGGAACATGGCCCGGCGGCGTAGTCGGGCAAGATCATATGGGAAGCCTCGGATTAATATTAGGAGACGGTTGTCCCATCCCATACAATATGGCAAAGCACCGGAAACCCTAACCGTTGGAAGGAGGCGCGAAAATGTCCGTAAAACCCAATGGCGTTTCCCGACGAGATTTCTTCCGCGTCGTCGGCGCCGGAGCCACCGGTTACGTGCTGACCGCCAGCGGTGTCGCCACGGAAGCTGCGACGCTTCCCACCACCCAGCCTGCGCCAATGATCGTGCCGACCCGAGCGTTCGGCAAAACCGGCGTCAAAGTGTCCATCCTGTCCCTGGGTGGAATGTTCGACATCCCCAAGAACCAGCTCATGCTGAAACAGGCCATCCAGTATGGCGTGACCTATTGGGACACCGCCGACTGCTACGGGAAAGGCAAAAGCGAGGAAGGCATCGGTAAGTACTTCCAGAAGAACCCCGACGACCGCAAGAAGATCTTCCTCGTTACCAAGTCCGACAAGCGTGACCTGGAAGGCATGACGAAGTTGTTGAACCGATCGCTCGAAAGAATGAAGACCGATTACGTCGACCTCTACTTTCTCCACAGTGTCAGTAATACAAAGGATTTCACCGGCTCCAAGGGCAAAGCGCTAATGCAATGGGTCACGAAAGCCAAGGCGAAGGGAAAGATTCGCTTCTTCGGCTTCAGCACGCACTCGAACATGGAGAAGTGCTTGCTGGGGGCCGCCAAAGAACGCTTTATCGATGGCATTATGCTCCGCTACAGCTACATGAGTATGAACACCGACAACATGAAGCGGGCCGTGGATGCCTGCCATGTGAAGGGTATCGGTTTGACGGCCATGAAAACCCAGGCCACCCGCACCAAAAGCAAAGCGACGGAAGCGGAACAGGCCTTGATCGAACAGCTAACCGCTAAAGGCTTCACCCTTGGCCAGATCAAGCTGAAAGCTGTCTGGGACAACCCCAAGATCGCCTGCATCTGTTCCCAGATGCCCAATTTGCGACTGTTGTCGGAGAACGTCGCCGCCGCTGCGAACAAGACGAAGCTCACTTCTCCCGACAAGCGGGCGATGGAACGGGACGCACAGGTCAACCGCGACGGATACTGCGCCGGCTGCGCCGATCTGTGTGAATCGGCCATCGGCGGCGCCGTGCCGATCTGCGACGTGATGCGATGCCTGATGTACCGCAACGAATACGGCGAGGTCGAATTAGCCCGCCAGACCTTTGAATCCCTGCCGGCCCCGAGTCGAGCGCAACTGGCTCACGTGGACTACTCAGCCGCCGATCGCCGCTGCCCGAATCGTTTGCCTATCGCGGAGTTGATGACCCAAGCCGTCCAGACGCTCGCATAGTGGCAACCCAGGCAGCGCGGTCAACAATAGCACTGGCTACATCGGATACGCCGCCGGCCATGCCTGTACATACCGAAAAACTCGTCCTGCTTGAATTCTAAGCACTTACGCCCATTGACGACACGTCCCCTCGCTACCCATACCTACCATTATACCCACCCCAACTCACCCTTGTCCATTGACGGTGGGGACGGATTCGGGACGGGGGCTGGTGTGGCTATCGTCAGGCCTGAGGGCTCCGGATTGCCCTGTCGCCAGTGCGGTTGGGATTTTCGGAAGAGACAGCGTCTGGTTTTGGGGCGTCATGCTGCATTGGAAACCTGTTGAAATACTTGATGCGCTTGCCTCTGTGGGGGTCACGTTAGAGAGGTCGATCAAAAAATGTGATATAAGTCACAGATCGACCGCGCCGGAGACCTGCCGCTTCAAGGCGACCGCCGGCCGCTGAACCTCGCGGTGAACTCCACCGCGGCGGATGAGCGCCAATTCATCGCAGCCGGCCAACGACTACTTCTTCCCCTTCGGCGCGGTGCGGGTCTTGATGCCCTTGTTCAGCGCCCTGTCGATCTGGCGGATGGCCTGCTTGAGCCGCAACTCATTCTCAACCAGCGCGATCCGGACGTAGCCTTCGCCCTTTTCTCCGAACGCACGTCCGGGCGCGATGGCTACTTCGGCCTCTTCCATCAATCGCAGGGCGAAGTCGATAGACCCCTGTCCGCCCAGATGCCCCTCGGCCACCTTTGCCCACACGAACATACTCGCCCGGGGTGAGG
>CAZJDV010000110.1:0-246 GCA_964544865.1 uncultured Dehalococcoidia bacterium | reverse complement strand
TACAACCTGCTCTGGTTGTCGATGTCCTGGTGGCACTGTCGAAGGGCGATAATGCTGGCTACCTGAATGGGCGTGAAAACCCCGTAGTCATAATACCCCTTAATGGTGGCCAACGCCTTTATCATCGCGCTATTGCCCACGCAGAAGCCGATCCTCCATCCGGCCATGTTGTAGGGCTTGCTCATCGTAATAAACTCCACGCCGAGGTCCTTGGCGCCGCGCGCCTGGAGAAACGACGGAGGGAAA
>CAZJDV010000109.1:0-7171 GCA_964544865.1 uncultured Dehalococcoidia bacterium | reverse complement strand
CAGTCCCGCGATGATCTCATCGACGGTGTTGTCGGCGAGTTCGCGTATCTCGGCGTCCGTCCGGTCCTGGATCGGATGGGGAACCCAGACAATCGTCGGATCGTAGCCGAGCGCCTTGCTTTGGACTTCGGCCGCCTGGATGAACGCCGTCGAGGAGACGACCAGCACCGGGATACCTATTGGGTCGAGTGTAGAGCTGTCATGCAAACTGCACGTTATACACGCTCCTCAATCGGCGAGGCCGATGACCACTGCCTTCACATCGGACAACATTCTGCTTTTGACTTCGGCGCTGACCAGCTTTCCCGGTCCCGGCTTGCGATATCGTTCCACTGCGATGCCACGCTCGGTTAGCAGCTCGGCAACACGGTCGAGATAGACGTCGCCGCGCTGCTTGCCGATGTCGAGCACGCCGACGGCGATGCCATCCAGCGAGCCGGGCCGGGGCGCCTTTTTCCGTGTCACTACCTGATGCTCGCCCGTCGGGTCGAGCAAGATTGTCGATGTCATACTCCGTCCTCCACAGCTATTGTAATCATCTTGCAAAGCGTGCCGGGACTCCAGCCTTCGAGAATTGCCGAAAATAGTCCGGCGGTGCCGCCAGCATGCACGACGGCGAGTCCGTCATCTGCATATTTTTTCCGCATCGTTCCGCGTGCGCTCTCCGGTGGGCCGAGGGTCATCCCGCAAAGACCGGTCAGCACGTCATCGGCCGGGATGGTCGTCAATTCCGACAGTTCCTCTTTGAACCGAGCCTTCGACCAGTCCGCCTCGCGGAATACGCGTAAATGTTCCGGCGAGACGACGACGATGGCATCGGGTCCGGGAAACATCTTGGGGTGGTGCATCGACCTGAGGCAGGCCGCGAAACTGCGCACGAGCGATTCCGGCGTGCGGGAAACGGGATCGATGACGGCGCGCACACCGCCGCCGGCGAACAAGGTGACGGCGGAGGTGCCGAGTGCTACACCGCGCTCCACCGAGAGAGGCTCCCAGCACGAATCCTCCTCGTTTTCCGCGAAGCAGAATCCGATTTTTCCCGGCGTGCCGAGGGTGGAACGGTCGATACCGCCCGGCTTGCCACCGCCGACGTTGCGCACCGTCAGCTGCAGCGCGCGGCCTATCGTCGAATTCGCCCGGTTGCCCTGGCCCAGCGCATTCACACCGGAATTCATCCGCAGTTGCTTGCGCACGGGTCCGTTGACGATGACGATCGGGCCGATGAAACCCGTCGTCGCGACGACAGAGTGCGGACTGAACGTGTCGTCGAGAAAGGCTTCCACGGCCGCAATCACCACCGGCATGTACTCGGGCAGACAGCCGGCCATCACCGCATTGACGGCCACCTTCTCGACCGTGCACGATTCGTAGTCGGGCGGCATGCGACCAAGGACCTCTTTGCGGTCGCGCTTCGTTCCCTGCAGCATGCGAAAGACGCGCAGCTGCGTCGGCGGCACGACCGGCAGGCCGTCCGTCCAGTCACGATCGTAGCAGGCCTCGCTGTCGTCCTCCTGGGAGCCGATCTCGACCTCGCGCGAAGCGAACGCGATGCCGCTGAATTGAAGGGCCAGCGCATCGGCGTATTGGGGATCGGTGTTCAGCGAACCGCAACCGGGCCGCTGCTCCGGAAGGTCGGCGCCAAGCGCCTCGACGCCGCTCATACCCTCCCATTCGACGCGGTGCCAGCCGACCGAGCGCTCCTTCTCACGGCCTTCTTCAATCCGGAGCAGCGTGGGCACGATGTCGATGCCGAGACGCCACGAACGCTCCAGTCTTGTATCGTCAATGACACCGGGAATGTCGGCCGGGAATGCCGGATCGTCTTGTGTCAGGATGGTCAGTGTTCCACCCGAAGCCGCCAGCCGGCGAAGCACTGGCTCGACCATGACGCAGGTTGGGCAGTCGTGCTTGACCACCACGGCGAGGCCATCGGGAAGATCCAACATGCGTTATATCTGCCTTGTCCTGTGGCCTGGTCGACAACCCAAGCCCATGCCTCCTACGCCAACGTTAGAGCTGTGCCGCTCATCGCGCAACAGCCACATTCGCGTATTCGAGCTCAGGCGCCGCGAACGCGGCCCAAAGTCCGGCGAAGCACGGGTTCGGCGGTCGCCAATGATCCGGGTTACGAGGATCAGCCCGCAGAAGACGCACTTGGCCCCGGCAGCCCGCTAGGCGCTTTCCAAGATGTGGACGTGGGCTGGGTCGATGCGGATGTTCATCGTCGAGCCCTGGCTGGCATCAAGCTCGGACGATGACTTGCACCGCAGCACGCTGCCTTCGGCGGCGCCGGGTAGGCTCAGCTCCAACTCTCGGCTGTCGCCGACGAAGCGGTCGTTGATCACCGTGCACGAAAAAACGTTCTTGGCGCCGCTTTGGGCCTCGTCCACGGGTTCCACTTTTTCGGGGCGGATAAAAAGTTTGGTTTTTCCCACAGGCGCGTCCTCGGCCGACCAGATGGTGCCGAATTCGGTCGCCACCGCACTTCCCCCGCCCGCCGCCGTCTCGATGGTTCCATCCAAGATATTGGCGCCACCGATGAACTGGGCCGTGAACTCGGTTTTCGGTTCGTTATAAAGCGTCTCGGGCGTGGCGATCTCGACGAAGCGCCCGTTGCGCATAACCGCGATACGATCCGACATCGACAAGGCCTCGGCCTGGTCGTGGGTGACATAGAGCGTCGTGACCTTGAGGCGTTCTTGATACTTGCGCAGTTCGGCCCGCATCTGCTCGCGCAGCGCCGCGTCCAGGTTGCTCAAGGGCTCGTCGAGCAACAAAAGGTCGGGCTCGGCGACGACGGCGCGGGCAAAGGCAATGCGCTGCTGCTGGCCGCCGCTGAGGCGCGAGGCGTAGCGTTCGGCAAGCCCGTCCAGCTCGACCATGGCCAGCGCTTCCATGACGCGGCTTTTGATGTTGGATTGATTCTGCACTTCCAGCGGGAATGAGACGTTCTTGAACACCGTCATGTGGGGCCAGATGGCATAGGACTGGAAGATCATGCCGATGCGCCGCTTGTTGGGCGGCGCGTTGATACCGGAATCGGAAGAAAACACTGTCTTCTCGCCGATCCCGATTTCTCCCGAATCCGGTGTTTCCAGGCCCGCCACGCAACGCAACAGCGTGCTCTTTCCACAGCCGCTCGGTCCCAGGAGCGTGAAGAAGAGATGGCTGTCGACGTCAAGGGTCAGGTCGTCCATGGCGAGGACCGTCTCCTGGCCAGTGTGGAAGCGCTTGGTCAGGTTCTTCAATGTAATCATGGTCGATCTTGTCCCTACTCGTCCGCCGAAACCGGATACTTGGGCGGCTTGCCGGAGGCAACGCGCCGGATGTTCTCGGCCACCACCTGGGCGCTCAACTGTTCGGTCTCGTGGGTCGGCGCCGCGATGTGGGGGGTGGCGATGACGTTGGGCAGCGCCAGGAGCGCATCGTCCGGGTCGATCGGTTCGACCCAGAAGACGTCGAGGCCGGCGCCGGCCAGGTGGCCCGACGTCAGAGCGTCGTAAAGCGCCGCCTTGTCGATGATGCGCCCGCGCGCGATGTTGATCAGATAGCTGCCCGGCTTCATGCGCTCGAACTGGTGCCGGCCGAAGGATTTCACCGTCGCGGGCACGAGGGGCAGGTGAATGGAAACGAAGTCGGCGCGCCCGAGGACCTCTTCTTGGTGCGAGGTATCGCCCAGGAAATCGAGCCCCAGCACATCGGCCAGCCCTGGGTCGGGGGTCCGCTTCACGGCGATGACGGACATGGCGAAACCGCGCGCCAAGCGCGCCAGGTGGCTGCCGATACGCCCGACGCCGATAAGACCCAGGGTCTTGCCCTCCAAGCCATACGTCCGGGGCAAGCCAAGTTCGCCCGCCGCCACGGCCGCCGCCGCCTCCTTGTAGCGCTTGGCCAGCGCCAGCATGAGAAACATTGCGTGTTCGGCGACCATGCGGTCGGACCCTGTGATCTCGGCCGGAACGCGGGCGACGGGAATGCCCTTTGCCGCCGCGTGGCGGATGTCGACGCCGACCACGTGCTGGCCGTAGCGTTGCAGAAGCTTCAATTTAGGCGCCGCGTCGATGACCTCGGCCGGAACGGGCACGTCGCGCAACAACAGAACCTCGGCCTCGGCAACCTGTTCGACCAGGGGCCGCGCCGGATCATAATCGGCAATCTCGAAGTCCGGCCCCAGGACTTGGCCCAGCACGTTCTTGGGGTCCAACCCCGGCGCGACTTTGAGTATCTTCATCATTTCCGAAACCCGATGCGCCGGCCGATCCAGTATAAGACCGCGACCGCAACCCCGATCACCCCCATCACCATCGAGACATAGGCCGATAGAATGTTGGAGTTGTCGCCTTCCCACATGTCGAGGACAAGGACGGAGAAGACCTCGGTGCCCGGTGCGGTAAGAAAGATGGACGCGGTGTATTCGCGGAAAGACCTCAGCGAAACGTAGAGGATGGAGGCAACGATGTTGGCCGCCACCAAAGGCACGACGATGCGGCGCAGAACCTTGAACCGTCCAGCGCCCGATACCGCGCCGGCTTCCTCAAGCTCTTGGTGAATCTGGGTGAGGCCCGAGGAACAGATGCGCACGGCGAACGGCATGTGGATCGCCACATAGGCGATAAGAAGGATCCAATGGGTTCCGTAGATGGGAATAGGCAACACCAGATAGAGCCACACCAGGCCGACGCCGACGATCATCCCGGGAATGGCGATGGGCGTCGTCGATAATTGATCGAGGGCCGCAAGCCACCGCCGGTGGGTCTTGAGGCGCAGGCTTGACCACGCCACCAGGGCACCGAGCGCGGTTGCGATAATCCCGGCCGCGATGCCGAGCCCGAAGCTGTTGATCACCGCCCGCTTGGCCGGCCCGTAGTCGAGCGCGGCGGTAAAATTCTCAAAGGTGATTAGGTCCAGGCTGCGCATTGACGGCACCTGGGGATAAGGCATGAAGGCGTTCCACACCAGGACGAACAGCGGCAGACCCGCGACCAACAGCAAAAGGACAACAGCCAACGCCGTGATCAAGTATTGCCAGTGGCCAAGCCGGATAAGACGGGGATTATAGGCGCGGCCCGAGATAGTAACGAAACGCGCCGCGTCGGCCGTCGCCTTGCGGTAAAAGAAAATGCCCGTGATCGTTATGGCCAGGAACAGCAAGATATAGGCGCTGGCCAGGTTGAGGTCGGAGGGAATGCGCGTCGTTGCCAGATAAATCTCGGTCGAATAGAGGAAGATCTTGGCCGGCAGCCCGATCAAGAGCGGCACCGAAAGGGCGCCGAGCGAATAAATGAAGAAAATGATCCAGGCGGCGACGATGGTTGGGCGCAAAATCGGCAGCGTGATGACGCGCATCACCGTCAGCATGCTGGCGCCGGAGACCAGGCCGGCTTCCTCGAGCTCTGGATTCATGGCGCGGAAGGAAGGCCACAGCCACAGGAAGGCAAGCGGCAATTCCTGCAACATGCCGACCCAGACCATGCCGGGAAACGAAAACAGGTTGATCAGCGGCTCACGCATGCCCAGGTATTCGCGCGCCATCAGGTTGATCAGGCCGCTGCGCGGACCCAGGATGAGGATCCAGCCGCTGATCAGCAGAATAGCGGGCATGAGGACAGGCGCCAGGGCAAACAGATCGGTCATGCGCCGCACCGCCGAATCGGTGCGCTCCACGACCCAGGCCAGAAAGCCGCCGACGATCAACACCAAGGTCGATGTGCAGGCCGCGTAGATGACCGAATTGACCAGAGCCGGATAGATGGTGCCGCGTCCGTAGGCGCGGACCAAGGTGTCCCAGGTGAAGTTGGGCGTTACCGCCGGCGGCGTATCAGTGACGGCGCCATAGAAAAGGATGGCCAGCGGCGGGACGATCAAGTAGGCAACGACGAGCACCAGGGGAACGACAAGCAAGGTGTTGGCGCTGGGGCGCCACCGGGCGCTCTGCGTCGGCGGCGCAGGCGCTGCGTCGGCGGGATCCACCAAAGGTGGGTTCCCGCCGCTCACGTTGCCGAAGACGTAGGCGGAGCCAGGGGTGGCAGATCGGACGTCCAGGTGCGGACCCCGACCGTGTTCTCGAGGACGCCGATGCCCTCCATCTCGCAACGCACCACCTGACCCACCGTGAGATAGGGCCCCGGCCCCCTGAGCGCGTTGCCCGACGAACTGCCGGTGGTGATGATGTCGCCGGGAAACAGGCGGATGTAGCGCGAGACGAAAGCGACGATGCGCTGCACCGGCCACAGAAGCCCGGACGTGCGAGTGTCCTGGCGCACTTCGCCGTCTATCGTGGTCTTTAGATGCAGGTCGTTGGGATCGCCCTTCAGGTAGGGTGACGGCACGATCCAAGGGCCAAAGGGGGCGAGGGTATCGCAGGCCTTGCCGCGCGGCGAATCGTAGCCGCCCGTCCACTTCGGAATGTCGCGCACGCAGGCGTCGTTGACGATGGAATAGCCGAAGATGAAGCGATCGGCTTCGGACTCCGAGACGTCGCTACAGGTCCGCCCGATGACGATGGTGAGTTCGTTCTCGTAGTCCCAGTCCGTCGAGTCGGGTGGAAAGAGGAGGGTGTCGCCGTGCCCGATCAGCGCCGACGGCGGCTTGAGGAACGAAATCTTGACGTCCTGGGGCCAGTCGGAGACGGGAAGGCCAATTTCCTCCAAGTGCTCTCCGTACGAGCTGCCGCAGCAGATCACCTTACTCGGCGTCATCACCGGCGGCAGGAGCCGTGTCCCGGCGAGGGGCCGCGCCAGGCCGGCGGCGCCGCCCGCCGCGTGAACCGAAAGTGCCTCGCGGTTGGCGGTAACGAAGTCAAGGGCCTCGCGAAATTCCTCCAGCCGGCCGTGGTTGAGGCGGATGAAGAGCGCCATGTCGTCGGGCACCAGGTGTTCCGCCAGTTCCCTGTGGCGCGGCGTGCGCTCGTTCTCGAAGAGGTAGAGCGCGTAGACTTGGCGCAGGTCCCACACCTCTTCCGCCTCGACAGCGCCGATGCGCGGACCGTCGGCTAAATAGGTCGCTAGCCTCATCGTTCCCTCCCGAATAGGTTCAGCGCCACGCCAACCGGCGCGGCGGGCCGGGGACGCGACGGCACGACCGGCGCGGCCCCGGGGATTAAGCGCGAAGCAGTAGCGGTCGCCTACATCCGGATGAACAGTTACTCGGCGATCCGGTTGAGTTACGCAAA
>CAZJDV010000108.1:0-7188 GCA_964544865.1 uncultured Dehalococcoidia bacterium | reverse complement strand
GCCGTCAGAGAGATCGCTTTCTACTCTTCATCACAACAAATCTTCTCGGCTCCATAACTGTCCCGCTTTTGCTGATTGACAACACCATGAACCAAAACGACCCGGATAGTCCCCCCCCCTCGCTCCAGCTACGGAGCGGGACATAGTGGGACACGATGGGACAGATGAAAACCATGGACTGTCCCGGAGGCAACTCGCCGCCCTCCCTTTCCTGATCGCCGCACCAACAATGGCCGAGGGCGCAAGAATGGCGAGCGTCGGCCGCAGCACCCTCTGCCGTTGGATAAACGAGCCCGGCTTCCGGAAGCGTCTCGAAGCCCTGCGGGCCGATGCCGCCGACCTCGCCCGCGCCGAGCTCAACGGCCTCATGCTCAAGGGATGCTCACCCCGAACCTTGGCCCTCAAAGACCCCAACCCTTCCATCAGGCTCCGCGCCGTCCAGACCATCCTTGCGATGGGCCTGAAGGTCCACGATCTCGCTAACATGGCGAGGCGGCTCGAACGCGTCGACGAGACCCTGCACCTGTTGAGGTCCAGGAACAAGAGTTGATGATGGGCATACTGAGGAGACTCGAGCGGGCACTGGTCCAGGAACACGCCTATGTTACCGTCTACTCCCACGTCGACGACCTGCTCGAACGATGCCATGCCGCCGTCGACCGGGACCGGCCGCTGCCGAATATCCACCGATTCGCCATCGACATGACGAAGGACGGCCTCTACCTGCCCACCTTCGGCGGCCTCCACAACTACCTCGACACGTGCCTGCGGACGGAAAGGTACCCGACCGGAACCCCCTCGTCTGGATCCTCCTCTCCTGGGACCGAGGGTTCACCGATTAACATTCCAACCTCACCCTCACTCCGTACCCTATGCGCTCTCGGTGGTAATCTTCCTCCCCACTCCGCGTCCACCGCGGCCTCGGCGGTGAGCTCCCAGATTTCCCCCGCGTCCTTGCGAGCGGCTCGGCCCCTGCGTATAATCTTGCTGCCCGCGCCCCCAGGCGGTGCGAATTCGACGAGGAGAGGTCCATGAGCGGCAAGATCGCTGTGCGCGTATCTGACGAAGACCAGTTCGAGGGCTACCGGGGCGTCGCGCCCGACGGGGTCGAGCTGACGTGGGTCGACCCCAACGCGCCGTTGGAGGAGCAGGCGGCCCAGCTCCAGGACACGGTCGTCATCATCGGCGACACCCCCGTGGATCTCGCCCGCCGCTGCCCGAAGCTCAAGCTGGTCCAGGTATCGTCGGCCGGCACGGACCGCTTGGACCTGCACGGGCTCTACGCGCTCGGCCTGAAGGTCGCCAACGGCGGCGGCGCAAATGCCGTGGCCGTCTCCGAGCACGCCGTCGCCCTGATGCTCAGCGTCTACCGAAGGCTCAACCTTCAGTTCCAGTCGGTCAGGGACCGCAAGTGGGCGGGTATGATCAGGTCCATCGCCTGGTCGAGCGTTCACGAGCTCACTGGCAAGACCGTCGGCGTCATCGGGTTCGGCAACATCGGCCAGGAGGTCGCACGCCGTCTCCAGGGCTGGGGGTGCGATCTGCTGTACGAGGACGTAATTGACCGCCCCCCCGAGCTGGAGGCCGAGCTAGGCGTGACGCGCGTTACCCGTGACGACCTACTGAGCAACTCGGACATTGTCACGCTTCACGTGCCGCTGCTGGACGCCACCCGCGGGATGATGAGCGACCGGGATTTCGCCCTGATGAAACCCAGTGCCGTCCTCATCAACACATGCAGGGGCCCGGTGCTGGACGAGGCAGCCCTGATCAGGGCGTTGCGTGCGGGCGAGATCGCCGGCGCCGGCCTCGACGTGCTGGAGGAGGAGCCGACCCCCGCCGACAACCCCCTCCTGGACATGGACAACGTGGCTGTAACGCCGCACATGGCGTCATTCGCACAGGAGTCGTGGGACAAGAGCCGGCGGTTCGCGATCCAGAACGCCGCCAGGACCGCCAACGGCGAGGAGCCACAGGCGGTCGTACGCCCCGAGTAATCTCCTGTCTTCCTGAATAATTTGAAGTCTTCTCTGCGCGTTCTGCGGTGAAAATCTGAATTCTTCCGAGGTGTGGCACATGGTCGACCGCATTCGCGAGGCGCTGGAAGTAGACATGACCATCGATATCACGACGACCGGACGCAAGACCGGCAGCCCGCGCCGGATCGAGATCTGGTCCCACGACTTCGACGGCCGTACGATTATCGCCGGTTCGCCGGGCCGCCGAGGCTGGTACGCGAATCTCGTGGCCAACCCCGATTTCACCTACCACCTGAAAGGCGCTGTCCGGGCCGACCTAGCCGCCGTCGCCCGGCCCGTTGTCGGCATGTCCGAGCGCCACGCCATCCTGGGGCGGCTCCGTGAAGTATCGAGGTTTCGCCAGGAACAGGGCATGCAGGACCTCGAAAGGTGGGTCGAGGGAAGCCCCCTGGTGGAAGTCACCTTCAAATAGTGAGACGCATCCCGTACTATGCGGCGGGCGGGCGGGGCCGAAGAGGTCGCCGCTTGCGGAGTGATACGAGGAGATACCATGAGCAGCAGAAACACGTCGGGTCGGGATAAGCTGGGCTGGGCCCTGATAGGTTGCGGCGGAGCGGGTCGCGGCCACGCCCGGGGTGCAGAGGGTGCCGCCGGCGTGTCGGTACGCGCATTCTACGATCCCGTGCCCGGAAAGGCAGCGGAGTACGCCGGAGAGTTTGGTGGCGTCGCAACCGAGGACCCCGATCAGATCTTCGGCGACGCCGCCGTCGACATCGTATCCATCGCCACCCCGCACAACGCCCACACCGAGCTTGCGATCGCGGCCTTCGCGGCGGGCAAGCACGTCTACCTGGAAAAGCCCATGGCCATGACGACTGACGAGTGCGTGCAGATCGCTGAGGCGCAAAAGGCGGCGGGCACGCAGCTAATGATTAACTATAGCTTCCGGTTCTCCGGCGCAGTACGCGCCGCGAAGCAACGCCTCGGCCCGCCCATCGCCAGCCACGCCCAGTGCATGATGGCCCGCGCCGATCTCGGCCTATGGAGGTGGGACCCGGCCATCGGTGGCGGGCCAATGTGGGACGTGGGCATCCACGCCGTCGACCTGCTGTGCCTGTTCCACGGCGCCCCGCCGGTGGAGGTCACCGCGACCGGCGGGCAGGCCAGCCACCCGGACGAGCTGGCCGGTACCGATGTACTCGACACCATAGCCGCCACCCTGAGATTCGCCGACGGCTCTGTGGCGACGCTGCTGATCAGCGACGCCGACTTCAACGCATACGTCTCCAAGTGGCTATTCGAGATATACTGCAGGGGGGAGTCCGCGGCGATCTACGACCATGCCCGCGCCGTCGCGTTCAGCACGCCAGGAGGCGGCAAGACGGTCGAGACACTGTCTCCGCCGCCGGCCGACCGGTTCCCATTCCTGCTGGACGCTATCAAAAACGGCGGCGAATCCTACGTCCCGGCCGCCACCGGCATCGTCGCCACCTCGGTGGTCGAGAGCATCATCGCCTCGGTCCACACCGGCAGGACCCAGACCGTCGATCCTCCCGCTTAAGCAATCAGACGAAAGTCGCACGTAACGTCTGGCGGAAAAGGGAGCGTGCAGGGGGGCCGACACTTTGCCGGGAGGGGATCGACGTACGGCCGAAACGGACTCGGCCCTACGCTCAGGCCCGATCGAGGAATCCGCCGCCACGGCCGAGGGCGCCTATTTCTGGACCTGCGGCAAGACCTCGGTCGCCAGCAGCTCAAGGACCTCGAAGTTGTCGTTCGCGTGGTGTTGTAGCATGAGCCTGGAGACCCCGGCCTCCTCCCGTCGTCCCAGCTCGTCCACCACCTCGGATGGCGTGCCCACCAGCCAGCCCCGGTCACGCGCCGCCTCCAGGACCCGTCCTGGGTCGGCCGTCATGCTGCCGACGACCGCGTCGTGGCCCAGCCTCTCCCCGATGAGTCGCAGGTGGTCGAGCATCCCGCTGTCGTCCTTGCCGACGATGAATCCGGACATCTGGGAGTGCTTTATCAAGGCCGGGTCCCTGCCGACCTTCTCGCAGTGGCGTTCCAGGACCTCCCTCTTCCGCCGGTAGCCGTCGAGGTCGACGCCGACCGCGTTCCACTCGTCGGCCAGCTCGGCCACGATGCGAAGCGTGCGCCGCTCGCCCCCTCCGCCGACCATCACCGGCAGGGGCTGTTGCACCGGCTTCGGGTAGCACTCGGCCTCCCTTAGCTGGTAGTACTTGCCGCTGAAGCTGGCCGGGCCGTCCGACCACAGCGCCCTCATGACCCGAATCGACTCGTCGAGCCGGTCCATGCGCTCTCCGACCGTCGGAAACGGGATTCCAAACGCCTCGTGCTCAGGGACGTTCCAGCCCGCGCCGACACCGGCGACGAACCTGCCCCTCGACAGCGCGTCGATCTGTGCGCACATCCTCGCCAGCAGCGAGGGGTGGCGAAAAGTGATCGGCGAGACGAGGGCCCCGAACCGCACACGCTTCGTGATCTCGGCGGCGACGGCGAAAGATAGGTAGGTCTCCACGGCGTCCTGGGTCCGCGGGCCCGACAGCGAGAAGAAGTGGTCCGAGCGCCACAGGGACTCGAATCCCAGCTCTTCGACCGAGGTGGCGAACCGGCGCCAAAGATCCCACGACAGGTCCTCCTGTCCCTCGATCATCACGCCCAGGTCCATGCTTACGACCTCCAGTGGCGGCAAGCTCTAGTCTTGCAGACCGGCCAGCTCAAGCGGGTTCGTCTTCACCAGGGACGACATCTCGTCCTCGGCGAGACCGGCGTTCAGCAACTCGGCGATGGCCATTCTCATGCCCTCGGCCGGTGGCGGATTCATCCACTGGCCGAAGTCGGTGGTCACGACGCAGTGCTCTACTCCGAGTGTCCTGACGGCCTCAACAACCTGGGCAGGGGCGGTCTTGTTACGAGACGGCATGCACTCGAGGAAGGCGTACTCCACGCGTGCGCCCAGCGCGACCATCTGGTGCAGATCATCCATCCGGGATGCACCGGCGGGATGGGTCGCGACCATGCGCCGGATGCCTATGTCCCTGGCCCCGCGGAACAGAGCGACCGATTCCTGCGGAGACACGTGGCCGGAGGCCAGCAGCATGTCGTGGCTGCGCACAATTTCCAATATTGTCTGGACCTCTGGCAGCAGGTCCCCGCTCTCGCTCGTTAGGCGCAGTCCGGGACCGGGACCCTGTTTCGACATATGGAAACCGGCGCTGAGCGTGGGCATCCAGAGGACCCTGGCGCCCAGGTCGGCGGCGGCCTGGACCGCGTCGGGATTCAACCCGCCGACCTCCCGATTTAACACGATGGAGCCGGCCACGCGGAGGCCGGGGTAGACCCGGCTCAGCACCTGGGCGAGCGGAGCGGTCGGGTAGTAGTGGGACTTCAGCACGAAGCCTGCCATCTCGGCCTCGTGGGCCTGGCGGCCCGTGTCGAGCGCATCCATGCGAAGGCTGTCATCGGGGTCGGGGCGGGCGTGGACGTGCAGGTCGAACGAGCCTCTGAGTATCTCGTCTACCTGGTCGTTTCGGTCTCGAGAAGTCACCCTTGCACCGGCCACCTGGCCGCGGCTACTTGCGCAGCACTCGCCGAAACTCTACAGGAAGCGCACACAGCCACTTGTCTGCTTTGCACGGTCTGTCTACCGGCTGCCGCCGTCCCCGGATCCCGGGTCGCCCTCGTCGCGGTGGCCGTGGTACTCCTTGTCCGGACCGTGGTAGTAGTGGAGGCGCAGGTCGCCCTGGATCTCTTCGATCTCAGCCAGGTCTTTGGTGGTGAGCTCCCAGTCTCCGGCCGCGCCGTTTCGCTGCGCCTGCTCCGGGGTCCTCACGCCCACGATGCTCGAAGTCATGGATGGGTGGGCCAGCGGCCACGCCAGCGCGAGCTGGAAAAGGTCGTGGTCGTGGTCGAACGCCCACTCCTTGAGCTGTTCGGCGACGGCGAAGATGCGGTCGAAATCGTCGCCGTGATAGTACCCCCAATCGTAGCGCTGGTCGTCCTTATCGAACTCGTGGCCGGGCCGGTACTTGCCGGCGAGAAGCCCCTTCGCCAGGACAGAGTGTGCGATCACCCCGATTCCGTCTTCCAGGCAAGCCGGCAGGACGCCCTCTTCCACGTCCCTGAACAGCATGCTGTAGCGGGGTTGCGAGCTGCTGATCGGGGTATATGCGGCGGCCGCGTGGGTCTGCTCCGCGGTGAAGTTGGATATGCCGAAGTAGCGGATGTTGCCTGCGTCACGGTGATGAACGAACCGCTCCAGGGTCTGCTCGATGGGATACTTTGGCCGCGGACCGTGGATCTGGTACAGGTCGATGTAGTCGGTCTGTAGCGCCTTCAGGCTCCCCTTGATGGCCGCGTCGATCTGGTCGGGGGAGTGGTCGCTTCGCGACAGTTTCGTGGCGAGGAAGACCTCGTCGCGCCGCCCCTTCAGCGCCTCGCCAAGCAGAGGCTCGGCGTCGCTATAGCCCTCGGCAGTATCGATGAAGGTCAGCCCCGAGTCGAGGGCGGCGTGTACCGTGGAGATGGCCTGCTTTCGTGGTATCGCTCCGAAACCGCCGCCCAAGGGGAACGTGCCGAAACATATCACCGGGACCTGCGGTCCGTCTTTGCCCAGGGGTTTGGTACGCATGTCGCACTCCAGAAGTGGGGGTAGTTCGCGGCGAGGGAAAGATCCGGGGCGCCGAAGGCCTGGTCAAGTTGGTGGGCCAGCCTGGACTCGAACCAGGGACCTCAGTCTTATCAGGACTGCGCTCTAACCAGCTGAGCTACTGGCCCACGTGAGTTGCGTCTATGCCTTCGCCTGCCTCGAACCAGGGGGGCCTTCCCGGCCTGCTGGGACCTTCCCGCTGGCTGAGCCACCGGCCCTCGCGCACGGCCGCAAGACTGAGTATATCCGCGTACTCAAGGGGGTGTCAAGAAAGGAGAGGACGGCGAACCCGAGCGGATGAAGGGGGCTTGGGGAGGAGGCGCCGGACCGGCGAGCTCAGACAGCCGTGGCTTGGACAGGGACCGGCATGCCGCCGGCATGGTCCGCCTCGGCAGTGGAACCTTGGGCAGCGGGCTTTTCAGCCGTGTCCGGGCCGAGAACCAGCGAGGCCGTTATCAGGTTTATCGTCACGAGGATGAGAGCCGAGACCACCAGTGCGGCGGCGGTCACAAGGGTCGCCGCCATCAGAATGAGCGTAAG
>CAZJDV010000107.1:0-7389 GCA_964544865.1 uncultured Dehalococcoidia bacterium | reverse complement strand
GTCCGGGCGTGGAGGAAGTGCCGGCGTAGGGTCGGAAGCGGCCTGCCGTACGTGGCGTCTCCCGCCAGGGGATGGCCGATGGACGCCATGTGGACGCGGATCTGGTGCGTGCGGCCCGTGATCGGCCTGACCTCGATGAGCGTGTAGCCTTCGTACCGGGCGACTACTTTGTAAGCAGTCCTCGCATCCCTGCCGGAGTCCTCGACGGCCATCCGCTTCCGGTCCCTCGGGTGCCGTCGGATTGGCGCATCGACTATCGCCTCATGCCGGGCGACCTCGCCACGGACAAGCGCCCGGTAGACCTTGGTTATGCGATGTCGTTTGAATTGACCTTGCAGACCAGCCAGGACCTCCTCGTTCCTGGCGACCACGATGAGCCCCGAGGTGTCCATGTCCAGCCGGTGGGCGATGCCCGCCCTGAGTTTACCGCCGATGCCGTCCAGGTCGGGAAAGCGCGCCACGAGGGCGTTGGCGAGAGTGTCGTCGACGTGTCCCGGTGCAGGCATGACGGCCAGCCCCGCGGGCTTGTCAACGACGAGCAATTCCGGGTCCTCGTAGATAACCTCAAAGGGAATCGGCCGCGGGACCAGTATGGTCGTGGCCGGCTCGGCCAGGGCGACGCTGACCTGCTGGCCCGCCTGGATACGCAAGGCCGGCTTGGCCGGCCGCCCGTCGACCGTTACGCGCCCCTCGTCGATGAGTCCCTTGAGTTGCGACCGCGAGAGCCTCGGCGTCCGATTGGCCAGAAATGCATCGAGGCGCTCGCCGCTGTCGTCCGCGTCGAATGTGAGGATGGCGCCCATTACACCTCTAGCCGGCTGGGGCGCACCGGCTCACGGGGCCGGGTCATCCGCCTCGCGCCGCTTCGGTTCGCTTTTTGGCTCGGTCAGCGTCACTGCGATAAGGAGCCCGATTCCGACGACGATCGAGGAGTCCGCGAGGTTGAACACGGGCCACCAGCCCACGTCGATGAAGTCCACGACCGAGCCGTACCTGAGCCGGTCGATCAGGTTGCCGGCCGCGCCGCCTAACTGGAGGCCGATGGCAAGCCTGAGAAGGCGGCTCGGCGTCGCGTGCGCCCTGTAGAAGTAGTAGATGAACCCGATGGCGATGAGCGAGGATACGATCAGGAAGACCGTTTGGTTGGGAAACAGTCCGAAGGCGGTCCCGCTGTTCGTCCCGTAGGTTAGTCGGACGAATCCTTCGCTGGGCCAGGACTCGTGCAGGCGTAGATTGCTCTTAATCAGGTACTTGGTGAGCTGGTCGAGCAAGAATACTGACGTTATCGCGAACAAAAGGATCCGGTCTCGGTACCAGTGAATCTGTGGAGTGGACGCCTCGTCGGACTCGGCGTCGCCGGCCTCCAATGGCAAGTCCGCTTTGAAGGCAGGCTCTTGAGAGGGCACGGCGCCTTCGCCGGGCGTTGACGACCGGCGTTCCCAGATGCTCATGACAGGTCTGTAAAAAATAGCATAGACCACGGCAAAAAGAGCCAGAAACCCGACTACTTTGATTGCTCCGACGCTCATACTACCCCGCTAATCACGCTAACACGCCAGCTGAGACGCTGCAAGCCTTGGCTTTTGTGACGTATCGGGGGATGCTTGACAAACATGTAAGAGCGATGTAGCCTAACACGTAAGGCACTAGCAGAATGGAGGACGGAAGATGGACAACGAAGATAAAGACAGTGCGGAGAAGAAGAGACTGACCGAGGGATTCGAGATTATCATAGACGAGGCCAAGTCCGCGGCAGGCCAGGCGATTTCCGGGGCCGAGGCCCTCGGCGGAAGCCTGAAGCAGACCCTGCAGGGAGCGCTGGCGAAGCGGCATAACGTGGTTATGGTCAGGTTGAACGAGGAAAGCCTTGCACGTTTGGATGACCTTGTGGAGTCGGCGATTGTGAGCAGCCGGTCAGAGGCTGCCGCATTCCTGGTAGGCGAGGGCGTACAGGCCAGGTCGGCCCTATTCGCGCGGATCTCGGAGAAGATTGATCAGATCAGGAAGGTGAAGCGAGAGTTGCGCGATCTGCTTGCCGACGAGCCGGTCGAAGTCGCGGCCGAGGAACCTTCGGATGAGAACGGCAAGTAAGACTGAGAGGTGAGACTGGGCCGTTCGGGGATGTTCATTGCCGTTCCCGTTGTCCCCGCCGTCCCGGCTCGGGCCACTCCTCGAGACCGCGCTCGAGCCTTGAATTACCATGACCCCACGCTCATTGACGGAGTGCGAACACGGGAGGGATACAGAATGAATGCCCAGACGAGCATGCAAAGAACCTCCGATAACCGGATGCTATGTGGAATGGCGGGCGGCGTCGCCGAGTATCTGGACGTGGACGCGGGTCTTGTCAGGCTGGCCTGGGTGGGGTCCTCGCCTGCGCCACCTTCGGCGTCGCGTCTATCCTCTATGCCGTTCTTTGCGCGATCATGCCGAGTGCGGCTGTCGCCGCACCCTCGGGTACAGGCCGCGTTCCGCGCGACGACGCGGCCCCTCAAATATTGCGCCGGCCGGACTCCAAAGACTTGAATGACGAAGCACGCTTCCTGCTAGAGGTGCGCCGCGAGCTGGGGCCGGAGTACGAAGAGGAGCTGGTGGGAGTCCTTCGTAGACAAAGCCGAGGAGTCGATGAAGAGCCGCAGAGCAGGGCGGACACTGGCCCGGAGCGTGGATAGTTCGGAAACGTCGTCGAGCAGGCATAGGCGAAATATGCAGCTAATCGGCGTGATCGCCTTCCTTGTCGCCGCGCGCTATGTCGGCCTGATCTAACCACCGTCTCTGGGTTCGGTTCTCGTCCTGTCTGCGCCCTCCGTGGGGCCGCTCCCGTTGACCCAATGTGCGCCGGCTGACGCCAGATAGAGGGCCAAGCGATCTCGCCAATGTCCAAACTCATGTTTGACACCTCGACACGGCATTGCTAACCTTCCTCGTGCGGACAGAGCGCCCAAAAACGGGCGCTCGTCCAGCAACAGCATCCCAAGGAGGCCGCAATACTCTTTCATGTAACCATGACCCACTCCGCCGATGTCTGCCCTGGCTACAATCGAGATCTGATACCCGAGCTAGGCAAGGCCATGGCAGGGATGAAGGCCAGGGCCGAAGAGTTGAACGTTAGAACTCTCTTCGTGGGCAACGCCGCGTCGGACCACGTGGCCTACGGCCTGTTCGAGGCCTACCCGCTGGGCCTACTGCTCATGGAGATGCCGCTAAGGCAGGACTTCAAAGTGAGCGCCGTCGACTATCAGAAAAACCTCATGAAACGGGCGATGGCGGAGGCCTGGGGCTGAACCACGTGCCATCGCCTAGCTTGATAGAGCCGGCCCGCACTCAAGGTGCGGGCCGGCTCTTTGTGTTCAGCTGTAACTTTCGAGTAGTATAATCGGCGCGCGAATCGCCCCGCGCCGGTTCTCGTTCGACCGGGCGGCCACGGCACAATCGCTCCAAGGGAGGCGGCACGTTGAAGATAACTGACGTTACGACCCAGGCGTTCGTCTACAAGACGAGTATCGCGCGTGACGAGGACGGTCACACCCATCCGGGCCCCGAAAACGACGCTGTGCAGACGATGGTGACGGTGGTGTCGGACGAGGGCGCGGAGGGCCATGCCTTCGGCGGCGCTGCAGCGGTTATGGAGCAGGTCGTCAAACCGGCACTCGTGGGAGAGGATCCCTTCGACCGTGAGAGGCTCTGGCAGCGGCTGAAAGAGACGCAGCGGATTAACCGCGGCCTGCTTGACCAGCAGATCGGCGTCGTTGACATGGCCGTGTGGGACCTGGCGGGGATCTATCTCAACCAGCCAGTGCATAAGCTCCTCGGCGGCTTCCGCGACAAGGTAAGGGCCTATGCCAGCACGATGTGCGGGGACGAGATGCCAGGTGGTCTGAGCACCCCCGAGGAGTACGCACGGTTCGCCGAGACGTGCATGAACCGTGGCTACAAGGCGCTGAAGCTGCACACGTGGATGCCGCCCATCTCATGGTCCCCCGACCCAAAGATGGACGTTAGAGCCTGCGCCGCCGTACGAGAGGCGGTGGGCGACGATGTGCCGCTCATGCTCGACCCCTTCCACTTCTACAGCCGGGACCAGGCCCTTTACCTCGGCCGGGAGCTCGAAAAGCTCAACTTTCACTGGCTGGAGGAGCCGATGGACGAGCACAGCATGTCGTCATACGTTTGGCTCGCGGACCAGCTCGACATCTCCATACTCGGTCCGGAGACGGCCGGAGGCGGCATCTACACCAGGGCTGAGTGGATAGTTCGGGGCGCGTGCGACATCGCGAGGGGCGGGGTGGGCGACGTTGGCGGAATCACGCCGCTCATGAAGATCGTGCACCTGGCGGAGTCCTTCGGGATGGCCATGGAGGTCCACGGCGGGGGTGCCGGAAACCTCCAGGTTCTTGGCGCGATGGGCATACCGGGGGAGTTCTACGAGCGGGGGCTTCTGCACCCGTTCGTCGACTACGATACGCCCGAGCCCTGGACGCGCTCGAGATTGGACGCCATGGACGAAGAAGGCTACGTGCAACTGCCTCAGTCGCCAGGCCTGGGTCAGGATATCGACTTCGACTACATCCGAGACCACGCCGTGAAAGCTACGGCATGATGGAAGGATAGGTCCGATGTCACACGTACGGTTGATCTGCGGGCGGTGCGGCGCGCACTATGCCGCCGGCATGCCGACGCTCGCATGTGCCGATTGTGACTTGCCCCTCGACGTAGATTACACGGCGGGGCAGGAGGACGGTGGCATTCGGGCGGAATGGGCCGGGTACGGCATCCCACTGCCGATTCACGGCGGTCTCTCCGGAAACTCGCTCGGGGAAGGTGGCACGCCGGTGGTGGAGCTGCGCGCCGTGGGCGGGCGGCTGGGATTGAGGAGGCTCCACGGCAAGCTCGAGTTCATGAGCCCGACGGGTTCTTTCAAGGATCGCGGGGTCGCGGTCATGATGGCGGTCGCCCTGGAGCTCGGCATAACCGAGGTCGTGGAGGACTCGTCGGGAAACGCCGGTGCGTCCGTTTCCGCCTACGCTGCCCGCGCAGGCATCAAGGCCCACGTATTCGCCCCCGCCACCGCGCCGGAGGCGAAGGTCGCGCAGATCAGAGTCTACGGCGCCGAGGTCCATTCCGTTGAAGGTTCGCGGGACGACACGACTGATGCGGCGGTCGCGTTCTACAAGGCGCATGGGCTCGTGTACGCCTCCCACGCCTGGAGCCCGTACTTTCTCGAGGGGACCAAGACGTTCGCATATGAGGTGGCCGCTCATTTCGAGGGCCGAGCGCCCGATCACATCGTCTTCCCCGTGGGCAACGGCGGCCTCTACCTGGGCGCCTGGAAAGGATTCAGGGAGCTGCGCCAGGCCGGCCACATCTCCGTCGTGCCCAGGCTGCACGCCGTCCAGTCCAATGGTGTAATGCCTCTGGTGGCCGCATTCAACGGCGAGGATTGGAGCAGGACGGAAGTGCGGAAAACCATCGCCGGTGGCATCGCCGTGACCGCACCGGCCCGCAAGTGGCAGGTACTCGAAGCGCTGCGAGACACGGAGGGAGTCGCGGTGGGCGTCGACGACCCGGAGATAGTGCAGATGCAAAGGCTGCTCGCGAAAGGGGAGGGGGTCTTCGCGGAGCCGACTTCCGCCGCGGGCTTCGCCGGGCTGGAGCGGCTCGTCGCCGCCGGCGTGATCGGGGGGGACGACCTGACCTTGGTCGCGATCACGGGCTTCGGGCTCAAGGACGAGATGCCGGGCTAGAGCCCGGATCAGTCCTATCCGGCCACCGCCTCGAAGGCCCTGCGGAAGCCCTGCAGCGAACCCTCGAGGGTCTTGTCGCTCACGCTGTACGAGATTCGGAAGTGGCCTGGTGTCCCGAACCCCGTGCCGGGCACGACCAGCACCCGGTGCCTGCGAAGCTCGTCCACGAAGCCGATGTCGTCCTCGATCGGCGACTTGGGGAACAGGTAGAACGCTCCTCCCGGCTTGACGGCCGAGTAGCCGATATCCACTAGGGAATCGTAAAGGAAGTCGCGTTTGGCCTGGTACGCGCCGACGTCGACAGTCACGTCCTGCAGCCGCCTGACGATACGCTGCATGAGCGCGGAGGCGCTTACGAAGCCCAACGTCCTGTTGCAGAAGATCAGGCCGTCAACGACCTCCTTGGCGGTCTCGTACCTGGGGTTGACCGCGATAAAGCCGATTCGCTCCCCGGCCAGCGCGAGGTCCTTGGAGTGGGAGGTGGCGACGATGCTTCTGGCATGGTGCTCGAAGATGTGGGGATACTCGGCGCCGTCGAACAGGAGTTTTCGGTAGGGCTCGTCGCTGACCAGCGTTATCTCCGTTTCGTACTCCGCCTCTTTGCTTCTGATGATCTCTCCGATTCCCTCCAGGACATCCGCGCCGTACACGACGCCGGTGGGATTGTTCGGGGAGTTGACGAGCACGATGCGCGTCCTGTGGCCGATTGCGTCGCCGACGGCGTCGAAGTCGGGCAGGAAGCCCTCGTCGGTCGGCGCCACGCGGCAGACGCCACCGTGGTTGTCCGCGTAGAACATGTACTCGACGAAGTATGGAGCGAAGATGACGACCTCGTCGCCGGGGTCCAGAAGGGCCTTCATGACCACGTTCAGGGCGCCGCCCGCGCCGCAGGTCAATAGAATGTGGTCCGCATCGAAATCGAGCCCCGTCTCTAACTTTAGCTGGGAGGCAACGGCGGCGCGGGTCTCTGAATAGCCGGCGTTGGGCATGTAGCCGTGCATGGCGTGCGCCGGGTGCTCGGCGATCTCACGCAGTTCCTCGAAGAACTGCGGCGGCGGTCCGATGATCGGGTTTCCCAGCGAGAGGTCGAAGACGTTGTCTTCGCCGTACTGCGCCTTGAGGGCGATCCCTTCTTCGAACATCCTCCGTATCCAGGAGCCCTGCTCCATGGAGGCGCGTATTTTCCTGGCGACGGCCATACTGTGTGCCCCCTCTGGGTGGTTGTCAAGACCGGCAGGCCAAATCTAACGCCGCGCGCGGTCGGCTGTCAAATCGGCCCTGCCTCGCGGACCGCCCGCGAGGGGCGGAGTTCACCGCGGAGAGCGCGGAGACCGGGGAGAAAAGAAAGCCCATCTGTGGGTTGCACCACGATACGACCGGCGGCATCTGCCTTGACACTCGCAGGGCCCTGGGCTACGCTACGAACACCTCTTGCGGGCCCGTAGCTCAGTGGTAGAGCAGTCGGCTCATAACCGATCGGTCACAGGTTCGAACCCTGTCGGGCCCACCATTACATGCCGGTCTAGCTATAAGTGTTTTTCCTCTGCTCCTCCATAACAGGAGGGATTTCTTGTTTAGAGTGGATGGTCGCTCAGAACTGTTTCATGGATTTCAGCTTGCTTTGGAGGTGTCTGGTCTTAGGCCA
>CAZJDV010000106.1:0-7482 GCA_964544865.1 uncultured Dehalococcoidia bacterium | reverse complement strand
CCCGTGGGCCCCGCGCTGGGGCAGCACGGCGTCAACATCATGGCCTTCGTCAAGGACTACAACGAGAAGACGTCAACGCAGGCGGGCAATATCGTTCCCGTGGTATTGACGGTATTCGAGGACCGCTCGTTCACATTCGAGCTAAAGACGCCGCCGGCATCGGCGTTGCTCAGACAGGCCGCCGGTATCGAAAAGGGCAGCGGCAACCCGAAGGCGGAGAAGGTTGCGATCGTGCCTGAGGCCAAGATCAGGGAGATCGCCGAGCAGAAGATGCGGGACCTGAATGCGTCGGACATCGATGGGGCTATGCGCATAGTGGCGGGTACCGCGCGCAGCATGGGGATAGTTGTCGGCTCAGAAGATGAATAACTGAAGGTCCCGGCCGGGGAGGCGCTCGGTCATGGACCCATTCAATGCCTGTCGCTGGAAAACCACGATCAACTGCCCGTCGACGCGGCATTGCGAACCTCGCGAAGCTAAGGCCCGACGGACACGAATGACCGGCGGGACGACTGGAGAGGTCTGACAGATGACAGGTAAAAGAGGGAAGCGGTACTCGGCCGCCGCCGCGTTGATCGAAGAGGACAAGGAGTACCAACCCAAGGAGGCGGTCGCGCTGATCAAGAAGACCGCCAGCGCCAAGTTCGATGAGACCGTGGAGATTCATCTTCGCACCGGATCCGACCCGCGTCACGCGGACCAGTTGGTGCGAGGCGTGGCAGTGCTGCCCCACGGCGTCGGCAAGCAGATCCGAATCGTAGTGTTCACCCAGGGGGAGGGCGTCGCCATCGCGGAGGAGGCAGGCGCCGACTTCGTTGGAGGCGACGACATCATCAAGAGGGTTGAGGGCGGATGGACCGACTTCGACGTGTCCATAGCCACACCGGACATGATGGGCAAGGTCGGCCGGTTGGGTCGTATTCTCGGCAGACGCGGCCTCATGCCAAACCCCAGGACCGGCACCGTGGTTCAGCCGGACGAGATCGGCCGCGCGGTTGGCGAGGCCCAAAAGGGCAGAGTGGAGTACCGGCTGGACCGTACCGCCCTAATCCATGTTCCCATCGGCAAGGCGAGCTTTCAAGAGTCGCAATTGATGGACAACATGACCATGTTGTTGGACGCCATTGTCCGCGCCAGGCCCAGCGGTGTCAAGGGCCAATTCATCCAGGCGGCCTTCTTGACCACGACGATGGGCCCCAGCATAAGGATGGATGTTGCCAGCACGACGGCATTGAAGGTAGAATAGAGCAAGCTTGCCGCAGACAGTGGGCTCCGCGCCGAGGGCGGATTAAACCAGCAGCCCACCGAGGCGTAGCGCGAGGACGGCCATGCTGTGGCCGGCTCGCACTTCCCTGGGTCTGTGGCCCGGGGATTTTTTGTGTGGCCGTCCGGTGCGGCGAAGACGGCAGGGCAATAGGCTATCCTCCTCCCGAACCCGGGCGAGGAACGCAAACGAGAACTTTCGAGGTGGTGACGTGCCAACTGATCGAAAACTAAAAGGCGTCGAGGACATTCAGAAACTACTCGAGACCTGCACCGCGGCCATAGTGGCCGACTATACCGGGCTGAAGGTCGACGCGATGACGACGCTGCGGCGGACCCTTCGTCAACGTGGAGTGACCTTTCGAGTTGTGAAGAATACGATCACCTACCTGGCGGCCGACGCGGCCGGCAAACCGGCGGTAAAGGACATCGTCCAAGGGCCGACCGGGATCGCCTTCGGATTCGAGGACCCTGTGGAGCCCGCAAAGGCGCTGGCCGAGTTCATTTCGAGTACGCGGTCCACTCTCAAGATCAGGGGCGGAATTCTCGAGGATCGCGCCCTTTCCGCGGGAGAGGTAGCGAGCCTGGCGGCGCTTCCATCGAAGGACCAGCTTATCGCAAACCTGCTCGGTCAGCTCCAGGCCCCAATTACAAGCCTGGCCTACGTGCTGAACGCGCCGGTGGCATCGTTGGCGAGGGTCATTCAGAGACGAATCGAACAGGCGGGCGCGCAGGACGGCGAATAGGAAATCGAGCGCCGAGGCGGGACCTGGACGGTAACGCACACGAAGGAGCGAGGCAATGACGACCAAAGAAGAGATACTGGACGCGATCAAGCAGATGTCGGTGTTGGACCTGGCGGACCTGGTCAAGGAGCTGGAGGACAGCTTCGGAGTCAGCGCCGCGGCCCCTGTTGCGGTTGCGGCCGCGGCCCCGGCGGATGCCGCCGCCGTCGAGGAAGAGGAGCAGACCGAGTTCAGCGTGGTCCTCAAGGAGATCGGCCCCAAGAAGATTAACGTAATCAAGGCCGTTCGCACCGTGACCACCCTGGGCCTGAAAGAGGCGAAGGAGCTGGTCGAGAGCGCCCCTGTCGCTGTCAAAGAGGCAATAGGCAAGGAGGACGCCGATAAGGTCAAGAGCGCCCTCGAAGAGGCCGGCGCGGTTGTGGCGGTCGAGTAGGTCCTGAGTCAAGCCCGCCTTTTCGAGAGCCCAGTTTGATGGTACCGCCATGGGGGTGGTACCACAGAGGCCCACGACCGGTCTCCCGGCGTCGCGGGCGGCGAAACCAGGTGCACGATGAGTCGACGCAAGGACCGCGAGCGATTCGAGGCCATGAAGGGCCTGGACCCCGACTACCAGGGCTTTCGTGGACACGCGGGCGAGCCAAGCAACCGGGGCAAGGCGCCGCTGGAATCGATGGTTTGCACCATCTGCGGCCGGAAGCGTAATGTGCCTCGTGGCGTCGCTCTGGATAGCGAGGAGGGCTTCATGTGCGCCTCGTGCATCGAAGAGGGCAGAATGGCCGAAGCGTCCGCCTGCCCTTAACCCCCGGTCCCCACGTACGGAATCGTCTGGGGTCCCTCGGGCAGCACGCAGACCGTGGCGTGCGTTCCGTGGCGCTTGATGGCCTCCCGGATGGTCGCCTGGATGTCGTCCGCCGGCTTGAGGTGCGCCGCCCGGACCTGCTCCGGACTAAGGTAGCTTGACTTCAGGTACACGTCATTGCGCAGCAGTATCTGCGCCTGAATCTGGACCTCCCACTGGTCGTGGCGGTCGTGGCCGGACGCGTTGACCATCTCCAGCAGGGCCTCCGGGCTGTCCTGGGAGGCGAGCATCTCCTTGAAGTCGCCGTGGTCAGGTATCCCGTCCCTGCACTCGGCGGCGCATATGATCGTCCCGCCCTCGCGGGCTACCTGGGCCGCGGCCGACATCCCCTTGACTGCCTGGTACAGGTTCAGGTCCAGGGGATACCCGGAGTTGGTGGTGACGACCACGTCGAAGGGTTCAGGGACGGGACGCATCGCGATCCGCCGGGCGACCCGGCAGGCGGTGTGGTGCACGGCGAAGAGCTCCCCTGCGTAGACTGCTGTGATCTGGCGGTCGCGATTGATCGTGACATCCACGCTGAAGTCGACGCCGGTCTGGACCGCCACCTGGCGGATGGCGTCGTGGACGGGGTTGCCCTCGGTGACCCCCCAGGTGGCGTCATGGTGGCCGATCAGCGGGGCGCTGTGAAGACCCATGATGGTCTCAAACGCCGCCAGGCCGGGGGCGACCATCTTGGGCCCGCCGCTGAATCCCGCGAAAAAGTGCGGCTCCACGAAGCCCGTGGTTATCCGTACGTCGCTCTCCAACCAGTGGCGATTGAGCAAAATGGGTATGCCGCCAGGCGTATCCCCAGCATGTCTGACGGACTCCTTGTCGAAGGCATTGTGGTTGATGACCCGATAGTCGCGAACGACGTCGCTTCCGAGCATGGCCTCCAGCTCCTGGCGGGAGTTGGCCCGATGTGTGCCCGTCGCGACCAGGATCACGAGCTGCTCCCGGGGGACGTGGTCCAGTTCGCTGAGGAGGACGGGCAGGACCGTGGCGGACGGCATCGGCCGCGTTATGTCGCAGACGGAGATCGCTACGGTCTGCTCAGGCTTCGCCAGCTCGCGAAGCGATAGGGCGCCGATGGGGTTCCGCATGGCGTCGAGCAGCGCGGTGTCTACGTCGGGTAGTGCGGGTAGATAGGCCGGCTCGATCACCGTGGTGGGCTCCTCGGGCACTTCGATGGTCAACCCGCTCTTGCCATACGCCAGTTCGACCTGCATCCATGCCTCCCGTCGAATCACCCTATCCGTCTGCCCCAACCCCTATAACCCAACACTTATCACCCAGCCCCTAGCCCCTACTCCCTGACCAGCGCCTCGCACAGCCTGGCGGTATCGACCATGTCGGGGATGTTCACGTACTCCTGCAGCGTGTGCATGCCGACGGCTCCCATGCCGACGACGACAGCCTCTATGCCCCTCTGCCGGAAGATGTTTCCGTCGGAGCCTCCGCCCGAAGGCGCCATTGTCATCTCAAGTCCCACGGCCCGCATCGCATCGTCGATCCGGCGCACTGCTTTGTCCTCAGATGTCAAAACGTAGGCCTCGAAATCGGTGGTGCGGTCGTCGTTAATGACCGCGTTCGGATACTTCTTGCGGACCTCGGCCAGGACGCCGGTCAACTGCTGCTGTATTCGGTCGAGGGTCTTGGAATTGGTGGTGCGAAACTCGCCGACCAGGCTGGCGTGCTCCGGCACCGCGTTTCTCACTTGACCGCCCTCGATAGTGCCGACGTTGAAGGTCGTCTCCTCGTCCAGACGGCCCTGTGGCAGCCGGACGATGATCTCCGCAGCGACGCGAATGGCAGGTACACCCTTCTCTGGCTCCACTCCGGCGTGGGCGGCCCGTCCCTGGATGTCGATCTGAAAGCCGACGTAGGTCGGAGCGGCGGAGATGACGCGGCTGGGCGGCCCCGAACTATCGAATACGATGCACTCCGCGGCGGTAATCCTGGAATAGTCCAACTCGCGGGCGCCCAGCAGGCCCGGCTCCTCCGCCCGAGTGATGCAGACCTCTATAGGGATGTGTGCAGCGCCGTCTTCCTTGACCGACTGGAGGGCCTCAAGGATCGCGGCGACTCCCGCCTTGCAGTCGGCGCCGAGGATGGTCGTGCCGTCGGCCACGATGCGGTCGCCCTCGACCCTCGGCATAATGCCCCGTCCCGGCTCGACGGTGTCCATGTGCGCCGACAGTAGCAGCGGGCTCTCGCGGCCCTCATTGGCGATCAGGTTGCCGTACCCGTCGGCCTGGACGGTAAGCCCCAGATCCTCAAGGCGGTGTTGAAGATCGGCCGCGATGGCGTCCTCCTCCCCCGAAGGGCTGTCGATGGACACCATCTCGCAAAACGTCGTCACGATGCGGTCTCTATTTATCATTCTCTCTCCTTGACGCGACGCGCGCCCACTGTATTCTACACTTCTGCAATGGCTTTTGGCCGCATGTCATGGCCGGTCATCCTGCGGCGATCTGCCCGGGACAGAAAGGGCGTCATCAGCTCCAGGAAACGGCGCAGTGTCTCCTCCGCCGTGGCGCCGGCCGTGTCCAGGGCGATCTTGTTGTGGAGCAAGGAGCTGTCGTGCTCCGCGCGAAAGCGGTAGAGGACCAGCGGTGCATCTCTCTGTTTCAGGATGTCCCACGCTCGGACACCCTGGCGCATGCGCTCCCTGATGGCCTCGGCCGATGCGGTCAGCAGCACCAGCACAGTACCGGGCGCGAGCAGCAGCAACTCCCGGTCCCAGGCGCGGGCCCTTTCGCGACGGTCGGCGAAGGAGTCCGGCTCGCCGTAGCCGTAGTAGAGTGGGGCGGAAACCGCGTCGGCGTAGTAGTGGTCGATGGACAGGACATCGTCCTCCCGATACATGTCCGGGTGCAGGTACCGCCAGATCATGTGGCGCTGGTGCTGCTCGAGGACCGAGGGCCGCAGCGACATTATCTGCTCTTCGTCCGCCTCGGTGTTCAGGTCAAAGATCTGCTTGCCTGGCACCGGCGTTTCACCCTCGCCGCTGATGACCAGGTGCCCGTCGAGGCGCGGCACGACGTAGTGGTCGTGCCATCGGACGAACGGGACCCCAATCTCCGCTATAATCTATCTGGAGATTCCGCCGGCGAGGGTCTTCTCGCCGGCGTACTCGCAGCCTATGAGCGCAGATGCATCGATGGCCCGTTAGCCGCCCTGCGGCACGACGGTCTTCGAGTGCACGGTCTGCTTCGCCAGACGCTCCGGGACCGGCGAGGGAAGACCGTCGGTGAACGGCTCAAAGGTCTTCGCTGGCGTCAGTTCCAATCGCGGGTCGGAAAGGTCCTGGGTGTAGAATCGGGAGGAAGGGAACAGGTCGCCAGGGTAGGTGAAGTTGGGCAGCGTGGCCACCTCGACGCACAGCGCGGCGCCCAGCGCGCTCTCCAGCATTCCGCCGACCCACACGGGGATGCCCTCGTTCTGGCACAGGTCGTGCACTGCGATGGCGTTGGCCAGACCACCGATCCTGCCGGGCTTGATGTTGACGTACTTGCACGCGCCGACCTGGATCGCCTGCTCCACCGCCTTGACGCTATACGCGGACTCGTCCAGGCAGATTGGGGTCTCGATGAGGCGGGCGAGCTCGGCGTGGTCGAGGACGTCGGCGTAGTGCAGGGGCTGTTCGATGAAGGCCAGTCCCATGCCGTCGATGGCCTTGAAGAACGGCAGGTCGTCCAGGCTGTAGCTGGAGTTGCAGTCGATGTGGAAGGTCATGTCCGGGAACGTGCCGGTGACGGCGCGGAGCATGTCCAGGTCCCATCCCCTGGCGACCTTGAGCTTGATCCGCGGGAACCCGGCGTCGACTGCCTGCTGGATGTTGCCCAGCAGCATGTCGATGGAGTCCTGGATGCCGAAGTCGGCCCCGGCGGAAACCTCTCGGGTCTCGCCCCCCAGGAGCCGGTGCAGGGGAGTACCGGTTAGCTGGCTCTGGAGCGTCCACCAGCATATCTCAATGGCGGCCTTGGCGAAGCTGTTGCCCTTGAATACCGACAGCCGCTCGTTCAGATCGTCGGCCGTGTCGTACTCCCGACCTAAGACGTGGGGGCCAAAGAACTCGGTGACGTGATAAAACACCGACAGGACGCTCTCGGGTAGGTATAGCGGGGCCTGGAGCGGACAAGCCTCGGACCAGGCGACGTGCTCGCCGCTGGTGGCCTTGACCAGGACAGAATGGATGTCGTAGTCCTCGCCGTACGATGTCCGCCACGGATAGATCAGGGGCATCGCCACGTGGTAGACATCCAGCCTGTCGATGCGCATTCGTCCTCCTTGGCCGAGCGAGCTAGAGATCGATTGCACGTCCGCCGAGTCTTCTCAACTCAATTGTAGTCAAAGTCAGAGGGGTGTCAAGGGCGAACGAATGCGAAGGGCACGTAGATACGCTCTGGCGGAGCCTGTCCCAAGTGGGGTTCTTGGCCAAAGGCTCTTTATCCCAGCGGTCTGGCGCACACTGGTCATGGTCGTGAAGCTGGAGCGTGTCGCGCCGGCCTGGGGCGACGGCTACAGCATCTCCTCGTTCAGCGTGACGCCGAAGCCGGGTTGGTCTGAAGGGACGACGAAGCCGTCGATTACCTGGGGCTCGCCGAGCCAGAGCACGTAGCGGGCGTC
>CAZJDV010000105.1:2215-7488 GCA_964544865.1 uncultured Dehalococcoidia bacterium | reverse complement strand
CGTATCTCAGCTCTTGAGCCGCCTTGGTGGTACATTATCTCTCCGCCGTTTACATGTCTAGATGGCACGAAGAAACAGGCCAGAGTCGGGCTCAAACAGCCAGCGACGGGGTGACTTCAGGGCACGTCCATGTTGCGCAGGCGGCGGATGGTGAGCCACAGGAAACCGGCGGTCACGGCGACCGCGCCGCCGATCGCCGCCGGGAACTCGATGGCGAATTCCTCCAGGGCCTTCATTCCGGCCTCGTCGATGCCGTACATGATGGACAGCGTGTAGCCCCTGATACTGAGATATCGCACCCCGGCGAGAAACGAGCTGATCACACCCTCCCACAGGAAGACGTAGACGAGGGCGAAACCCAAGGCGTGGCTAGAGACGAGACCGGCCCAGGTGAAAACGGCCGAATACGCCATCACCCCCGCAAATACTGCCACGCCAACGGCGAGGGCTGTCTGGATCCCCCCATCGAGAGCCAGGACCACCACCAATACACTGCTTGCAGTTAGCAGCGGTCCGGCGACGACAAGCGAGGCCAGCATCTTGGGAATCGCGACGAAGGTCCGGCGGACCGGCTTGAGAAGCAGATAGCTGAGGGTTCGGTCTTCGAGCTCGTTCCCAAAGGCCGCCGTGGCCAGGGTCATTGTGACGATGGGCATTATCGCACCAACGATCATGCCACCAAGCATACCCTCGATGAACTCCTCCGGGGCGTCGCCACCCACCGCCCGGACTATCATCGTTATGCCGACCGGCAACGAGGTCAGGAAAAAAATTATCAGCAGCCTCCACCGCCCGGCTAGCTGTCGCAGCGATAGCTCGAATATGGGGACCATCTATTGCTCCACTACGTAGCTGAATACACTCTCCAACGACTCGTCGAGCGGCTCCACTCGAATCAGGCGGATGCCACTCTCTTGAGCGATTCGCGGGATGGGCCTCTGGAGAGCGGACACTTTGCGGCTAAGGACCACGACGGCGCCCTTTGATTCCAGCGAGACCGATTCCACCTCTTCCATCCGGACGAGCGCCGCGGCCATGGCTCGCGGGTCGTCGGAGACGATGCGAATCTTGTACGGTTGCTCGTCGAGCTTTTCGCGGATCGCGCGGAAGTCGCCCGAAGCGGCCAGTTTGCCGCTGACCATGAGCAGGTGGCGGTCCGCCAGCGTCTCGACCTCCTCCAGGATGTGCGACGAGATGAGTATAGTGCGCCCCTCGGCGGCTAGACGGCGCATGAGGCCGTGGAACCCGATGCGCTGCCGGGGGTCCGTGCCGTTCAACGGCTCGTCGAGCAGCAGTACCTCCGGGTCGTGGACGAGCGTCGCGGCCAGCCGCATCCGCTGCCTCATGCCCCGGGAATACGTGCCCAGGGAGCGTCGCTGCACGTCGACGAGACCGACCCGCTCAATAGCCAGGTCCACGGGCGGTCCGATGGGGTCAAGTCCGTGCAGCCGCGCGGCGAACTCCACAAAGCGGCGCCCGGAGTAGAATCCGTAGACATCTTCGTGCTCCGACATAACGCCAATCCGCCGGTAGAGGTCCAGGTTGTTCCGGACGGGGCCGCCAAGCACCTCTACCTCTCCGTCGGAGGTCTTCGCGAGGCCCGCAATCATACGAAGGAGCGTCGTCTTGCCCGCGCCGTTGGGCCCCAGCAGGCCGGTAATCCCCGGATACACGTCAAGGGAAACGTCGTTTACCGCCACGACGTGGCCGAACCACTTGGAGACCCCTCGCAGCGCGATCGCCGGCAAACGCGAGCCGGCCGCCGTGGGGCGCACCATCTGTGCTTCCGTGTCCGGCTTCATACCTGGATCCTCCTGTAGCGCCACAGGAGGGCGGCCCCGGGGCCCACGGTAAGGAGCAGGTACCAGGCGATCGGGATCGCTTTGGGGTGCTCGGCCACGCTCTTATATGGCTGCTCCCCGTTTTCCTCACCAAAAATCAGATCACTGACGTAGATCGGAGCCCCAGTCGCGTTGATGAGGCCGAACCACTTCGCCAGGCCTCCCGTCAACGGCTCGCAACTTCCATCTGCGGCGGCGTCCTGCTCTTGATCACACTCAGTCAATATCCCGCCGGTTACCAGTGAGATGATGAAGAGGCCGATGACGAAGCCCGCGGCGAATGTGCGACGCGTCGTGAACGCGGATACGGCGAGAGGTATCGTGGTTGTAAAGGCGGCCACCGCTACACCGGCGGCAAGAAATCTCGGCGCGTCGAGCCAGTTATCGCGCAGATAATCCATTGGGTGGGAGTCGGCGATCGCAGACCCGGCGAACAGCACGATCTGCCCTGAGTAGACCAGGGCCAACGTTATCGTGAAGAACGCCAGCCAGCGCCCGGCGACGTAATCGTCGGATGTCAGCGGCCGTACGAGGTAGAGGTGGAGCACGCGGTCACGGCGGTCGGGACACAAGAGCTCGGGGGCGATGATAGCCGAGAACAGCAGCAGCGGAATCGATACGATCCGGTAGTAGTCGGCCAGGCCCGGGACCTCATCGCTTATCCCTAAATCGGACGCAACAGAGGCGATCAGCACAAAGACAATCGCCGGTGTCATGACCGATGCAAAAAGGAGCAGCGGGAGGATCTTGGCGCGAGTGCTCCGGCCAAGGCCCAGGGCGGTCCGGACGCCGTCCGCCCACAGCGCCTTGCGGGCGCGCAACCGGCCCTCGCGCGGCCCCTCGTAGTGCTGATATCCGAGATCGAATACTTCGGCGCGTGATTGTGTCATTCGCCGTCTGCCCGGAATATCTCGGTCAGCGTGTGGCGTCGAGGCGCCATGCGCCGAAGGCGCGCATCGACCTCGACGACGGCATCTCTTATCTCGTCGTACTGATGATCGCTCGCCTCTTCGATGACAATCGACGCCCCGTCCAGGGATGGCTCTGTCCCCCGTCGAATAAGGGACAACACCAGCTCGTCCCGGTGGTCGTCGACGTCGATATAGAGCGTCTGCGTCTCCCGGGTGAACTGGGCGACCTCGCCCTCCTCCGTCACATGGCCGCTGTCCAGCATGATGACGCGGTCGCACGTGCGCTCCACGTCACCCAGCAGGTGAGAGGAGAGGACGATGCTGATGCCGAACTCCTTGCCGATGCGCAGTATCAGCACAAGCATCTCGTCGCGCCCAGCCGGGTCGAGGCCGGCGGTAGGCTCGTCCAGCAGGACGAGGACGGGGTCATGGACAATGGCCTGGGCTAGTTTGACCCGCTGCTTCATGCCCGTAGAGTACTCGCCGATAGAGCGGTAGCGCTCCTCGTCCAAGCCCACGTGCCGCAGGACGTCGGCGGCGCGCGTCCTGGCGTGCGAGGGGGGCAAGCCGCTGACCTGCGCCATGTGGGTCAGGAACTCGGACGCCGTAATCGAGCTGGGAAGGCAGTCATGCTCGGGCATGTATCCTAGACGGCTGCGAACCTCCACCGATTCGTAGGGTCTTGCGCCCATCACCTCCGCCGAGCCCGATGTCGGATTTATGAGTCCCAGGAACAGCTTGATCGCCGTGCTTTTGCCTGCCCCGTTGGGACCGAGCAGGCCGGTCACACCTTTGTCTACCTGGAAATCGACGGACTCGAGAGCGATGGTAGAGCCATAGTGCTTGGTCAGGCTCTTAGCTTCGAGGAGAGGTGGCATGCGACCATAATACACCCAAAATGTGGTCTCGCCCACTCGACTCGTGGTCAATTGTGAATGAAGGGCGAACTTGGGGCATTGGTCGAACTGATGATCGCGGGTCGCCAATTCGGACTACTCGTGCGTTCGCCGAGACGTCGACCTCGACGATAGTGCCCTGCTCAAGTGCCTCATGTTGTTGCGCGAGGGCCCGATGGCTGGTACGCTTCGACCGGCGCGGCGTCCGCGCGTCATCAACCGCTGGAGCAGGGAATGAACGTCATCTGGATCGTCGCCGATACCTTCCGGCAGGACCACCTCGGTGCATATGGGAAGCAGAACGTCATCACGCCGTCTCTCGACGCCCTCGCGGCCCGGTCGACGCGGTTCGACCGGCACTACGCAGCAGGGTTCCCCACGATGCCGACGCGCGCCGACCACGCCACGGGACGCTGGACTATGTCGTTCATGGGCTGGGAGCCGTTGTCCCCGGACACGACGACGCTGGCGGAGATTCTGTCATCCAACGGTATCCACACCGCAGCCATGGTCGATACTCCCTTCTATTTGCGCGGCGGCATGAACTACGACCAGGGGTTCCAGACCTTCTCCATGCACTCGGGCCAGGAGGGCTCGGTGACGCGCCTGCTCAAGTCGCACCACCACGAGTCGCGCGACATCAAGGAGGCCTGGCGGTACGAGTCGGACCGGAACGTCGCCCAGACGATGACCGGCGCCATGGAGTGGCTGCAACACCACTACAAAGAGGACTTCTTCCTCTACGTCGACACCTGGGACCCCCACGAACCGTGGGACGCGCCTGGCTACTACACCGAGCTGTACATGCCCGACTACGACGGAGAGGTGGTGCAGCCGATCTACGGGAACTGGCGGGACTCGCCGGGCTTCTCCGAGAAGCGGGTCGAAAAGGCCCTCGCCACCTATCGAGGCGAGGTCACAATGGTGGACACCTGGGTGGGATACCTGCTCAGGCTGGTCGAGAACATGGGCTTGATGGAAAATACGGCGATAATCTTCACCTCGGACCACGGCTTCTACTTCGGGGAGCACGGCGGCATGTTCGGCAAGCTGACGTTCGCGAAACGCCCCGACGGCGCCTTGTATCAGCACGGCGACCCGGAGGCGCTCTGGGACTTCTCGCCGCTCTACGAAGATATCGTCCTCGTCCCTCTGCTGATCTATGTCCCCCAGGCAGGCGCCGGGGTGTATGGAGGGTTGACCTCGGCCATAGACGTGATGCCGACCGTTTTGGACATCATGGGACAGGACACTCCCTCGTGGGTCGAGGGCCAGTCGCTGCTTGGAAAGACGCACAACCGCTCGTCGCCGGGCCGCGAGTTCGCTGTGTCCACCGTGCCCTTCGCCAACCCGGGCGATCCGGTGCGCTCGGTAGACAACATCCGCCGGCGCCTCGGCCGTGCTCCAGTCACCACCGTCACCACCGCCGAGTGGTCGCTGCTCTACAGCCTCGACGAGGGCTTCTCGCAGTTGTACAACCTTCAATCGGACCCATCGCAGCTGCAGAACGTCATCTCTGGCAATGGCGACGCTGCGAAGGACGTTCACGAGTACCTGGTGAGATTCATGCGCGAGACCGGCCTGCCCGACACGTTGCGCAAGCCCAGGCTGGAGCTGAAGCTTTA
>CAZJDV010000105.1:0-2205 GCA_964544865.1 uncultured Dehalococcoidia bacterium | reverse complement strand
TAGGAGGTCGTACGACATGAAGGCCGCCGTCCTGTACGAGCCGAACACACCCCTGGTGATCGAGGAACTGGAGCTCGCAGAACCGGCATCGGGAGAGGTGCTGGTCAAGATGATGGCCAGCGGGGTCTGCCACTCCGACTGGCACGTCGTAAAAGGGGAGTGGACCCACCACGCGCTGCCCGCCCTGCTGGGCCACGAGGGCGCCGGCGTCGTGGAGGCAGCCGGTCCGGGCGTCACCAACGTGAAGCCCGGCGACCACGTGATCCTGTCCTGGAAGGCGAGCTGCGGCATCTGTGAGATGTGTCAGAAGGGATGGCCCAACCTCTGCCAGCGCTCGCCGCTCCCCAACGCCAAGCCCTATGTGAGGGACACCGGTACCAAGGTCAACCCACTTGCCGGCCTGGGCACATTCGGGGCCTACGCCGTCGTCCCAGAGGTGGCCGCGGTGCAAATCGACCCGGACATACCGTTTCCACAGGCATCGCTGGTGGGTTGCGGCGTTACAACAGGGGTCGGCGCGGCGATCAACACCGCCGGAGTGCAGCCGGGGAGCACGGTGGCGGTCTTCGGCGCGGGCGGTGTCGGGCTCAATTGCATACAGGGCGCGTCCATCGCCGGGGCGACAACCATCGTCGCCGTGGACCTGCTCGATAACAAGCTGGACATGGCCAGGGAATTCGGCGCCACTCACACCGTCAATGCGTCGAGGGAGGACCCGGTGGAGCGAATCACCGAGCTGACCGGGGGCGGCACCCATTACGCCTTCGAGGCCATCGGCCTGTTGGAGGCGCCCTTCGTGCAGAGCATCAGGTGCACCCGTCCTCGCGGCATCACGGTCTGGGTGGGCCATGCCCCGAATAACACGCCGGTGACTATTGACGCCCGCGACCTGATGCAGGAGAAGACGGTAATTGGGTCGATGTACGGCAGCGCCCGCCCCCATATCGAGTTCCCGCGCCTGCTGAGCATGTATAAGGCCGGCAAGCTGCGGCTGGATGAGCTCATAACGCGCCGGTTCCCCGTGGAAGAGGTCAACAGCGCCTTCGAGGTCCTGGGCAAGGGCGAGGTGGCACGCAGCGTGCTGCTGTTCGATTAGACCTCGCGTCTCCTCTCCGTTCGTCGAAAAGTGAAGGGAGATTCTCGTGCGAATTATTGCTTCCGGCTACGTCTGGGACGCCCGCGATGCGCCGTTTCATATGAGGACGTGCGTCCGAACCAACGTGGCGCTGGCGGCGGACGGCACTCTGTACGTGGCGTTTCGCTGGGGCAGCGCCCGCGAGTCGCCTGACGGGCACGAGGGCATGATGGCCTCCACCGACCTGGGACAGACCTGGGAGGTCCGGCACGACGGCCACGGCAAGGGCGCCTGGGATGGGACGCCGGGGGAGGTGAAGGGTTTCGAGATATTTGAGTCCACGCCCGGCGTGCTGACAGGCACCGGCCTGTGGGTGGACGCATCGGACCCAGAGGCGCCCTTCATCCACCCTCGGACCCAGGGACTGCTTCCGATGCGCATCATCCATACCAGGTCTGCCGACGGCGGGCGCACCTGGGGGCCGCGCGTTCGGGTCGAGACGCCACCCAACCCCGGCTCGCCGTGCACCCACGTGTTCCGCCTTGCCGATGGAACCCTGGCGCAACCCTACGAGTACTGGAAGACCTACGAGGACCCGTCTCCCGGGCGGCCGGGTGCCCGCATGCTCCTGTCCCGCGACGATGGCGCCTCGTGGACCGAGGACGTGCAGGTGGCCATGCATCCAAAAAACGAGCTGTACTACTGGGACCAGAGGATCGGCGTCCACCCCGGCACGGGCGAGCTGGTGGCCATGTTCTGGACCCATGACCCGAACACGGGCGAGGCGCGGGACGTCCACATAGCGTGGGGGAGTCCCGACGGACGGTCCTGGACCGAGCCGGTGGCCACCGGGCTACCGGGCCAGCACTGCCAGCCGATACCGGCCGGCGGGGACCGGTTGCTCGCCGTGTACTCTCACCGAGGCGACCCTCCGGGCATTCAGGTCTCTTTGAGCGACGACTTCGGCCACACATGGGAGCGATCCGAAGACCTGCGGGTCTACGATAGTCCCGTCGGCTCGGAGTCCGGGACGGAAGGCTCTCGGGCGCAGGCGGACCTGTGGAACGACATGATCGCCTGGCGGTTCGGCCACCCCCGGGGCGTCCTGCTGCCCAGCGGCGAGGTGTTCC
>CAZJDV010000104.1:0-7505 GCA_964544865.1 uncultured Dehalococcoidia bacterium | reverse complement strand
GCCGAAGTGGCGGAACGGCAGACGCGCTACGTTCAGGACGTAGTACCCTTACGGGTGTGTGGGTTCAAATCCCTCCTTCGGCACCAGACTCACCAATATTACCAGACGGTTCGGATTTTTCGAGCGCTTGTAGCTCAGTTGGATAGAGCGCAGCCCTGCGGAGGCTGAGGCCGTGGGTTCGAGTCCCGCCAAGCGCACTTTGATTATGTTTCCCCACTCATATCGTCAAGCTGACGGGGCTGGCGGTGAGGCCCATCCACGTGGCGCCGCCGCGCCCTCACAACGTCGGGGCGATTAGCTCAGATGGTTAGAGCGTCTGTCTTACACACAGAAGGTCAGAGGTTCGAGTCCTCTATCCCCCACCAGCCCCGACCCGCATAGCCAAGCGGCTCTGGAGTATTACCGGAGCCCTGACCATTTGTCCGTTCCCGTCGAATGGTCACGAATTGGTCACGGAGCTGTTCTGAGGGCGGATGTGGGACGACACCAGCAATCGTTCCTGGGTAACTACGCCACGGCAGGCACCATACTGTCCGCTGCCAAGGCCGCCAACGTCAGCAGGCAGACCGTGTACAACTGGCGGGACAGCGGAGCTCTGGCCTTCAGGGAGCGATTCCAGGCTGCGAGGGAATCCTTCCGGGAGTCCCTGGAAGACATCATGTTCCAGCGGCTCCGAGACCCTAAGACGCATCCCGTGCTATTGATATTCGCCTTGAAAGGGCATTGGCGTGACAAGTACGGCGACACCGCCGTGCCTTCGGAAGACTCAGCCAAAGATGTGCTACGTACGCTTATGGACTGGAAGCCCAGGGCGATGGAAGAGGCGGAAACGATCCTACGTCGTGGGCAAGAGGGCCGGTAGAGATAGGGTCCGAGGTTCTGACGGCAGTCATCGGAGAGGCCCTTTTCCGAGACGGAATGGGGGGGCCTCGTCTCAGGCTGGTTTCGTGGCTTGCGCAGCTTCTGATGCACGGCGTTGGCATCTCCACGTGGGATCGATTCAAATGGTCATCACTGTTTGCATACTGGCTTCGGGCTCCCGGGGCACCTCCAACTCCAGTTCCCACGCACCATCTCGGTGAGCGATGACCTTCGCCCCCACGGACTCCAGCACGAAACCTCTATCCACAGCAGTTGTCCCCCAGGCGGCTTTCAAATTGCGTCTGCAGACCCTCGGACCCTACCTTCCTCCCTGCCTCAGCCAACGAACTGAAACGCGTAGATGCGCAGTGATTTCAGACGGAAGTGAAGGCGAATCGGCCTGCCGGCAAGGTGGCCCAGCGCCGCACCGGCTTTCCACCGCGCCACGCCGTCCAACTCATCCCTTGTCAACGGCACGCTGTCTTCGAAGCCGTATCCTTGAGGAACGGCATCTATTTCGTACGAGGCGCGCCCCTGAGGTGACCCAGCCTGGGTCTCCACGCACACCAACTGTACGCGTAGCTGTGGGTCCGGGCCGGTCGGCTCCACGTTGAGGACCAGCTCCCTGCCCTGGAACTCGAGGGGACGTGTCCAGAAGGTGCCCTCCTCAGCGCCTGCCTCGATACCCACGATGCGATCTCGCTTGAACACTACCCGTCCCAGATGGGCTGGTCGCGCAGGCTGCCGCCGGATACGCTGGAATCTGGCAATAGCCGTTCCCTTCCTAAGGCTGTAGGGACGATAGTAGAGGGCGAGGTGATCCTTTCCTGCCGGCAGGAAACCGGGGGCCACACTGATCCCGGAATCGTCGAAACTCCCCGACTCTCCCAGCGGGATGAAGACCTCTCGCGTCGGCCGCACCCAGGTGCGGTTGTCCCGACTCACGGCGACCTTTGGCCTCCATTGACCCTCCCGGTGGTGAAGGGCCGACGAAAACATGAAATGGGCGTTCTCGGCCCCTTCGTACCGGGAGTAGCCATTGTTGTAGATATCGAGGCCGAGACCGTCGTAAAAATCGCTTGAGAGGACAATCTCCGGATAGGACCACTCTTTGTAGTCGTCCGACTCCATCCGGGCCACTGCCCGCCCCTGCCGGCCTTCCTTCACCGGATTCTCCCCCACGACCAGCCCTCCGCTGTAAGCCACTCCGCGGATGTAGGCGACGTACTTCCCCAGCACAGGATCGTACGTCGCTACGTTTTGAGAGTCGCAATACTTCCCCAGAAAGTTATGCTGGTAACGCGTCCAGTTAATGCCGTCGCTCGAGTAGGCACCCCGCAGCACTCCCGCTTCCTGCGTCCAGGGTAGGTCCGGCACGAAGACTCGTTGCCGGCTCTCGTTCGCCGTGTAGAGCATCTTGTAACGCTCTTCGGACCTGGCGGCGGGATCAATGAATACACTTCCGAACTCCACACCCGAGGCATCGGGCCAACCAGCGAAGACAACGTTGTTCTCCTTGAAACCGTACCTCTCCGCTACCTTGAGCAGCGGCTTGCGCCAGTTGAGCCCGTCGTCCGATTCCGCGTATCCGACACTGGCACCTTCCGGCAACTCCCCTGGCGCGGGCTGGGCGCTCTTACCGGCCAGATGGTACCAGAGTCGGTAGCGACCTCCGTCGTACAGAGCGCAAAGCCAGGCGGCGCCTGTTTCCCAGGGTTGTTTGTCGAAAGAGATGCTCTCGGCCGGCGTCTTCTCGGTCTTTCCGCAGCTCCAGCGAATGTTGTGCGGATAACTCTCGAACTCTGCCTTGCCTCTTGCCACAAAGAAATCGTCAAAGAGCAACTGGCGGCGGGAACCGACGTTCACGTACTCACTCGGCCCGTGGGGGGTCGCCGGGCCGGGCGCCGCTGCGTGAAGTCTCGGTGAGCCCAAAGCTCCCTGTCCCAGACCGATGCCAGCCACGCTATGGTGCGATGCCAAACCTCTGTGCTTCCTGTGCTGGACTTTCATATCTGGCCCCCGGCCGGCACCTCCGGCTCAACGTAATCCACCCTCACCTCCACGTGCTGCAGGCCCCGGTCCGCGGTCATGGCCTTGAAGTGGCGCCCCATGGTCACCTCCAGATCGTTATCGCCCTCGCGGACGAGGTCAAGGGGAAGGTCGAACTCGTACCAGTAGTAAGTGTTGATCCCCTGGAACACCCCTGTCCTCGCCGCGGCCCAGGCCACGATTCCGCCGTAGCGGGTGCCGACCTTCGCGTTCTCCAGGGGCAGCGTCCGGCTGTTGAAGCGAAACGCAAAGCTATCCTGCGGGTTCGTCTGAACAATGCGCACGCCGAGCTTCACGCTTTCCAGCTCGCCATCATTTCGTGCTTCGCCTAGAGCATCGCCTTTGAAAATAGGAACGCGGGCCGGCACGCCCTCCTGCAGCGTGATCGGCAAGAGCCTACCCAGCGGGGCCGAGTCGGGTCCGTCGGTCCCCGGAGCGAGCATGTAGTGCTTCGACGTACGGGCGTAGATGTCCGGGTCACCCAGCTCCCGCAATACCTGGTACTCGCGCTCCGCGTGGCATGCTACCCGCTGAAATGCATTCATATGCCTACTCCTTGGTGTGGTCGATACCCAGCTTTATGGAGCGCTCCGGATGCTCGTTGATCTCTTGGTGCGCCTCTGCGGCGCGAGAGAACGGCACGATGGGATCGATCAGGTCGTCGGCCTGCAGGCGGCCTCCCACCAGGAGCGCCAGGGCCTCCGACCGGAATCGGGCATAGTCCCAGCTATGCTCTCTGGGGGGTGGGGTACCGGCTCGGCTAGAGACCAGGCGTAACTGGTTCCGGTGCCATTCCCCGGACATGACAAGGTCTGTCCCGGGGCCAACGTAGTACGCGGTCGACGCCACCGTCCCCTGGTAACGGGTGGACCGCAGCGCCTGATAGAGTGCCGCATACGAGCCGCTTGTCTCCAGCGACACGTCCACACCCAGCGAGTCGGTGCCCTCCTTGATCTCAACGCCCACGTCGATCTGTGTGGGATCGAGGACCAGATCGGCCCAGTGGCGCGTTGCCGCATTCCGGCGACGTTCAATGGGGTCTATCGCCGCCACCCAGCCGGCGCCGCTGAGTTGGGCGGCCTGCACCACCATCTGGCCGATGGCTCCAAGGCCGAATACAGCCACTCGGTCTCCCAAACGTACTTGTCCGTCCCTTACCCCACCCATCGCGTACAACGCCGCCTCCCAGTAGACCAGAGACTGCCAGGGCACCCCCTGTGGCGCCACATTTATCCGGCCTTCTGAGACCGTGTGGCTCTCTTGAACAGACCCGGCGCCGAAGACCCGGTCGCCGACCTTTACTTTTGTGACCTGTTCGCCTACCTCGGACGCCGTCCCCACGTACATCTCGCCGAGCAACATCGGGGCCGTACTCTCGGCTCTCTCGCCGCGGCGGTGGAGCATGAGGTCTTTGTCCCATCTGTCTGCGGTATCGGCCGAGGCGCCACGGAACGCCCTCAGCCCGGTCCCGTGCTTGACCGAGCTGAAGAGGCTACGCACGCGGACTTCGTCCCTCTTTAGAGGGGATTCTTCGTAGCTGCGGAGGGCCGCGTGGCCCGGCGTGTCGGCAATCAGTTGATAGGGCATAGCTTATATAGCCCCGCTGTCTCCAGGGGCTTGGCAATCCTGCTAATCACGGCCCTGGGGCTCGATATTTGGAGGTGCATCGGTCCCGCAACAGTTGTTCTTTTCCCTTAGGGTGTGTAGTTTGACCAGAGTGGCGGGGTCCTTGCCGGCGATATCCCACAGCAGATAATCGACCAGCGCGAGCTCCTCATTGGGCCACTTGAACCTATTCGCCAAGACCTCCTCGACGCGACCGCCGATCGAAGGGGTCCTGGCCCTCGATATGCTCGCGGTTCTGGGCCCACCCCCGAGCGAGGCCCCGGACCGAATCGGCCCCTTCGACCGTCCCGCTGGCTTGGACGATGCCCTCGATCCCTTAGTCGGTGGACGCGACCGCGACGCCGTACTGGCGGTCCATCGAGTACTTGTGCTCGGGGTTCTCGCGGACCGGGTTGGGCCGCGGCTGCAGGATGTGAACCGTGAGTCCGGTGATCTTCATAAGGCAAGTCCTCCAGTCCCTTTAGATGGCATCTACCTTATGACAGATGCGCCGAAAGGGTCAACGTCGAGCGCCTAGTCGCTGCGATATAGAATTTTCTCGGGCCTGATGCTTACGATGGTGCGGAGTCCTTTCCATTCCTCAATGTAGGCGGCCACGTCTGATTTGGGGACGTACCGACGGGTTATCGACTCGATCTCGGCCGAGACACCATCGTCGTTCCCGGTGACGATAGTGGCCCTGCCTTTCATGATGACGGCCTGGTAGGGTTCTGCGGTTTCCTGCACCGAGAAGCCGACGCGTCGGTCGCGGGCCAGGTTTCGGACCCAGATGCGTGACTCCAGGGTCCAGATGCGCACCAGGGCGCCGTCCCAGCGAAACCACACGGGGACCAGATGGGGAAAGCCGTTCTGGGAGTTGGTGCCGACCACGCCCAGCAGCCCGGGCAGCTCACGTTTCAGGAGCGCGTCGACCTCCGGCCTGACTTCCATTTCGCTTTGCATGTCAGCAAGTCTTTTCTGGCGCGAATGCGCCAGGAGCATCCCGCGGCCGCTGCCTCAAGCAGATGATGGGGCCGATCCGGCTCAATCCATGGTTAGCGGTGGATGGGCTTCAGCCTACTCGTACCGCTCCATGTACTCCAGTAACTGCATTCAAGTGTCCTTCTCGTTCGCCGTGCAGAGAGAAGATACATTCACCGGAATTACCCATATCAAACCGCCTTTAGTCCAAGCAAGGTACCTTTCCACTCTCACGACCGGCGACGAGCACCGGAGAGGAGTATGACGAAGCCCCATGACATTGGCGGCCGGCCCACGGGCGGCTACGTCGGGTCCGGTAGGGCCTCTTGATGGCGCCTCATCGGCGCCGGGAGACAGACCTCAATCTCCGCAGGAGCTGCGGCATCCAATGCCCACGTCCGGCGCCAACCGGAGTCTTGCGCGTGTGCAGGAGATTCCCGAGCCGGCCACTCAGCCAGGAGAGGTCGGTGGAGTGCAAGGTGGCCGGGAGAAGCTCGGCGCTGTCGCCGGCCGGCGATACGCGTCTCGCAGCGGTGACGCGTATACGTGAACGGCGGAGCCGTCTGATCGGTATCCCGACACGGCCCAGATGCACGCCCGCGACGGCGGCCAGCAGCATTATGAGATGTATCGCCAGCGCGCCCATGAGCTCCGACATGAAGCCGGTCCCCTGGGAGGCGATGCTGATATAGAGGCCCAGCAACAATGAGCCCGCCGACAGGGACAACGCCGCCGGCCATATCAGGGCCCCTCGCATGCCCGACCCGATCGAGCGGATAGACCAGGTCACCAGCACTCCCGTGATGAAAGCCGCCAGGACCCCGACCAACCTGGTGATACCGTCTATTTGAAATACCCTGCCGTTTAGAATGCCGGCGAGGACCGCGGCAACGAACAGGCCGCTGAGAAGAGACAAAGCGATAGTCGCGCGCGAGACTCTTGGTCCCGCTCGCGACGAGGCCCGCGTCATGATTCTGATTCCGGGCATCTCGCGTATGTCGATGTCCTTTCCTACCCCGGGCGGCGCTGGGAGTGCGAACGACAAACCCTTTCGACCATCCCGTCGATCATCTTCCTGGCCAGGAATGGGAAGATGTTGTACTTGAGGGACACCCTCAACCTCCCGGCAAAAGGGCGGCGCCCCTCTGGACACCCTTTTCGGCCGGATTTCTGGGCATGGTCCAGTCTGTCAGGTCACTTTCCCTTGAGGGCCTGCCCTTTCACGGAGTCGAGCCCTACCTTGACGCGCTGGTCTATCTTGCACTCTGGGCAGCGCCACCACCACTCCTCGCCTGACCGACCCTTCCTTCGTTGCAGCCCAGTGTCCTTCGCCTCCTCGCTGCCGCAGAATAGCGAGTGGCAGGAGCAGACTATGACGAACAGCCCCCTTTTCCGGTATCTGGGCCAGCTTGCGGCGCATTCGGGGCACTCAAAGGCTGTCCAGTCGAACGGCCCCTCAAGTCCGTCCATGTCTTTGGACGCATTCGGCGACGCGGCACGGTCGATCGACACGAGCACGTAAGTGCCGGCTTCCCTGCGAAACGCAAGCTGGTACGAGCGTCCCGTCACAGTGCACCGGCAATTCACCATCGCCCAGCTTGTCTGGGATGGGGGGGCCGTAGCCCGAGGCGTATCATCAACCTCCGTTGCCACGTTGGCTGGGCTGTCTTCCGCACGCCTCGCATCCACGACAATCTCGGGTTGGTCGATCTCGTCCACCGGTGGCGGATCGGCTGGATCGTCTCGCCTTATACGTATCGGCAACTTGTCACCTTCCTATGTTTTCTAGCAGCCTGCGGAAGAACCCTCTCGGCCACCCATTTTCTCGGTAGCAAATGGAGAAAATGTATGTGAAGGACACCCTCACATATCCGGCAAAGGGGCAACGCCCCTCTGCACACCCCCCGTTCAGCAGTCTGCTGGCAGACCGTAGATCTATCCAGAAACACTACTTTGAACTCTTTGGTCCACGAGTAGAAGTTGGCGGGCTTGATGCCTTCGCGACGACA
>CAZJDV010000103.1:0-7725 GCA_964544865.1 uncultured Dehalococcoidia bacterium | reverse complement strand
ATGCCGCCGGTCCAGGTCACGTCGGGCATGATGAAGTCGGCCAGTTGGTTCTCGAGTATGGGCAGGAACTCGAACCGGGTGTGCAGGCGCTCCCCGACGCATATGTGAACGGACACCTGCTCGCGCACCTGGCTGAGCGCGTGGTAGCTCTCGGGGGGCACGGGCTCCTCGAACCAGTGTATGCCGTAGGGCGCCAGGCTGTTGGCGAGTGACACCGCCGTGGGCATGTTGAAATTGCCGTGGGCGTCAATCAGCATCTCGATCTCAGGGCCGACCTCCTCGCGAATCGCCGCGATGATCTCTACTGCCTTCGCGGCGATCCGGGGGCTGATCTGGCCGTCCATGTAGGCGATAGACTTGCCGGCCATCTCCTTCCAGAACGGGTCCAGCTTCAGGGCGCGGTGGCCGGAGTCGACGATCTCCCGGGCGTCGGCGGCGGCCTGCTCGGGGGTATGGGGCCTGGGTGGGTGGGTGTACAGCCCTATCCTGTCACGGACTTCGCCGCCCAGCAGCTTGTAGACGGGCTGGCCAAGCACTTTGCCGCGAATGTCCCAGAGGGCGATGTCGATGCTGCTGACCACCGCGCTGACAGCCCCGCGGGTGCCGACGTAGGTGAACTGGCGAAAGAGCTTGTTCCATAGCGCCTCGATGCGCGAAGGATCCTCCCCTATCAGCAGCTCAGCGGAGTCCCGCACCATCCCCGTGACCGCCCTGTTGGCGACATCGCTCGGGTAGGTGGTGATCTCTCCCCAGCCGGTGATACCCTCGTCGGTGCTCACCTCCACGAAGACCAGCGGCTTTGCCGGCCGGCCGGCCGCCCGCCTTAGAACCCTCGTCTCTCCCCGCCACATCCACGATCCACGGGCGAATCTCGGTGATCTTCATGATCTAACCTCTTGTCCCAACGACATTTTGCCGACCGAACCCCAATCCGCACCCTGTACCCCGTACCCCAGCCCCCCTACAGTCTTTCCTCGAGGAACGCGAGGATCTCGGCCCGCATTACGGCGGTCTCGAAATGGCCGATCTCGTAGCGCAGCAGCTTCCATGCGTCCGGGGCGTCCTCGGCTGCGTAGACCTCGCGCAGCTCGGCGTCGATGCGGTCGAGCCCGGCGGGCGGGGTCAGCTTGTCGTAGTTGCCCGCCAGGCTCAGATGAGCCCTGGGCGCGATGAGCCCGTTGACCTGCGCCGTCGTGAAGTGTTTCAGAAGGCCGGGCACGAAGTAGAATATGCCGTGGCCGTCGAGTCCGCGGGCCTCGATCAGTGCGTGGAAGTCCGTCAGGCAGCAGATGTCCACACAGACCTTCACTCGCGTGTCGAGGGCCGTGACCCACCATGCCATGGTGCTGCCCATGGAGATTCCCAGGGTCCCGAGGCGGTCCCGGTCCACGTCGGACCGTGACTCCAAGTAGTCGATGGCCCGGATGCTGTCGTATACCATCATCCCCCACATGACCTGGCCGTGCCACAGCATGTGCTTGAAGATCGCCCCCTCGGAGCGGCCGCGACGCTCCCCGAACGCCCAGGTGTCGACGCACAGCGCGGCGTAGCCCATCCGGGCCAGGGCCGCGGCGTACGGCGGGTCCTGGAGCGCTCCTCGCCCGAAAATCAGCTCGTCCTTGCCGAGGATGTAGTCGCCGCCGTGGGCATGGTTGTACAAGACGGTCGGGAAAGGGCCTCGGCCGCCGACCGGCCTCGTGAAATAGGCCGGAACCGGCTCGGCACCGTTCAGGTCAATCACCAGCTTCTCCACAACGAGTCCCTCTTGCTCCTCCTCGCCGACCTTCGTCGCGGAGACGTCCCGATCTCGACTGGGAAGGTCGCCGAGGAGACCGTATAGCTGGGCTCTGCGAGCCTCTCGGTCCACACTCATACCTATTCCTCCAGATCGACGCTAACCGGCACATCGTCGAGAGCATAGTAGCGGTGCTCGATCCGGTCGTCGAGCACCTTGACGATCCGCAGGCCGGACGGGTCGTCTCCCAGGGGAAGGCCCACGGGCCCTGAGCACACCACCTGGAGATCCCCGTGATAGGAGACGTGGTTCCTGTGCCAGTGGCCCGCGAAGACCGTTTCCGCTCCATACTCCTTCAGCAAGTCGACCAGCACCCGGCGGCGCTCCCAGGGGATGACGAGCCAGCTATCGCCCTCGTCGAGGTGGGTCAGAAACAGAGGGTGGTGGGTAAACACGACGATGTGTTTACTGCCGCCGTTCCGGGCCGCGCGGAGATCGGCCGTCAGGAAGTCGACCTGGCGCTCGAACTCCTCACGCACGTTCGACGGCTCTTGCCAGACCGTGCTGTTCAGCACGACAAAGTGGCTGCCCTTCTGGTCGAAGGAGTACAGGTCGTCACCGAACCTCTCGCGGTACCGCGCAATAGATGCCGCCGTGGGCTCGTTGGTCACGTCGTGGTTGCCGGCCACCCAGTGCATGGGTATGCCGCGGTCGAGACTCGCGGTGATCCGCATGAGCTCGGCCAGCTCTTCGGTCGGATCGACCTTGTTGTTGCACATGTCCCCACAGGTGACGACGAAGTCGGGGCCGAGCCGGTTGATAGCCGCGATGGCCTTTTCGTACCGCACCGTCTCGTAGGCAAGTCCCGTGGTCTTGGGAACCTGTTCCACCTTCAGGCCCATGTTCGTGAGGGCCTCGACCCTGCCGTTGTCGAACCCGCTCAGGTCGGCGTACATGCCGAACTGGGGATCGGCCAATTGAACGAAGAAAAAGCTCATCGTATTACCCCATCTGCTTTGTCCGCCGCCTTCGCGGGATACCGCTAGACTCCAAGGTCCAACACCCAAAACATTCTTCTCACAGGTCCTCGGGTCTATAAAGCACGGCGGCGCCGTGAATGCCCATGACCTCCGGCCGGGGGCGTTTCGGGATGCGCAGCTCCGAGGAGTAGTACACAGTGACAATCGTGCCGTCGTCCCGCTGGACATTGCTGGGGTAGCCGTGGTCGGTGCCGTTGTCGGCGACGAGCATGATCCTGCTTTCGGTGTTCCACGTCTTGCCGTCGTCGTCGCTCAACATGCCGAGTATGCCCCAGGGAGTCACGCGCCGGCCATATGTCATCAGCAGCCGGCCGTCCTGGAGCTTGATGACGTCGGCGGGATGCTCGGCGGGGCCCGTCAGCAGCCGTGGCTTGCTCCAGGTATAGCCGCCGTCCTGGGAGTCCGACTGGGACACCGCGCCCGGGTCGTCGTCGCGCATGAGGACCAGCATCCGGTCGCCGCCCAGGTCGCAGATCGACGTCTCGTCGTAGCCCCCTCCGGCGATCTCCACAGGGTCCACCCACGTGCGTCCTCCGTCGTGAGACCGGATGATGTACACCGCCGAGGCGTAGTAGTAGGTCATGAGGACCGTGCCGTCCGCGAGCGTTATCATCCTCCCAAAGGGCGAGCTGACGGGGCACGAGTCCTTGCCGTCCACCTTAGCCAGCGATGTCTCCCATGTCGCGCCGTTGTCGTCGGAGCGCGAGATATACAGCGGCGTCGGCAGCCCGAGTGACCCGTCAATGACCCCATCTTTGTAGTTGACCTGCCTGATGAAAGACGCGAGCAGAGTGCCGTCCGCGGTCACGCCGAAGGCTGGATTCCGGCTGTCCGAGCCCTCCTGCGAGATGACCGTTGCATGACTCCAGGACTCGCCGCCGTCGGGCGAAGTCACGAACACCAGCCGTCCCCGCTCGCCCACGTGGAAGTCGCCGTCGCGGGTCACCACACCGAGGTGGCCGTTCGGTAATTTGTCGATGACCGGCCAGTAGCCCCCCATTGTCATCATCACGAACCGTCTGGTCGGCAAGGACCTGTAGACCCCGCTCATGATCGGTAGCTGCCGTCGGTAGTACATCTTGTATCCTCCTTGACCGTTGTCCATATCCCGCTAGCACACAAAACCCAACACCCAGAACCCTCTTCCTAGAGGTCTCCCGGCCTGTAGAGCACCGCCGCGCCGTGGATGCCGAGCACCTCCCGTCCCGACCGGCCCCGCAGGTGGAGCTCGTCCGAGTAGTACACAGTGACTATCGTGCCGTCGTCTCGCTGGACGGTGCTGGGGTAATCCTGGTCGGTGGCGCTGGCGTCGCCGACCAGGATTATCTTGTTGCCGTAGTCCCAGGTGTTTCCGTCGTCGCGGCTGACCATTCCCTGGATGCCGCAAGGGGGCGGACGCCGGCCGTAGGTGAGGAAAATCCGGCCGTCCTGGAGCCTGATGACGTCCGCGGGGTGTTCCCATGTGCCGGTTAGACGCCGTGGCTCGCCCCAGGTGCGGTCCCCATCGTCCGAATCGGCCTGCCAGGTGGACTCGTCGTCCTGGTAGCCGGGCTGTCCAGGGCTCCACGATCGTGGCCGGCGCATCACGGCGATCATCCGCCCGCCGCCCAGGTCGCACAGGGAGGTCTCGTCGAAGCCCTCGGCGATGGTCGCCGGCTCCACCCACGTGAGGCCCCCGTCATGGGACCGGGCCACGAAGACGGCCGCGGCCCACTCCCTCTCCTCGTCCAGGCTAACGGCGTGGATATAGGTCAGTAGAATGGCCCCGTCCTCGAGGGTTATCATCTTGCCGAATGGAGACGATCCATTGTACGCCCTGGCATCGCCGACCTTGTCCGCACCGCTCCACACCTCATGGCCCTGGCCCGCCATCGGCCGGCCCTCGCTCCAGGTTGCGCCCCCGTCCTCGGAGCGCGAGATGTACACGGGCATATAGCCGGCCCCCGGTACTTCCTGGTGTTGAAGCTCCCGTCGACGTAGCAGTCCATCACCACGTAAGCGGCCAGCAGCGTGCCGTCCGCGGCAACGCCGAAGGCCGGGTTCCGGTTGTCGGGCCCGTCGGCCGCGATTACTGTGGAGTGGCTCCACGACTCGCCCCCGTCCGGCGAGGTCACGAACACCACGCGGCCACGCTCGCCGATGTGGAAGCCGCCGTCGCGCGTGACGACGCCAAGATGGCCGTTGGGGAGCTTCTGGAGCACGGGCCAGTAGCCGCCCATGGTCATCATCACGAACCGCCTAGTCGCAAGGGGCCGATAGACCCCGCTCGCAATCGGCAGCTCTCGCCTGTAGTACATTCTCTGCACTCTTCCTTTGTCGGTCGAGGAATACGCCGGCAGTCATCGACGCTCAGCCTAGCGTAGCACCTGCTCCAACGCATCGTGAATACGGTTCTCCCCACCCGGAGCCACCCAGAGCCAGTCGTCGTCGAAGCCCTCCTGGAAGGCCGCGTCGGTTGGAATGTAGCCGGGCCAGCACTCGCCGTACCCTATGGACATAACGAAGGAGTCAGGCCGCATCCGCTGGGCCATGAGCTGGTACTCCACGAATGATTCCGCGGGGAACAGCACTATTTGCGCCGCCCCCAGGTCAAGGCAAGGAAACGTGATCGGGCGACCGCGCTCCAGCGTCACGATGCTGTTAAGCTCCATTGCCGCCAGGATGCGCTCCCGTCTTTCCGCGCTCTCGTCCACAAGAATGCTCCACAGCTTCGCCGCCCCGTATTCCTCCGTGCTGCGGGGCTCCAGGTCCAGTTCCGCCGCACGGAAGCTGACCGGCCCGATGGTCTGCCGCTCAGTCATCCGCCAGGCTGCGGCCATGGCGTCGTACAGCCGCCCCGCGAGGACGGGACGGTTCTCGGAGGAGCCGTCGTTGTATTTGCCCGCCGTCGTGTCTCCGCTGCATCCAGATACATACATCTGGAGCGTTCCGGGCTCATCGCGCTGCCGTCGGGAGCGCGCCTGCCCCACGAAATCCGCGCTCACCCCTCCCTGCCCGTAGTGGCTCATCGGATGGACCGAATACGAGTGCAAGGCCAGCAGCGGGGTTGACTCGTCCCAGAAGCTGATAGTCCTCAGCCACGGGTCGATGGTTCCGTCCGGCGCGTGGCGACAGACCGGATCGCCTGCCGAGCCGCTTCCCCGCTTGAACGTCACCGACCCGTCCGGCATCACGACCCGCCTGTTTGACGCAATTTCGAGTGTTTCCGCGCGGCCAAGCTCAACATGGGTAACCTTGCGGGTGTGCTTCATCCCGTGCCCGAGAGCGGCCGCGACGGCCGTGACCGCCCTCTCGTGGAATCTCGTGTCCAGCATGGCGCCGCCCAAACCCGCCTCGGCCAGCAGGGCCGCGGCGCCCAGATCGGCGACCGGAGCGTCGTGCTGGTGGACGCTGCACAGCAAGACGCGCTGCGGAACGGTCCCAGCGACACCGGCGAGAACCTCGCGCCACCGGTCGTAGGACTGGTTGCGAATCTCGCACCAGTCGACCGCTACGACGACGATGGGCGCGCCCGCACCGGTAATCACGAATCCCCGGGCGTGCAGCCTATCGACGATCTCGCGCGCCGGCGCCCGCAGGCCCGCGAGCAGCGGGTGACCCACGGGGCAGGTGACATCGGCGGTGAACGTCGCCAGGCGGTAGCCTGAGCCCATCTATTCGCTCCGAGCCCTAGAGGTCCTCCGGCCTGTATAGCACCGCCGCGCCGTGGATGCCCAGCATCTCGGGCCGGGGGCGCCTCCTGATGGTCAGCTCCGAGGAGTAGTAGACCGTGACTATGGTGCCGTCGTCGGTCTGAATATTGCTGGGGTAGCCCTGGTCCGCGCCGCTGTCGGCGACGAGCAATAGCTTTGCGTCGCCGTTCCACGTCTTGCCATCGTCGTCGCTTACCATGCCCTGTATGCCCCAAGGTGTGACCCGCCGGCCGTACGTTAGCAGCAGCCGGCCGTCCTGCAGTTTGATGACGTCGCCCGGATGCTCCGTCGGCTCCGTAAGCAGCCGGGGCTCGCTCCAGGTGTAGCCACCGTCCTCCGAGTCCGACTGGGAGATCGCGGCGCCGTCGCTGTCGCGCATGACAACGAGCAAATGGCCGCCGCCGAGGTCGCACAGGCCCGTCTCGTTGTACCCGCCGGCGGCGATAACCACCGGGTCAACCCACGTGCGGCCGGTATCGTGGGACCGGATAACGGAGGACGCCGCCGAATTGTGGACGGGCATGATGATGGTGCCGTCATCCAGCGTCACCATCTTGCCGAAAGGCGAGCCGACGGGCCACGACTCCTGACCGTCGACATTTGCCAGCGACGTGGTCCAGGTGGCCCCGTGGTCCTCGGACCGTGAGATGTACAGGGCCGTCGGCGCATGTTCCTCACCTGACATATAGACCCCTTCCGCGTAGTTGGTCTGCCTGATGAACGAGGCCAGCAGGGTGCCGTCCGCGGCCACCCCGAAGGCGGGGTTCCGGTTGTCGGAACCCTCTTCACAGATCACCGTCGCGTGGCTCCAGGACTCGCCGCCGTCGGGCGAGGTCACGAACACCAGGCGGCCTCGCTCTCCGATGTGAAAGTCGGCGTCCCGCGTCACCACTCCCAGGTGGCCGTTGTGCAGTTTCTGGATGACCGGCCAGTAGCCGCCCATCGCCGTCATTATGAACCGCCTGGTCTCCAGCGGCCTGTAGATCCCACTCATGATTGGTAGCTGTCGTCGGTAGTACATCTTATAGCCTCCTTGAGCTACATCCATGTCCCGATTGAGGGCAGCAGGGGCGACGCCCCTGCACACCTAGCACCTAAAATCCAACATCCAGAACCCTCCTCTCACAGGTCCTCCGGCCTGTAGAGTACGGCGGCGGCGTGAATCCCCAGCACCTCGGTCCTCGAGGGGCCTTCCACGTGCAGCTCCGAGGAGTAATACACCGTGACTATCGTGCCGTCGTCGAGCTGAATGCTGCTT